>CAZUBB010000121.1:6392-11901 GCA_964618485.1 uncultured Pirellulales bacterium
GGTTTCAGCGGCGCGACCGGCGTCGCGACCAACGTGCATGACATCGTGAGCTGGAACTTTGCCAGCGGCGACGCGGAGCTTGGCCTGTCGAACGAGCGGATCAATCTTTCGGAATACCTGCACCTGTTGCGCGAAGGCGAGAACGTGCTGGCGGTTCAAGGGTTGAACGTGGCCGCCGACGACGTCGATTTCTTCTTCCAGCCGAAGCTCTCCGGCACCGATCTCGATGCGCCGGCCGGTCACTATCAGTACTTTGCGGCGCCCACGCCCGGCGCGAGTAACGGCGAGGGCTTCGAGGGATTGGCGACTGAGCCGACCTATTCGATTCCGTCCGGCGTGTACACGAGCGCCGTTTCCGTCGAGCTGACCACGGTCACGCCCGACGCGAAGATTTACTACACGCTCAATAACACCGCTCCGACCGAGGCGTCGACCCTCTACACCGGCCCCATCACGGCGTCGGCCTCGACGATCGTCCGGGCAATCACCGTCCGCGACGGGTACCTCTCCAGCGAAGTGGCCGTCAGCCGCTATACGATGCTGGCGAGCGATGTGCAGTCCTTCAGCTCCAACCTGCCGCTGATTATCCTCGACACTTACGGCCGTAGTCCGAATGAGTCCACGTACACCGAAGTCGCCGCCACGATGATCGATGTCGACGAAACGGGCCGTGCCAAACTCACCGGCGAAATCAACTTCAACGGCCGGGCCGCCTACAAGCTGCGCGGTTCCAGTTCACTTCAATTCCCTAAGAAGCAGTTCGCCTTCGAACTCTGGGACGAGGCGGGGGGCGATCAGCCGGCGTCGCTGTTGGGCATGCCCGAGGACGGCGATTGGGTGCTCTACGCGCCGTACTCGGAAAAGGCGCTGATGCAGAATGCGCTGTCGTACGACTGGAGCCGGGAGATGGGGCAATACGCCCCGCGGGTGCGATTCGTCGAGCTGTACACGAATCCATCGGGCGAAGTCAACGCGGCGGATTATCAGGGTATTTACATCCTGATGGAAAAAATCAAACGCGATCCCGAGCGCGTCAACATCGCCGAGCTCACGCCGGAAGACATCGTCGAGCCGGATATCACCGGCGGTTACATCCTCAAGAAAGATCGCCTCGATCCCGGCGATTCCGGGATGACCACCAGCAAGGGGCAGACGCTGGGCTTCGTCGAGCCGAAAGAGGATGACATCACTTCGACGCAACGCGCTTACATCACCAGCTATCTGAACGCGTTCGAGACCGCGCTGTACGGCGCCAACTTCGCCGACCCGGTAAACGGTTACGCCAAGTACATCGACGTCGATTCGTTCATCGACCATCACATCATGGTCGAGATGACCAAGAACATCGACGGCTTCCGCCTCAGCACATTCATGTACAAGGACCGCGGCGGTAAGCTGGTGATGGGCCCGATCTGGGACTACAACCTCTCGATGGGGAACGCCAACTATTTGAACGGCGACGTCCCCAGCGGTTGGTATTACGCGCAACTCGGCGACGGCGATTACCCTTGGTATCGTCGGCTGTTCGCCGATCCGAACTTCCAGCAGCGCTACACCGATCGCTGGACCGAATTGCGGCAGGGGATTTTCTCCACCGAGTCGCTGATGGCGGACATCGACGCCTACACCAATCTGCTCAACGAGGCGCAGGTCCGGAACTTCCAGAAGTGGCCCATCCTGGGCACGTACGTCTGGCCGAATCCGAACGGTTACAACGAACGCAACACGTTTCAGAAGGAAGTCGACTTCGTCAAGAACTTCCTGCGGAATCGAACCGCCTGGATCGACAGCAACTGGCCGTACGCCCCGTCATTCAGCCACCCCGGGGGCGAAGTGCCGGAAGCGTTCAACCTCGACATTTTGTCGACCGGCAACCCAATCTACTACACGAACGACGGGAGCGACCCGCGATTACCGGGAGGCGCGATCAACCCCAGCGCGATCCGCGTCGAACCGGCCGATGGCGGCGCAGTCGTGCCGCTCGGTTCGGCCATTAGTTATCTCGTGCCAACCAGCAACGCTCTCGGCGCAACCTGGACGCAGCCCGACTTCGACGACGCCAGTTGGTCGGCCGCCACGACGGGGATCGGCTTCGACGACGATGGCACGTTGTCCCCTTACTTCGAGTCCGACCTCGGCGCCGAGATGAAGGGAATTAACGCCTCGGTCTACGTGCGATTGCCATTCGAAATGGAAGACCCTTCGGCCTACAAGGCCCTCCGATTGCGGATCAGGTATGACGACGGCTTCATTGCCTATCTGAACGGTCAGGAGATCTTTTTCCGTAACGTCTCGGCGCGCGGCCGGACCTACAACGGCGGCGCTACGACGGATCGCGCCGATGCCCAGGCGACCGTCGGCGAGATCTTGGACTTGAGCGCCTTCTCGGATCTCCTCCGTCCGGGCAGGAATGTCTTGGCTTTTCAGGCCCAGAACTTCAGCTCGGCGCAAGGGGACTTCCTGTTCGCTCCTGAATTGGTCGACATCACCGGCAAGGCCGCGACGTTGGTTCTCGAGCGCAACGTGAATCTGCGGGCGCGCAGCTATAACGGCACGAGCTGGAGCGGCCTGGCCGAAGCAACCTTCGTCGTCGGCGAAGGGCTGCCGTTGCGCGTCACTGAAGTGATGTACAACCCGGCGCCAGGGCCGGGCGGCGCCTTCGACCCCTCCGAGTACGAATTCATCGAGCTGCAGAATATCAGCGGCGAACCGATCTCGCTGAACGGCGTCAAGTTCACGAGCGGGGTGACCGGCGACCTTCCCGACACAGAGCTCGCACCAGGCTCCCGCGGCGTGCTGGTGGCGAACCGTGCCGCGTTCGAGAGCCGTTACGGCCTGAGCCTGCCGGTGCTCGGCGAATACACCGGCCGCTTGAGCAACGCGGGCGAAGAAGTCACGCTCACCGGCGCGTTCGGCGAGACGATCTTGAGCTTTACGTTTGACGATAGTTGGTACCCGATCACCGACGGGCAAGGCTATTCGCTGGTCTTCAAGGATCCGCATGCCGAGAAGGCCACTTGGAGCGAAAAAGCATCCTGGCGCACGAGCTTCGTCATCGGCGGCACGCCGGGAAGCGATGACCGCTTGCCCGGGGACGCCAACCAGGACGGGCGAGTCGATCTCGAAGACTTGATTCTCGTCCGCGAAAACTTCGGCGGAACCGGCGCCGGGGACGTCAACGGCGATGGCATTATCGATTTGGCGGACCTCAACGAAGTCCGGAACTCGATCGGCTTCGGCGGCGCTCCGGCGGCGCCGTTGACGACGCCGGACAAGTCACGGCGAGTGCAGATTCCGCGCAGCGATGATCAACTTGCGGCGATCACGATCGTGCGGCGGGTCGCCAAACAACGTGCGATCGACCAAGGCGTCTGGGACGACGCACTGCTGCAATTAATTCGGTAAAGCCAGCGCCGCGCAATCTGCGGAGCACGCGAGCTATTTCTCGCGTGCTTCGTGAAGCTCGACCGCTTCCACGCTGATATCGTCGAATTCCAGCGTGCCCGTCGCGCCGAAGAGGCCGATGCCGATCACCGCCCCGCGCGCGCTGACCGGCACGACCAGGTCGACCTTCTTTTCCTTCCAGGCGGAGGTGCCGGTCCAAGGGCCCAGTACGTCCTGGCGGATCGGTCCCCGATCCTCGCCAAAAAAGTTGACATAGAGCGTGGCAAAATGGCTCTTATCCGGCCCGGTTTCGACGTTTTCCGTGCGATAACGAAAACGCATGCGGATCTTCTTCACTTTCCGGCCGTCGAGACCGATCGCCTGCAAGCTCAACGCGTCGCGTCCCGGCGTGTCGTTATGGAATCGCAGGAAGTGCCCCGCGTCGGCCCCTTCGCGGGCGATCACCTCGGCCTCGCGCACGTAGTACCAGGCCTCGGGGATCCGTTTCTCCGCGTCGAACGCCTCAAAGTCGCCATTCACGACCGGCGTCAGCGTCTGGTCGGGCAGCACCTGTCGCGCGGCTTCCGCGGCGCCGGTCATGGGCACGAAGTAAGTCGCCTGTAGCGGCTCCTTGACCAGCTTCCCGTCGACCTTCTTATACAAATACAGGAGCTGCTGAAAACGCTCGCCGAGCGGAATCACCATGCGGCCCCCTTCGCGCAACTGATCGACCAGCGGCTGCGGAACGTCCTCCGGCGAACAGGTGACGATGATCTTGTCGAACGGCGCATGCTCCGCCCAGCCCTGATAACCATCGCCGATCTTGGTGATCACATTCTCGTAACCGAGCCGCTTCAGCGTCGCGGCGGCGCGCTCGCCGAGCGGTTCCACGATCTCAATGGAATAAACTTCATCCACCAATGGGCTGAGAATCGCCGCCTGGTAGCCAGAACCGGTGCCGATCTCAAGCACCTTGTCGGTCGCTTTCGGTTCCAGGCTCTCGGTCATATAAGCGACGACGAAGGGCGGCGAAATCGTCTGCCCGTGGCCGATCGGCAATGCCATGTCGAAATACGCCTGCTTGCGCTGCTTCGTCGGAATGAACTCATGGCGCTGCGTCGTGCGAATCGAATCGATGACGCGCGGATCTTGGATTCCCCCGCTGGCCACCAGTTCCGCGAGACGGTCGCGCGCCGCTTGGTGGGCATCGGGCTTCTGCGCGGACAAGGTCGTAGCGCTGAGTGCGATCAATAACCCCATGAAGGCGCGAATCGAAAACATGGATCCATTCATCACAGCGCGCCGGCGCGTGACCGCCGTAGAAGTGATATTGAGTGACGTGGGTCGACAACGTGAATCTATCACGTCCGTACGCCGCAGGTCGATGCGGCGGAGCGATTATTAACCTGCGCCGCGTCCCGGTTTTGCGCCAGGAAGTTCTTCTGCCAGGAAATCGAGGAAGTCGTCGTCATCGGCGCCGGTCGCAGGAGGCGGCGCATCGGAGACGATCGGCTGAATTGACGCGCTCGAATCATGCAACGGCAGGTCCAGCTCAAAATCGAGAATCTCATCCGCCGCCAGTGCTTGAGGATCAGGCGCCACGGTCGCCGCCGGCGGCGCTGTCTCCGCGGTCAAATCCATCAACTCGTCGGCGGAGAACTCGAACGACTCGGGGTTCGGAGATACTCCCTGCGGCGGCAATGGAGCAGGGACCGGAGCGGCCTTCGGCGCTACCGCCTCGGGCGGCGTCTCCGGCGATTCCGTCGCCTTTGCCTTCTTCGCGAACGGCCACCAGGCACGCTTCTTCGCAGTTTCGGCGGCGGGGGCTTTCGCCGATTTCTCTTCTTCCGGCAAGACTTCGGCCGCCGCAACTGCCGGCGAGTCCGAAATCTCGGAAATCGGTTCGGGCGCTACCTCCGACTCTTCCGTTTTCGCTGGCTTCGCTTTCTTACCGAAGGAGAAGAAACCACGCTTCTTCTTGGTTGCCTTGTCACTCTCGCCGGCGGAGACGTCCGTGACCGCGGAATCTTCGATGACGAGCGTTTTCTCGTGCGCCAACTCGCGCGTGAAATTGATGTCCACCGCGGTTGCTTCGCTGGCCGCGTCGTCGTCGAAGGACAGCTCC
>CAZUBB010000121.1:11919-12641 GCA_964618485.1 uncultured Pirellulales bacterium
TCGGCCGCCTTGCTGACGTCCGGCCCTGCGGCCACGGGCGCTGCATCCACCGTTTCGGGAATTGCCAGTTCCGGCTCAACGACCAGATCCGCCGTGGCGTCGTTGGCTACCGCTTCGACCGATTCCAAATCCAGCTCCGCCGCGGGCTCTTCGGCAACAGGCTCGGCTTTACCCTTGCGACCAAACGGCCAGAAGCCACGTTTGGCCTTCTGCTTCTTGGGTTCGGGCGGCGTCTCCGCGACCGGAACCTCGACGATCGGCGCAGCGGCGTCGCCACCAGCGACGTCTTCAAACGAGAGCGCATCGGTCGCGTCGTCAATGTTGTCGATCGTTTCCTGCGAAGGATCAAATGCGACCGTTCCACCCCCTTTCGCCCCTTCGTCATCACGAATTGCCGGGGCATTCAGCCAGTCGAGCTCAATATCGCCCGCGGGATCTTCAGCGACCGGTTCCAGTGAAGGTTCCGGTTCTGCGACGGCGGCTGGTTCTTCGAATGCGGTCTCGCCGGGAGTCGATACCTCAACCGTCGGCGCCGCGGGTGGCTCCCCCAAGAATGCGAGGAAATCATCCTCGGCGTCCGCTTCCATCGTCTCCGGCGTCGTCGGGCTCAAGTCAAAATCGGCGTCATCGCCAATTGCATCGGCAAGTTCGGAAGCGTCGACATTGAGTTCCTCGACATCGGCCACGGTGGCTCCCGGCTCATCATCACCCACGGCGACAGC
>CAZUBB010000121.1:12651-13975 GCA_964618485.1 uncultured Pirellulales bacterium
TGCGCACGCCCGAGGAGTTCGGCCACGGTCGCGGCCGGCGTTTCCACGGCGGGTGGCTCCGGCGTATCGAGTTCGAACGAATCGTCGTCGACCGCCGACAATGCGTCGATATCCGGCTCGGCAAGCGCCGCGCGGTCCGGGATCTCGGCATCACCGTCGTGTTCGCCGGCGAACAAGCGGAGCTCGGCGTCGTCACCGATCCTGTCGATTACGTCATCACTGGGCGGAAACGGTTCTTCGGCGACCGCCCCCAGATCGACCTCTTCGGTCGGCAGAGCCAGGTCAAAGCCGTCGTCGTCGCTCAAATCAGCGGTCGGAGCGGCGAGATCCTCGAGCCGCCCAGCACCGATTCGCGGCAGGTCCACCATCGTCTGGGCCAGCTCTTCGGTCGGAGCGGCGCCAATGGCGGAGTCTTCGTCCGACTTCGGAGCGGGCGGCGCTGCCAGGTGTTCGTAAATGACCTGAAACGTCAACGGCCCGATCGTGAGGGTGTCGCCATGCTCCAGGCAAAGCCGCTGCACCTGCGAATCGGCCACCAGCGTACCGTTCAACGACCCCAAATCGCGGACATAAATCTTGCCGCCTTCTTCGTAGAGCTCGCAATGCTGACGACTGACGGTCGGGTGCGCGATGCAAACGCCCGCCTGGCGGCTGCGACCGACGATCGCAGGCAGCTTCAGCTTGATTTCTTCCCGGTTGGCCTTGCCGCCGATGACAAGCAGTTTGGCGCGCATGGGGGGCTATCCTCGCTCGAAAGCCTTGCGCCCTGAGGCACTCCGCCCCCGGCCACCGTTCGCAGCCGCCATGCCGAGTGGGTTCCCGGCAGCCCGCCAAAAGGCGAAAAGGTCCACCTGCCGAGAATCGCAAACCCTTACTATAACTAGAGAAAAATGAGGTGGCAACCAGCGCCGGTAGGAGGCCAGTGCGAATCATCCTTTCAAGTAGTTGAGCGAGAAACTGGGCCTCTTTGGAGGCGTCTGAGACAGCAGAGGCTGGGAGAAAATTCGGGGCGAGCGTTGTGTTGGAACTAGTTGACGGCAGCGTCGAGGGGGCCCGAAAGCAGCCCCTTTAGACTTCAGCATGGACTTCTACTTGCTCGACGTCGCAGAACTCGAACGACCCGTCCACGCGGAATTCCACTACTCACAGCCGCGCGAAGAAAAGAAACAACCGCCGTCGCCATCGCCGTTCTGAGGACCTCACGCAGCCCGTCCTCGGCTTAAGCAATTGATCGTTCTTTCGTCGTACACGGCCACCTTGCCGCCCGCTCAGTCGGGAGCTATGCTTAAGTTTTGATCCCCTGTAGCTCAGCTGGTAGAGCAAG
>CAZUBB010000122.1:0-4357 GCA_964618485.1 uncultured Pirellulales bacterium
GCACTATCGGCTGGGGACGCGTAATCCTCGTCATGAATAAGCACTACGGAAGTCCGGAGTCACTGCCGTTCGATCTTAAGAGCAGGCGGTTTCCAATTACATACGACATTGGACCGAATTCCGATCGACGCGAGTTGGTACACGCGAACCTGGTTGCCGACCTGCAGCTAGCGATCTCGGAGTGTTTGGTATCAGAGTACGAGCTTGTTGACACCACGCTTGGTCAACTGACGTCACACGCACGAAAGCTGCTGACCGAATATGGGAAAAACCGGCTGTTCTGGGAAACTAAGGATGAAAACACGCTTACGTCGAAGCTCGATCTTGCGATCCATCAATTGCTGAGCTTGGGCGTAATCAAGTGTGTCCAAGCAGCCACCGATCTCGGCAATGCGTATTCTTGGACTTACCTTGGCGAGATGTGCTGCCGAAGGCTTGGTGCGACTTTCCCGATTGTTACACATTCAACTCCTGCCGCGCCGGAGAACGTTGTTGTGGACCTCAAAGCATACGATGGCTTCAATTTGCGACGAGAATGCGAGCTCGGCCGCCCAACGGAGCTACCGCATGACGAAGTTTCCGAGACCCGCGACGACGCTGATTAACGACCTGTCCGAA
This sequence comes from uncultured Pirellulales bacterium, assembly GCA_964618485.1. GTDB lineage: Bacteria > Planctomycetota > Planctomycetia > Pirellulales > JALHLM01 > JALHLM01. The sequence continues at coordinate 619 of CAZUBB010000122.1, forward strand.
CGGAGGCTGAACTATGCAGGGCGACGATCCCGACCAAGCCGCCGACGACGACTGGTACGAGCGAAAAACCGCCCGCATGGTCGAGTTGCTCGGCCCCGAGCATGATATGGTCATGCACGCGATCATCCCGTATGCCATCGGCGGCGCGCTCGACCTCTATTACTTTCCCAACAGCATCGCGCCCGGCACGGCCATCGCCACCAAGGAACTCAGCGAGGCGGAAGGCGAGGGTTCGTCGAACGATTTCTATGATTGCTACGAATTCGTCATGTTCACGCAGGAGGAGTTGGACCTGGATCAAGCGCTCGATGCGACGACGCCGTTCGGGCGCGCTCACGATACGATCAATCGCATCCTCAACGTGATGGCCCCATACAGCGCCCAGGCGACGCTCAACCCGTTCAATACGTGCGAATTCCCCGAGGAGATGGAGCATCTCGGCGGCAAGTGCCTGATCGCCGACGCCTTCCGCTACGACGCCGAGCACGCCGGCTTCGGACTGATGCTCCTAATGGAAGTCTTTCGCTCCGAGTTGGAATACGCACGCGAGCACGGCGGCGACGCGCTCGTTGAGTTGCTCATCGAGCAGGGACATTACCCCTACTCGGACATGGACCGCGAATCCGTGGCGTAGGCGACCGCTTCCGTCTACCGCGGCAGCACCAGCGCCTCGATCGTCGCCACGGCATTAAGCGCCCCGTGGACCAGCATCGTGATCGTGGTGGATCCTGTGGCGTAGCGGATCGCGCCGATCAAGGCGCCGGTCAAGATCACCGTGAAGACGCCGATCAGGTCGTATTGCACGTGGAGGGCGCCGAATAGGAGCGACGTGATCGCGATCGTCGCCGTCGGCCCGAACGCCGGCACGAGGCCGCGGAACGCGAAGCCGCGGAAGAGGAGTTCCTCGCCGATCGGCGCTCCGACCACGAGCGCAAGGACGAGCAACGGGAAACTGCCGGTCTCCAGCACCTGGTACATGAACTCGGGGACGACGTCGCGTCCCGAGAGGTACGTCAAACCATCTTGCAGCAACACCAAGGCGATCGCGGCGGCGAGGCTCCAGCCGAGTTTGCTTGCCGTGGGACGGTCGAGCGCCAAGTACTCTGTCGGCGACCAGCCGCGCCACCACGCCAAGGAGCTGACGTAACACGCCACGATCGCCGCCGACAAGAAGGTGCTCAGCGACAGCACCAGACTATCGGTTTGAATTTCTTCCGCGACCCGGTTGATCTCATCCTCGTTCAGTGACTTCAGCCGGGCAATGAAAAAGGGCGTCGCGACGGTAGTTCCGACCACGACCCAGATGCCGCAGCCGACGATCAGCCAGCCGAGTGTGGACCAACCGCCCCAGGGGCGCGGCGGGATGGCTTCGGCCACGACGACCTCCGGAGCGAGGGCGCTCCCCTCGACGGGATCTTCGTTGGTCGCGCTGTCAGGTAGATCGCTCATGTTGCTTTGGCGGTGAGCTGGGTGATTTCGTCGATCGCCGATGGGCTCATCGCGCGGTCCTAAGATAGCGTGGGGGCCGTGCATCGTCCACGATTTCGATGCCGCACATCCGGCTCCTGCACGCCTCTTGCACCGGCGGAAAAATGCTGCGGGAAAGGGCGTCATTCCCGCGCAAAATGTGTCCAAAACGTGAGCGCTGTCTATCGTTCATGTTAGGCTGCGATTATGTTTATGTTTCCCAGCTTCCGCGCCGGCGGCGGCTGTATTCCTCATCTGAGCTTTGAAGCGAGTTCCGCTTGTTCAAGCTAAGTCCCACGAATACCGCGTTTTACGACTTCTTCGATAAGGCCAGCGACGTGCTGGTCCGGGCATCGGCGCATTTTCTGGCGGCCATCGATGCGGGGGCCGACCCGCAGCTTCTGGCCGAGGAAATGACCACCATGGAGCACCAGTGCGACGAGATCACGCATGAGGCGCTGAACTTGCTGCACTCGTCGTTCATCACCCCGCTGGAGAGGGGTGATATTCGCCGGCTGAGTATCTCGCTCGACGACGTGCTCGATTGCCTGGACGACGCCACACGACGCATTTCGCTCTATGGCCTGGCGCTCTCGGCCCAACCGCAGGTGCGCGGTCTGGCGCAGGTGCTGGTGAAGAGCACGCTCGCGGTGCAGCTGGCGGTGCACGAGATTCGCAACCTGCGCAAGAGCAAATCAATCCGCAACCATTGCATCGAGGTGCATCGTTGCGAGGACGAAGGGGACCGGATGTTCCAGATTGCGCTGTCGAGTTTGTTTGCGTCGAATCTCGAGGCGATCGAAGTCGTCAAGTGGAAGGACATCATTGAGGATCTCGAAAACGCCATCGACGCCTGTCAGGACGTATCTCTCGTGATCGAAGCGATCATCCTGGAGCACTCGTAGGAACGTTTGCGCGAGCGGGTTTCCAGATCGCAGTTCACGTCGGCGAGAACGCTTCGCCATTTCGCTAACGCGAAGCTTTTATCCATCACATGATTCGCTCAGGGTCAGGCCGCAGGGCCGATCAGGAAGCGAAAACAATGCGGGACACGGTTCGCACGAGCCTCTAGGAAAACGAACGACGCCATGTCCGACTTGCCGTTACTGCTGGTAATGACGATCGCGGTCGCGTTGATCTTTGATTTCATCAACGGTTTTCACGATACGGCGAACGCCATCGCCACCGTGGTCTCCACGCGCGTCTTGTCGCCGCGGACGGCGATCCTGATGGCCTCGGTGTTGAATTTCGCCGGCGCGCTGATGACCACCGGCGTGGCCAAGACTGTGGCGGCGGGACTGGTGGACGCCACCGCGGTCGATGCGCTCGTCGTGCCGTCCGCGGTCATCGGCGCGATTATCTGGAACCTCATCACCTGGTATTACGGTATCCCGAGCAGCTCTTCGCATGCGCTCTTCGGCGGCATCTGCGGCGCGGCGCTGGCGTTCGGCGGATCGCAGGTCGTGCTCTGGGGCGGCGTTGTCAATAAGGTGCTGATTCCCATCGTAGCCTCGCCCATGGCCGGGTTTCTCATCGGCCTGGTGGTGATGAAGGCGATTTACATTTTGTTTGCGGACGCGCATCCCGGCCGCGTGGGGCGCGTGTTTCGTCACATGCAGGTCTTTTCCGCCGGGCTGATGGCGTTGAGTCATGGCAGCAACGATTCGCAAAAAAGCATGGGCATCATCACCATGGCGCTGTTGAGCGCCAACATGCTCACGCCGGCGAATCCGTCCAGCCCCGACATTCCGCTCTGGGTGGTGCTCTCGTGCGCGATCATGATGGCGCTCGGCACATCGATGGGCGGCTGGCGGATTATCAAGACGATGGGCCATCGGATCATTCGACTCGAGCCGGTCCACGGTTTCGCTGCGGAAACGTCCGCCAGCGCGGTCATCATGCTGGCCGATTTCTACCACACGCCGATCAGCACGACGCAAGTGATTTCGGGAAGCATCTTCGGCGTGGGGGCCTCAAAGCGGCTCTCGGCCGTGCGCTGGGGCGTCGCGGAACAGATGTTCGTCGCGTGGATTCTCACGCTGCCCGCCGCGGGACTCTTCGCGGCGCTGACGTACTACACGCTGAGCGCCCTGGGCGTTCATTAAGCGGCACGCGAGAGAAACGGCGGCGCTGGCTACGAAACGTAGAGCGCTTTCAGCAGCAAGACCGCGGCGATCGCGATCGAAACGGCGAGCGCCCAGCGATCCACCAGCGGCATCGAGCGCCGGGCCGCGAGCTCGGTTTTCACCAAGGCCATTTGAAAATCTCTCAT
>CAZUBB010000122.1:4367-13777 GCA_964618485.1 uncultured Pirellulales bacterium
CGTTAGCCCCCGCGGGGCTCCTATCACCAGTCTAGTGCGCCGGCGTTGATCGCGGATCAACGGAGAAGCCGAGTTAATTCCCTATGGTCGGCTTTCATTGCAGGTAACTTTGATCCTGCAAACGCGAATTCGCGGATTGTGCCAGGAGTGAGCGGAATCCGCAAACTGCGCGTTTTAGAGAATCTCGTTCTTTACTCGTCCGCGCCGTCGCGCATGGCCCTTTGGAACGTCTCCAGGGCGATGTCGATTTGCTCCGCCGTGACGCAAAGCGCGGGGCAGAAGCGGAGCCCGGCGCGGCCGCAGCCGAGCAGGAGCAAACCATGGTGGAAGGCCTGCATGACGAACTGATGGCGGCGATGCGCGTCGAGCCCGTGCGGGCCGACGACATCGACCGCGGTCATCAAACCGAGACCGCGGACGTTAGCGAGCGGAGCCCCATCGACGATCAGGCGTTCCAAGCCCGCGCGGAGTTGTTCGCCGCGCTCGACGGCGTTCTGACGGTATTCACGCTCGATCAGGTTGAGCGTCACGAGCGCCGCGCGGCAGCTCACCGGGTTGCCGCCGAAGGTCGAGGCGTGGCTACCGGGGGGCCAGTTCATGACCTCCGCGCGGGCCACGAGTGCGCCGAGCGGCATGCCCGAGGCGATTCCTTTGGCCAAACAGATCAAATCCGGCGCTACGCCGAAGTGCTCGCTGGCGAACATCCGCCCGGTGCGGCCCATGCCGCATTGCACTTCGTCGGCGACGAGCAGAATACCGTGCTGATCGCAGACCTCGCGCAACATCGGCAAGAACCGCGGCGAGGGGACGCGATAGCCACCTTCGCCTTGAATCGGCTCGACGAAAATCGCCGCCACGTCATCCGGCGGCGCGACGGTGAGAAACAGTTCCTCGATTTCTTCGCGCGTGCAGTCGTACCGGACGCGATGCACGCCGGAGAGCATCGGGCCGAAGCCGCGCTGATGGATCGACTTGCTGCCGCCGAGCGACATGGCGCCGTAGGTGCGGCCGTGGAACGCGCCATAGAACGAGATCACGCGTTCGCGCCCGGTGTTGTAGCGCGCGAGCTTCAGCGCCGCCTCGACGCTCTCGGCGCCGCTGTTGGTGAAGAAGACCCGCTTCGGAGCATCGCCCGGCGCGAGGCGCGCCAGACGCTCCGCGAGTTCGATCTCCGGACCGTAGTAGAAATCGGTCCCTGACATGTGCAGGAACCGCTGTGCCTGATCGGTGATCGCCGCCACGACCTCGGGATGCGAATGCCCCGTCGCCGTGACCGCGATGCCGGCGGTGAAATCGAGGAACAAATTGCCGTCGACATCCTCCACGACGCAGCCCGAGCCGCGCGCCATGACCAGCGGATAGTCGCGCGTATACGAAGGCGATAACACCTGATCATCGCGCGCAATCCAAGCGGCCGCCCGAGGACCGGGGAGGGAGGTAATCAGGTTTGGCGCTCGCATCGTTTCGGCGGCTGGCATGGCGTTGTCTCCGGTTGGAGGAGAAAAGAAGAAAAGGAGAAAAGAAGCTTCGGCGAATACGTTTGGACGCGCCGGCGAGCTTTTTTTCCTCCCCCTTCTATTCTTCTTTTCTCCTTTTCTCCTTTTCTTCTCCCCTCACCTCCGCGCTCATCCCCTGCGCCATCGCGATGTGCGTCGCGTGATTCACGGTGAATGCCGTGCGGTGCGTGACGGCGTCGACCAGGGCCGACGCTGACGGCTGGCCGTTGCCGCTCCGTTTGACGCCGCCGAACGGCAGATGCACTTCCGCGCCGATGCACGGCAGGTTGACGTAGCCCATGCCGTAGTCGCATTCGTCGCGGAAGATGCGCCAGCGGCGGTAGTCTTCGGTGATGACCGCCATCGACAGGCCGTACGGGGTGTCGTTGTAGATGTCGATCGCCTGGCGGTCGTCGTCGAATGGGACGATCGCCAGGTGCGGACCGAAGACTTCTTCACGCACCGTGCGCACGCCGGGGCGATGCTCCTGCTGGTAGACGAACGGATTCATGAAAAAGCCGTCCGCCCGGACATCGTCGGTCGCGCGGCCGCCGTCGAGCAGAATCTCCGCTCCTTCGTCCTTCGCCAATTGGTTGTAATAGGTGACTTTGTCGATGCCGGCCTGGTTCACGAGCGGTCCGGCAAAGCTGCCGCCGTCGAAGGGATCGCCGAAACGCAGCCCCTTCACGCGGGTGAGCAGGCCGTCGATGAACGGCGCGAGCAGTTTGCGATGCACGAGCACGCGGCCGGCGGAGACGCAGCGCTGCCCGGTCGTCTTGAAGGCGCTCAGCGTCGCCGCGTCGCAGGCCAGGTCGAGTCGGGCGTCTTCGCAAACGATCACGGCGCTCTTCGAGCCCATCTCCAGCGCGCACGACTTGTGATCGGCCTCGGCGGCCCAGCGGCGGATCATCGAGCCGACGTGATAGCTCCCCGTGAAGGCGACGACATCGACTTCCGCATGCCGGGCAAGCGGTTCGCCGACTTCTTCTCCTAAACCATGCACCAGGTTGATCGTCCCCGCGGGGAAGCCGGCCTCGGCGAAGAGCTCGACGAGGCGCTGACCGATCTCAGGCGTTTCTTCGGATGGCTTGAACACCACGGTGTTCCCTTCCAGCAGGCTCGGCCCGAGCATCCAGAGCGGGACCGCGAAGGGGAAATTCCACGGCGTGATCACCGCCACGACGCCGCGCGGTTTGCGACGCTCGTAGAGGTCCTTGTCGGCGATCTCCGAAGCGATCACTGTGCCGTACGGCTGCCGCGCCGTGCCGCACACGTACTGCACCATGTGCAGGCCTTCGATGACTTCGGCACGGGCTTCGTTGAGCACTTTGCCGCACTCGCGCGCGACGACCGCCGCGAGTGCATCGGTGTCGCGCTGAATCAAGCGCGCGAGGCGATCGAACATCTCCCCGCGGCGGATACGGCTTGTCTGCCGCCACGGGATGAACGCCTTGCGCGCCGCGGAAACCGCGGCCTCGACCGTCGCGCGATCGCCGCGCGGGTACTCGCCGAGCAATTCCGACGTGCGGGCCGGATTGCGATTTTCAAACGTCGCGCCGCCGGCATCCTGCCACGCGCCGTGGATGAAATGGCGACCGGTCCAAAGTTCCGTGGCAAGCGAGGCGCTCATGGTTAGATCCTTCGTAACGAACCTGTTTCCGTGCAGCGGAGGGTACTTCGCAGCCTCTCTTGACTACGTGCCCGCGCGCCCAGTGGTGCGCGGTCTCAGCGCGGATTAGCGATCGAAGCGAGCCGGACGCGCCAGCGCCCGGAGTCACGGCCGCTTCCGCGACGAAGCCGCTTTTTCACCTGCAGCCCCACTAGCAACCATATGACCGAAACGGTGGGCGGCAAGAGCGTGGGGGCTTGCTTCGCAAGGCGTGTGGCCGAAAGGGCTTGCGCGGCGGCGTTTTCGTTGCAGACCGGACAACCGTGCGATGGGGTGGATTAGCGCTGGCCGGCGCAGTCGGAGCGAAGCGTGACCTAGAGTTCTGCAGCCCTTCCCAAGCGCCGGTTGGGAACGGGAGTCGGTATTGAGGGCGTCGCGAAATCCGGAGCCGCGATCATGGGGCCATCGACGATTCATGTCTTGCATCTCGCCTCGGCGACAGGCGCCGCCGCCCGGGATGTCGATCGCATCTTTCGCACCTGCCGGGGATTGGAAAACCACGGCGGCACGCGCGAATTCCGCGGCTCCGTGGCCATCATCCGGCCCGGCCGTGCCCGCGGGGAGTACTCTGAAGCCGCGCAAGCGCAAGGCGTCGATTGCTACGAAACGCGGCGCTGCGGGCCGTGCGATCCAACGCTCTGGTTCCGACTCGGCAGGCTCATTCAGCGGCTGTCAATCGACATCGTGCATACCTATGACCGCGAAAGCCGTTTTTGGGCACTGGTGCTACAGCCGCGGTTTCGCTTCCGCACCGTGGCCAAAGCGTTCGAGCCCGAGGCGACGACCTGGACCGAACGGCTGAGCCGCGAGATCGATCATAAGCTGCTTCCAGGCTTCGATCGCGTCATTGCGGCGAACGCGCAACTCGCGCGGCAACTGTGCCAGCTCGGCTGCCGCATGCAGCAGATTGACGTGATTCCCGAGGGGGCCGAGGAAGTCGCCGCCGAGTTCCGCGCCCGGGCCGCCGAGGTATTGCGCCGGCAACTCGTGATCCCGAACGACGCGAAAATGGCGGCGCTCTATCTGGATGGCGCTTCAGTTGAAGAAGTCCTCCGCCTGGCCGAAGAAGTCCGCGCGGCGGCCGCATGCAACGGCGGACTCTACGCGCTCGGCGTCGGCCCCGATATCGCCCGCACGGAGATTCGCTCGGCGTTGCTCGACTCGGGCCTGTCGCCGCGACTGCGGATGTACGACATCGGCGACCGGCTAATCGGGCTCTGTCAGGCGGTCGACGTGGTCGTTTGCGCGGGCAAGCATTCCGCCATGACAACGCTGGAAGCGCAAGGCAGCCAGACGCCTTCGCTTTGTTACTCGGCGCGGCAGTCGGACCGCGGTCTGCTTACCGGTGCTCTGCTGCAACTGCTTCGAACTGCACGCGTCGGCTCGATCGCACCCAGTCCGGAACGAGCCTTCGCGTCATCGCCTGGAGAAGAAGACGCGACCGATCAACTCCTGCATTCATATCGCAAGGCGATGCTGGTGTAGCGCGGGTGCCTGGGGCAGGGGCGTACCAGTCGACTTACCGATGTCCAAGCGACTGGGGCTTCGTTTATTCTGTTCGGAGCACACAGCGATGCCCCAGAGAGTTCGACTCGAGCTGCGACAAACTTTCGCCCCAGCCCCAGGCACCCTCGGCGTTTCTCAGATCCGCATGATCCAAAGCTAGCGGACCTTACTTAGCAGCCAGCGTTTCCTTGGCGACTTTGACGAAGTTCTCGACGGTGAAGCCGAAGGTTTTGGCCAGCACGCCGCCGGGAGCCGAGGCGCCGTAGCGGTTCATGCCGATAAAGCGGCCGCGGGGACCGAGGTACTTTTCCCACCCTTGTTCGATGCCCATCTCCATCGCCACGCGGGCCGTGACCGCCTTGGGGAGCACGCTTTCGTGGTACGCGGCGTCCTGCATTTCGAACAGCTCGAAGGACGGCATGCTCACCACGCGGGCCTTGATCCCCTCGGCCTTGAGCTTTTCGTAGGCCTCGACCGCGACGGAGACTTCGCTTCCCGTCGCGAGCAGCAGAATGTCCGGCTTGCCGCCCTCGGCGTCAGCCAGGACATAGGCGCCCTTAGCGACTCCGGCCGCCGGCGCGTACTTGGTGCGGTCGAGCGTCGGCAAGTTTTGCCGCGTGAGCGCGAAGGCCGTGGGATGATTCTTGATGCCCACCACGGTGCGGTAGGCCTCGACCACCTCGTTGGCGTCGGCCGGTCGCATGGTGATCAGGTTCGGAATCGCCCGCAGCGCCGCCATCTGTTCGATCGGCTGGTGCGTGGGGCCATCCTCGCCAACGCCGAGCGAATCGTGCGTGAACACGTACAGCACTGGCAGGCTCATGATCGCACTCAAGCGGATCGACGGCCGGCAATAATCGCTGAAGATCAGGAACGTCGCCCCGAACGGACGCAGCCCGCTGAGCGCCATGCCGTTGAGCGCCGCGGCCATGCCATGTTCGCGGATGCCGAAGTGCATGTTACGCCCGCCCGGCGTCTTGGCCGCCATCGAATCCTGCCCGTCGAGGAGGGTCATCGTCGACGGCGCCAGATCGGCCGAACCGCCCACGAGCCAGGGCAGGTGTTTCGCGACGGCATTGAGCACCTTGCCGCCCGAAACGCGCGTGGCGAGCCCCTTGGGGTCGGCGGCAAACGGAGTCAGGCCGGCATCCCAGCTCTTCGGCAAATCGCGCTTTGCGATCGCGTCTAACTCCGCGGCCAATTCGGGGTATTGCCCGCGATACTTCTTGAACGTCGCTTCCCACTCGGCCTGGAGGGCCGCACCGCGATCGGCCACCTGCGAGCGGAAACTCGCCAGTGCCTCGTCCGGCACCAGAAACTTGGCGTCTTCGGGCCAACCGTAGGCCCGCTTGGTGAGTTTGATCTCCTCATCGCCGAGCGGCGCCCCATGGGCGCTATGCGTGTCTTGCTTATGCGGCGCCCCGTAACCGATATGGCTGCGGACGATGATCATCGTCGGACGGTCGCTCTCCTGAAACGCTTTAAGCGCCGCGCCGAGCGCTTCCAGATCGTTCGCATCCGCCACGCGCCGTACGTTCCAGCCGTAGGCCTCGAAACGCTTGCCGACGTCTTCGCTGAATGCCAGGTGCGTTTCGCCTTCGATGGTGATCTTGTTGTCGTCGTAAATCCAGCACAGGTTGTCGAGCCGCAGGTGTCCGGCGAGCGACGCCGCCTCGCTGGCGACGCCTTCCATCAAGTCGCCATCGCTGCACAACACATAGGTGTTGAAGTCGAACAGCGGGAAGCCCGGCTTGTTGTAGCGCGCCGCAAGCCAGCGGCTGGCGATCGCCATCCCCACGCTGTTACCGCAGCCTTGGCCGAGCGGGCCGGTGGTCGTTTCGACGCCACTCGTCTCATACGATTCCGGATGCCCGGGACAACGGCTGTGCAACTGCCGGAACTGCTTGATGTGCTCCAACGGGACCGCCAATTCGCCCGTCGGCCTGCCATCAGCGCCGAGTTGCTTCACGCCCGCCAGGTGAAGCACGGAGTAAAGCAACATCGAGGCATGGCCGCAGGAGAGCACGAAGCGGTCGCGATTTGGCCAGGCAGGGTCTGCGGGGTTATAGCGCAGGGCCTCGGTCCAGACGCTGTAAGCCACGGGGGCCAGGGCCATCGGCGTGCCGGGATGCCCGCTATTGGCGGCCTGCACGGCGTCCATCGAGAGCGTACGAATCGTATTGATCACCAGGGTCTCGACGTCGGCGGTCGTGGCCATGCGTGGTACCGTGTTGCGCTTTCCAAGGGAGTCAGAATCGGGCGGCGAGAGCCATCCGCGCAAGGGACGAAACCCCTCACGGCTAGCCAGTTTAGGAGCGACGGCGCGGGGCGTCAACGACCTGGAATCGCTGCGCGCATCCCCCCGACCTCAAGCCGTTCAAAGAACGTACAATGGCGACGCGGTGGTATCGCCGCCCCTGGGCTCACCCATTCTCGACACGTTTCGTTTCCGATATGTCCATCGACCTCACTCCCTACGGCATCTACATCGAACAAGTCCTCCGCAACGCCGCCCCTGCGGCCTTGTATGAGGAAGGCGTGCGCCACGACGACGACACGATCACCGCGCTCGGCGCGATCGCCACGCATTCCGGCAAGAAGACCGGCCGCAGCCCCAAGGATAAGCGGATCGTCGAGGGCGCCGAAAGCGTCGACGACGTCTGGTGGGGGGACGTCAACATCAAGCTCAACGAGCACTCATTCCTGACCAACAAGCAGCGCGCCATCGACTACATGAACACCCGGCAGCGGCTGTACGTCGTTGACGGTTACGCCGGCTGGGATCCGAAGTACCGCGTGAAAGTGCGCGTGATCTGCGCGCGGCCGTATCACGCGCTCTTCATGCACAACATGCTGATTCGCCCCAAACGCAAGGAACTGGCGGAGTTCAACGATCCCGACTACGTCATCTACAACGCCGGCGAGTTCCCCGCCAACGTCTTCACCAAGGACATGACGTCGAAGACCAGCGTGGAGCTGAGCTTCGAGCTGCGCGAGATCGTGATCCTCGGCACCGAATACGCCGGCGAGATGAAAAAAGGCATCTTCACGGTGATGAACTACCTGATGCCGAAGCGTGGCGTGCTCTCGATGCACTGCTCCGCGAACGAAGGCCCGGAAGGGGACGTCTCGCTCTTCTTCGGCCTCTCCGGCACCGGCAAAACGACCCTCTCCGCGGATACCCGCCGCAAGCTGATCGGCGACGACGAACATTGCTGGACCGACGAAGGCGTATTCAACATCGAAGGGGGCTGCTACGCCAAGTGCATCCACCTTTCCGCGGAAAAAGAACCGCAAATCTTTCAGGCGATCCGTTTCGGCACGGTGCTGGAGAACACGAAGGTCGAACCCAACACGCGCGAGGTCGATTTTTCCAGCTCCGAGATCACCGAAAACACCCGCGCGGCCTATCCGATCGAGTACATCAGCAACGCCAAGGTGCCGTGCATCGGCGGGCATCCGAAAAACATCATCCTGCTCACGTGTGACGCCTTCGGCGTGTTGCCGCCGGTCAGCAAGCTCACCGCCGAGCAGGCGATGTACCACTACCTGAGCGGCTACACCGCGAAGGTGGCGGGCACCGAAGTGGGGGTCACCGAGCCCGAGGCGACCTTCTCCGCCTGCTTCGGCGCGGCGTTCCTGGTCTGGCATCCGACGAAATACGCCGAGCTGCTCGCCGAGCGGATGCGCAAGCACAGCGCCACGGCCTGGCTCGTGAACACCGGCTGGAGCGGCGGCGCCTATGGCGTCGGCTCGCGCATGAAGCTGGCCTACACGCGCGCGATCATCGACGCCATCCACTCCGGCGAGCTGGCGCAGGTCCCTACGATCGAAGACCCCTATTTCGGTCTCGCGGTGCCGTCGTCGTGCCCCGGCGTGCCGTCGTCCATCCTGCAGCCGGCCGCCGTCTGGAGCAATCGCGAAGCGTACGACACCACCGGCCGCAAGCTGGCCCGGCTGTTCGTGGAGAATTTTTCCAAGTACGCTGGTCAAACGGCGGCGGAAATCGCCAAAGGCGGACCGAAGAGCGCCTAGTGAGGATTTTTCACCACAGAGGCACGGAGGTCACGGAGAGGAGAACGAGAAGGTAAGAACGGCGAACGATTAACTCCCGTCTGTCAGTTCATCATTCATCGTTGTCACTTCAGTCTTCTCCCTTTCCTCTCCGTGTCCTCCGTGCCTCCGTGGTGAAAGAATGAAATCAAACACGGATTTTCTCGGGAGTAACGAATCATGGCCAAGGCCAGCGCGCGTCACATTCTGGTGGACAACGAAGCCCTCTGTAACGAACTCAAGACCAAGATCGAGGCCGGCGAAGACTTCGCCGCCTTGGCGAAGAAGCACTCCACCTGCCCGTCGGGCCGCGAAGGGGGCGCCTTGGGCGAGTTCACCCCCGGCCGCATGGTCCGCGAGTTCGACGAAGTCTGCTTCAAGAAAGAAGTCGGCAAAGTCCACGGCCCGGTGAAAACCCAATTCGGGTATCACCTGGTGGAAGTCACGAGCCGCACCGACTGAGCCAGATGGCGGCGCAATGAGTCGAAATCATCCGCATCGGTGGCGCGGCGGCGCGCCACGTTGCGGAGCAGTTTTCTCGTTGGGCAGCCGCGCGAACGACGGATGATCCTAACGAATGGGGCGATGAGCAATGGCCCGCTTCCGTTCACGAACAAGTCGACGGTTTGATTGACCGCGTGCGCGGCCGCGTGCATTCCCCGCCAGTCTTGTATTACTGCCGCTAT
>CAZUBB010000123.1:0-13708 GCA_964618485.1 uncultured Pirellulales bacterium
GCAGGCGGAGTTTCTGTTGGCGCATGGCTCGCCGTGGCAATTGATCGATTCCAACGCCAAGCGACTCGACGCCGACCTGATCACGCTCGGCAGCGTGGGCCGCGGCGGTCTGGCGGGACTATTGCTCGGCAACACGGCGGATCGCGTACTGAATCACACTCGCCGGCCGCTGTTGATCGTGAAGCCGGACGATTTTGAGTGCCCGGTGCAGCCGGGAATTGTTTGAGGCGAGGAGAAAAGAAGAACAGGAGAAAAGGAGAAAAGGAGAAAAGGAGAAAAGGAGAAAAGGAGAAAAGAAGGGGCTGGCCGGGGCCTTTCGCAATGCAGCCCCAACGCGTTAAACGTCGACGTAGATGCGGTCATCCCAATTCCGTCCCTTTCGATCCTTTTTCCTTCTTGGCGTCTTCTTGCGTTTTTCGTGGCGATTCCTCCGTTGACGTGCGTTAGCCGTTGCGCGGAGGAGTTGCCGCGAAGAACGCGAAAAGGCGCAAAGTAGGACGCGGAGCTGCGCTGGCTAAACGCAAAGGTCGGCTGTGGCGATGGGGGCCTTGTGTTGCGCTAAGATGGGAGTGACGACTTCTTCGAGGAACTCGTCGACTTGTTCCGGGGCGCGGCCTACGAAGCGTTGGGGGGCCAGGGCTTCGTTGAGGTTGACTGCGGCGAAGGCGGCGTCGGTGCGGAGGCGTTCGAGGAGATCGTTGTCACCGCCTTGTAGCTTGACCACCGCGGCGGCTTCGAGGCTGTGGCGGCGGATGCGCTCGTGCAGGTCCTGGCGATCGCCCCCGGCGGCGACGGCGGCCATCAGGATGTTCTCGGTCGCCATGAACGGTAGCTCCTCGCGCAGGTGTTTATCAATCACCTGCGGATAAACGACGAGCCCGGCGGCGACGTTCTGGTAGAGCATCAGCAGCGCGTCGGTCGCCAGAAACGCCTGCGGAATGGTCAGGCGGCGGTTAGCGCTGTCGTCGAGAGTGCGTTCCATCCATTGCGTGGCGGCCGTCTGCGCGGCGCTCGATTCGACCGAGATCACAAAGCGCGCCAGGCCGGCGATGCGTTCTGAGCGCATCGGGTTGCGCTTGTAGGCCATCGCCGAAGAGCCGATCTGCTCCTGCTCGAACGGCTCCTCCACTTCCTTGCGGCTTTGCAAAATGCGCAGATCGTTCGTCGCCTTGTGCGCGCTCTGCGCGATGCCGGAGAGCGTGCCGAGGACGTGGGCGTCGACCTTTCGGCTATAGGTCTGCCCCGCGACGGGATAACTGGAAGCGAAGCCGAGCTTTTTGGCGACCAGCTCGTCGAGCTGGCGGACGCGGGCGTGATTGCCGGCGAAGAGTTCCAGGAAACTGGCTTGCGTACCGGTGGTGCCTTTGACGCCTCGGGCTTGCAGCGTAGCGAGGCGATGCTCGACCTCGGCCAGGTCTTGCACGAGATCAAAAATCCAGAGGCAGGCGCGCTTGCCGACGGTCGTCGGCTGCGCCGGCTGCAGGTGCGTCCAGCCGAGACAGGCGAGCGCACGATTGCGTCGAGCGAATTCGGCGAGCCGATCGATGACGGCCACGAGGCGGCCGCGCACGATGCCGAGCGCTTCGCGCATGAGGATGAGATCGGTGTTATCCGTGACGTAACAACTCGTGGCGCCGAGATGAATGATGGGCCGGGCCTGCGGGCAGACGTCGCCGTAGGCGTGTACGTGCGCCATGACGTCGTGACGGAGGCGGCGTTCGTAGGCGGCCGCCGCGGCGAAGTCGATATCGTCGACGTGTGCGCGGAGCTCGTTGATTTGCGCTTCGGTGATGGGAAGGCCGAGTTCGGCCTCGGCTTCGGCGAGCGCGACCCAGAGCCTTCGCCAGGTGGCGAATTTTCGCTGCGCGCCCCAGAGACGGGACATCTCTTCGGAGGCGTAACGGGCGGTGAGGGGCGTTTCGTAGTGTTCGTGCGACATCGATACGGTGGCGTTAGTAACTCGAGCGGCGTGGGAGCAAAGCGACGCCGTTGATGGGGCGCAAAACTGCGTTGCGCCGACGAGCGAGAAAAATGCGGTTCCGTCGCGAAAACGGCCGGACTCCGGGCGCTGACGCATCCGGCTCCAGATCATCGAGTGCGTTGTCGCAACTTAACTAGAGTACGGCATCGCGCCCCTGGAGAAAACGGGGCGCGCCGTGGGCATGCTGGAATGCGCTGCTAGTGCGAGTGAACGCGGCCGTTGCTGTGCGGTGTGACCGCCTTGCGGCGTTCCACCTGTTCGATCAATTCGTCGGCGCGTTGCATGATGATTCCCGAATCCGACAGCAAGGGGGAATTCGAAGAATCGGACGCCACGAATTTTCCGCGGCAATGCTGGCAGGCCACTTCACGTCCGAGGAACTCAACTCGGATTTCCAGGGTTCTGCCGCAGGTCGGGCATTCCTGCACGAAATACACTGAGTGAGGCATATCGGTCCTTCCTGGCGCCGACTGAGAAGAAGTCCGTCCCGGAGGGTACATGGTAAGCATTTCCCTTCGTGGGTTCAACAAGAGGAGAGCTGTCCAGCGCGATGTATCCCCACCCCGTGGTCGGCCGGTCTCATTTCCCTAGAGGCGCACGCCGACCGAAATGTTCAGTACCCTACGCAGCGGATGGCAATTGGGTTCGCCGATGTGCCCCGACCGGGCTGGCCCAAGCTTGCGCCGAGAACCGGCGCAAACCTGTAATTGTCATCGGTTTCGGAGCGAACCGTCGCAAGTTGGGAATTGATCTTTTTTTAACCAGAAATCCGCAGGGGGAACGTATTCGTTTGCCGTTTCACCTTGTTTTCTAGGGCGATTTCGCCGAGAAATCGCAACGCGCGCCGCATCGAGAAAAAAACGCGAAAACAAGTTCATTTACTTTTTACTTGGCATCTGGACACCCGCGCGGTGCGGCACCATTCGCGTGGGAGCTGAACGACCAGGCTGCGGGGCGGTAGGATGGGACGATGCAAGACTCTCATGTGCAAGCTTCGGTTGATATGACTTCCACGCTGGCTCGCTATGCACGGCAGTGGCGTTTTGCGCCGCTCGGGGAAGCGGGGCAACGGCGGTTGTTGGGGAGCCGGGCGCTCGTCTGCGGGTGCGGCGCGCTCGGATCAGTGCTGGCGAATACGTTGGCTCGGGCGGGCGTCGGCAAGCTGCGGATCGTGGACCGCGACTTTGTCGATCTCACCAACTTGCAGCGTCAGGTGCTTTTTGACGAAGAGGACGTCGCTTCGCGATTGCCGAAGGCGGTGGCCGCGGCGGAGAAGTTGCGGCGGATCAATTCGGCGATTGAGATCGAGCCGATCGTGGCTGATGTCGACGCGGGGAATCTGGAGCGTTTCGCCGAGGGAGTCGACGTGATCGTCGACGGGACGGATAACTTCGAAACGCGGTTTCTCGTCAACGACGTGGCGGTGAAGCACGGCATCCCTTGGGTCTACGGCGGTTGCCTGGGGTCCGAGGGGCAAACTCTGACGATTCTGCCGGGAGAGACCCCCTGCCTGCGGTGCGTGATTCCGGAACCGCCGCCGCCGGGGGCTTCGCCGACGTGCGATACCGCGGGGATCATGGGGTCGATCATCAACGTCATCGCGTCGATTCAGGCGATCGAGGCGATCAAGATTCTGAGCGGGCATCGCGAGGCGGTATCGCGCACCTTGCAGGTATTCGACCTCTGGGATAGCCAATGCCGGCAGTTGGATGTGAGCCGGTTGCGCGACGAGGGCGATTGCCCATGTTGTAAACAGCAGCGCTTCGATTGGCTCAACGGCGAACGCGCGAGTCAGTCGACGGTGCTTTGCGGGCGCAACTCGGTCCAGGTCGCGCCGCCGGCGGGGTGGGAGCTTTCGCTGGAAGACTTGGAGGCGAAACTCCAAGGCGTCGGCGCGGTGCGGCGGAATCCGTTTCTGTTACGGCTGAACGTCGAGCCGTATGAGCTCACGATTTTCGCCGATGGCCGGGGAATTATCTCCGGCACCGACGATCCCAACATCGCGAAGAGCGTGTATGCTCGCTACGTCGGGACTTAAGCTCACGGAGATGTGGCCGCCGTTTTGCGCGAAGCGGGGGCTTTCTTCGTTGCCTTTTTAGCTTTTGGCGCCTTTTTGGGGGCGGCGGACTTTGGCGCAGCGCGTTTGAAGCCGCGTTTCTTTTTCGCCGGCGGGCCGGCCGCGGCGCGGATCGCGAGCAGATCGAGCGCTTGCGGGAGCGTCAACTCGTCCGGCTTCATCTCCTTGGGGAGCGACGCGTTCGTGACGCCGTCCGTGACGTAGAAGCCGTAGCGCCCTTCGAGCAGTTTGATCGGTTGCCCGGTGACCGGGGAGGCCTCCAGCGTGCGGAGCGGCTCTTTCGGCGCGCCGAAGCCGCGGCGGGCGGCCTTGGGTTGCGCGAGGAGCTCGAGCGCTTCGGAGAGCGTGACTTCGATCGGCGAAACGCCGGAGGGGAGCGAGCGCGTGTCGCTGCCGCACTTGATGTACGGCCCGAAGCGGCCGTTCTGCGCGATGATCGGCTCTTCGTTTTGCGGATTCACGCCGAGCGTGCGCGGCAACGACAACAGCTTGAGCGCCGTGGCGAGATCGACGTCCTCCGGCTTCATGCCTTTGAGGAGCGAGGCGTTCTTGGGTTTCTCTTCGTCGTCGGCGTTGCCGCGCTGAATGTACGGTCCGAAGCGACCGTTTTTCAGATAGACCGGTTTGCCGGTTTCGGGGCAATGGCCGAGCGGCTCTTGCGCCTGGCCGGCTTGCGCGAGCATCTCCAGCGCCGAGGCGATGGTCAATTCATCCGGCGGCAGGCCGTCGGGGATGGGCGAGCGGCGTTCACCTTGTTCGAGGAACGGCCCATAGCGCCCGATGCGGACGAAGATTTCTTCGCCTTCCGCTCCGGGACGATCGGGACGTCCGAGCGAAATGCGACTCACGGCGCGAGGATCGATTTCTTCGATCTTGGTGGCGACTTGCGGTCGCAGGCCGGGGCGGCCGTTGCCGAAATAAAACTGCTTGAGGTAATCGAGATGGGCCGCTTCGCCGCGGCTGATGGCGTCGAGGTCTTCTTCCATCTGCGCGGTGAACTGGTAGTCGACCAGCGTGGGCAGATGGAGCTCCAGAAGTTGCGCGACGGCGAAACCGACCCAGGTGGGTACGAGCGCGTTGCTCTTCTTGAAGACGTAGTCGCGGGCCTGAATGGTCTCGATGATCGCCGCGTACGTGCTGGGGCGGCCGATGCCGAGGTCTTCGAGCGCGCGAGTGAGCGTGGCTTCGTTGTACCGGGCCGGAGGCTGCGTGGTGTGGCTTTTCGGTTCGAGTAGCTGGCAGCGGAGCTCTTCGCCTTCCTGGACACTTGGGAGAATGGTCTCGCGATCGGCGAGTTCGGCTTGCGGATCGTCGGCCCCTTCGACATAGGCGCGGAGGAAGCCGGGGAAGTCGATCGTCTTGCCGCCGACCTGGAACGTGGAGCCGCCCCCTTCGATCGTGATCGAAATGCGCTGCCCGCGGGCGTCGGCCATCTGGCTGGCGATGGTCCGCTTCCAGATCATTTCGAACAGGCGGAATTCGTCGTGCGAGAGCGTGCCGCGGAGCGATTCAGGGAGCTCGAACGGATGGCCCGCAGGGCGGATGGCTTCGTGCGCCTCTTGGGCGTTCTTGACTTTCGTGCTGTAGACCCTCGGCTGCGCCGGCAGGTATTGCTGGCCGTATTGCGAGTTCACCAGATCGCGCGCCGCCTGCACCGCGACCGACGCGAGGTTGGTGCTGTCGGTACGCATGTACGTGATGTGCCCGTTTTCGTAGAGGCTTTGCGCCACCTGCATGGTGCGCCGCGCGGTGAAGCCGAGCTTGCGGTTGGCTTCCTGTTGCAGCGTGCTGGTGGTGAAAGGGGGCGCGGGGCGCTGCGTGTACGGCGTTTGCTCGATCTTGGCGACGCGGAACGGCGCGGACTTGAGCTTGTGCGCTAGTTCTTCAGCATCGGGACCGTCGAGGTGCAGGAATTTCGGGTCTCTCAGCTTGCCGGTGGCGGAATCGAAGTCCTTGGCGGCCGGGATCCGCTGGCCCTGATACGAGACGAGCGTCGCTTCGAGCTGCTCGTCGGTGCGCTTGGCGAAGCGGCCGAGGAGATCGAAGTAGGTCGCGGAGACGAACTTCATCCGCTCGCGCTCGCGGTCGACGATCAGGCGGACGGCGACGCTTTGCACCCGTCCCGCGGAAAGGCGGCGGCCGAGTTTCCGCCATAACAGCGGCGAGACGTCGTAACCGTACAAGCGATCGACGATGCGGCGGGTCTCCTGGGCCTGGACCAGCGCGTTGTCGATCTGGCGCGGGTTCTGCATCGCCTCTTCGATGGCACCTTGCGTGATCTCGTGGAACACCAGGCGGCGGACCGGAATCTTGGGCTGCAGCAACTCCTGGAGGTGCCAACTAATGGCCTCTCCCTCACGGTCTTCGTCGGTTGCGAGCCAGAGTTCCGAGGCGTCCTTAACGAGTGCCTTGAGCTTCTTGACCTGCTCGTTCTTGCCCGGCGGGACGATGTAGACCGGCTCGAAGCCTTCGTCGACGTTCACGCCCAGGTACGACCAGGTCTCGTCCTTATACTTGGCGGGGACTTGCTTCTTCCCTTCCGGGAGATCGCGAACGTGGCCGATGCTGGCTTCGATGACGAACCGCTTGCCCAGAAATTTACTGATCGTGCGAGCCTTGGCAGGGGACTCGACGATCATGAGGGCTTTGCCGGTTGCAGCGGGTGCTTTCTTGGCCATGTCGCTCGGCTGTCGTGAGAAGATAGGTAAGTCAGTTGGTGCGTCACTTCTTATCGCCGGACGGGGCATCGATCCGCAGCCGCGCGACGCCCCGCCGCAGAGCCGTCGCAATTCGCGCGACCCGACTGCCGTCGCCAGCCGTAACATCCTACGTATCGAACTGGCCAAAACCGAGGGCGTACGAAAGATTACGACGGAAGCGGTCGGAAAGATCGAGGGGTGGATCGACCGGCCGGAAACGTCGGGAACCCTTTTTGGGATTGAATTTACGTTCGACGGCAATACAATCGTGCGCTTCTCGGGCCGGCAGCGCGACGGACCACTGTTACTCTCTGCCCAGCCTGGCTGTCAAGGGTTGACCGTGCCAGGTTTGCGAGCCCTCACGCGACGAACAAGGCGATATCGATGTCGAGTCCTTTTGCCGCATTTCGCAAGAATCAGAAGATGATGATGGCCATTTTGGGGGTCATGGTCATGATTGCCTTTCTGATTTTGCCGCCGCTGCTTGACTACGGTCGCCAGGCCGGCGTCGTGGACGACGTGGTCGTCACCACGCGTTACGGAGCGCTCAAAGATTCGGACCTCTACAAACTGGCCGAGCGGCGCAGGCTGGCGAATCAGTTTATCTATAACGCGATGCTGAAGGCCAACCTGCGGCCTTACGAGATGTACTTCGGCCCTCCACAAGAGAACAACCTTGTGGAAACGATGCTTCTGGCCAAGAAGGCGGAGGAGCTGGGATTCAAGGTCCCCAACGATCGCGTGGTGTACCTGCTGAACCGGCTGACCCAAGAAACGGTGGACGCGGCAGGCATGGCGGAGATCGCCGGCCAGCTCCGCAGGCAAGAGTCGGAAATCATGGACGCCCTGCGCTACGAAATGATGGCGCAGCAGTACGCGGAGATGCAGTACGTGGGGGTGCAGATCGGCACGCCGTACGATCGCTGGCAGCAGTACGAAAGCCTGAACCGGGAAATGGCCGTGGAGGTGATTCCGCTGCCGGTGGATAACTATCTGGTGAAGGTGAAGGACCCGACCGACGCGGAGCTGCAGGCGTTTTTCGAGAAATACCAGAACACGGAAACGACGGTCCGCAGCGGCGAGCCGGGCTTCAGGCAACCGAACAAGGCGGCGTTCGAGTACTTCCGGATCAAGCTCTCGGACTTCGTGTCGCAGGTGACGGTGACGGACGAGGAAATCGCCGCGGTTTATGAGCGCGATAAAGAGGTGCTGTACCGGGTCCAGCCGGAGGCGAACCCGTATTTCGATCCGAACAGTCTGCCGCCGGATGCGAACGCGCCTCCCGTGGAAGAACCGGTAGCTCCGGCGACGGAGAGCGAGGCGCCATCGGAAACGGCGCCCGGCACGGAGACGCCGGCGGCGACCGATGCGGAGACACCGCCGGCAGAAACGCCGCCGTCGGAGACAACGCCGTCGGAGACAACGCCGGCAGAAGCCCCCGCAGGCGAAACGCCGGCTGGAGAGACGCCGGCGCAACCGGAGGTGACGCCAGAAGCGCCGCAGTCGTCGGTGCGGCGGTCGCCTTTCCGTTTTGCCTCGATGCGACTGCAACAAGAGGAACAGCCCCCCGCGGCGGGAGAAACGCCAACGACGCCGCCGACCGGTGACGCGACGCCTGCCGCGGAAACGCCGGCCGCTGCGACGGAAGCTACGCCAGCCGAGGCGGAACCGCCGTTTTCGCCGGTCGATGAACCGCTGGCGCCGGAAGAGAACATCCCGGTCGACACGCTACAGGATTTTTCGCCGCCGAAGTATCGGCCGCTGTCCGAGGTGCGGGAGCAGATTCGGCGGCAGCTCGCGGAGGCCAAAGCGCGGCCGCTGATGGAGCAAGTGATCCGCGACCTGGGGCGCGATATGCGGAAGTACGAATCGCAGTATCGCGGTTGGCAGTCGCTGAAGCAGCAAGATCCTGACGCCCCGGCGCCGAAGCCGCTCGATTTCGGCGACCTGGCGCGGAAGCATGGCGTGGAAGCGAAGCAGACCCCGTTGCTGGCGGCCGACGCACTGTTGTTCTCGGATGAGTACACGCTCGGCAAGAGCTTTGTCGGACAGGGTCAATCGCAGCGCGACCTGGTCGCCGTGATGGGATACCAGTCGTTGCCGCTTTACCAGATGAAGGAATCGCGTGACGGTCAGGGGGACCAGTACCTGTTCTGGAAAACCGAAGCGAAAGATGGTTACACGCCGACGTTCGAGGAAGTTCGTGGCGAGGTCCTCGACGCTTGGAAGCGCGAGGAGGCTCGCAAGCTAGCCGTGGCGGAAGCGGAGAAGCTCGCTGAGCAGGCGCGGCAATCGAAGAAGTCGTTGCGCGAGGTGTTCGCCGATCGCGCTGATCTGCCGGTGACGGCGCCGCCGCCTTTCACGTGGAAATGGGGCGGATTCATGCTCGGCAGTCAAGAGATTCCGGTGCGGATGAGCAAGGTCGAAGGCGTTCCGGACGCCGGAGACGACTTTATGCGGGCCGTTTACGGCCTCGACGTTGGCGAGGTGGGCGTGGCGATGGACGCCACGAAATCGACGGCGTATTTGATTCGCTTGGAGAACAGCACACCGGACCTGAACGTGTTGCACACGATGTTCCTCGGCGCGCCGTACTCCGATTATGCCCGGGCCGGGATGGACGCCGCGCAGCAGCGCCAAATGAACTGGCGGCAGGAACTGGATACACAGGCGGAAGTGAATTGGCTGCGTGCACCGCACGAGATGTAATTGGCGAGTTCGGGCAACTTGATGAAGGCGATCGACGAGAAACTCGACCAGTTGCGGAATGAGTTCGCCGAATGCGAACCGCGCGAGCGGCTAGAGTTACTGCTCGATTTCGCAGAGAACTTGCCGAAATTGCCTGAGCAATACCAGGCCGAACGGGACGCCGGCATGCACCGCGTGCCGGAGTGTATGACGCCGGTATTCCTGTGGGTGGAACTGGTCGACGGCCTGGTGCGGATTCACGCCGACGTCGCGCCGGAGGCCCCCACGGTGAAGGGTTTTGTGGGGATCCTCGTCGACGCCTTCGACGGAGCGCGGCCGGAAGAAATCCTCGCCACTCCGGCCGATCTGCTGCGGCACTTCGGACTCGTCGAGGCCTTGGGAATGACCCGCACGCGCGGCCTGTATGCGATTCACGCCCGGATTTTGCGCCAGGTCCGCGAGTTGCAGGGCGGGGTCTAGGTCGTTTCCGGCGACGTTGACACCTGGGTCGGCGCTTCTAAAATGGTGGTTTTTCCCATGGCGCGCCTGGATTTGCCGTCGCTGGTCGCGGAGTTTGAAGCCCTTTGAAAAGTGCGATCGAAAAGGCCGACGTTCTCATTGAAGCGCTGGAGTGGATCCGGCGTTTCCGCGGCAAGGTGACGGTCATCAAGCTGGGCGGCAGCGTGATGGAGAACCCCACGGCGCTGCGGCATTTGCTGCTGGACGTTGTGTTCATGGAATCGGTCGGCATGCGGCCGGTGCTGGTGCATGGGGGCGGCGCGGCGATCAGCCGGGCGATGGCCGACGCGGGGTTGGAAGCGCGATTCATTCAAGGTCGCCGCTACACGGACGACGCGACGCTCAAGATCGTGGAGCGCGTGCTGGCCTACGAGACCAACGAGTTTCTGGCGGCACAGATCGAATATCTTGGCGGCCGGGCGATGCCGCTCAATTTTCGCAGTACGAACGTGCTGTTCGGCGAGCGGATTACGCTCCCTTCGGACAACGGCCCGCCGATCGACCTGGGGCATGTCGGCCGCGTGACGCGGGTGGATCGCGCGACGATCGACAACCTGCTCTACGCCGAACAGGTGCCGGTGATTCCGTCGATGTGCATCGACGCTTCCGGGCAGAAGCTGAATGTGAATGCCGACACGGCGGCGACGGCGGTCGCGGTGGCGCTGGGGGCCGAGAAGCTCGTGTATCTAAGCGACGTGCATGGCGTGCTGCGCGATAAGGATAAGCCGGAATCGCTGATTCACTCGCTCACTGCGACCGAGGCGCGGGAGTTGATCGCGGGGGGAATCGTGCAGTCGGGGATGATTCCCAAGGTGGAAGCGTGCCTGGAAACGCTGGAAAAAGGCGTGCGGAAGATTCACATCATTGACGGCCGGGTACGCCATTCGCTGTTGCTGGAGGTGTATACCAGCACGGGCGTGGGGACGGAGATTGTCGCGGAACGGTAGCGCGAACCGCGCGGGACGATTCCACGTCCGCGTTATCTCGCGTTTCAGTCACAACTCACCAGAAAAAAAGGCCTCCCACCATGGCAACGGCGACGGCGACCAGTTCCGCGGACGTGATGGCGACGTTCAAACGTTACGTCGTACCGAACTACAACCGCTATCCAATCTGCCTCGCGCGCGGCGAGGGCTCGTACGTGTGGGATAGCGAGGGGCGGCGCTACCTGGACCTCTTTCCGGGCTGGGGCTGCAACCTGCTGGGGCATTGTCCCGAGCCGATCGTCCGCGCGGTGCAGGAACAGGTGGCGACGCTGATCCACGTGCCGAACACCTGGTACACCGAAGCGCAAGGCGAATGGGCCAAGGCGCTCAGCGAGCGAAGCTTTGGCGGCCAGGCGTTTTTCTGTAATTCCGGCGCCGAGGCGAACGAGGCGGCGATCAAGCTGGCGCGGTTGCACACGCCGAAGCAGCGTTACAAGATCATCTCGTTCACGGGCGGTTTCCACGGTCGGACGCTGGGGGCCACGAGCGCTACGGCGCAGCCGAAGTATCACGAGGGGCTCGGCCCGCTGATGGCCGGCTTTGTGTACGCGCCGTTCGGCGACTTGGAAGCGACTGCGCGGCTGGTCGACGACGAGACGGCCGCGATCCTCGTCGAGCCGATTCAAGGCGAAGGGGGCGTCAACCTGCCGCCGGAAGGATTCTTGCAGGGCTTGCGGACGCTGTGCGATCAGAATCATCTGCTGCTGATGTTCGACGAAGTGCAGACCGGCTGCGGGCGGACCGGGCACTGGTTTGCGTATCAGAAGTTCGGCGTAACGCCCGACGTGATCACTTTGGCCAAGGCGCTGTGCGGCGGCGTCGCGGGCGGCGCGCTGTTGACGACGCCGGAGATCGCTCCCAGCCTGCGGCCTGGCATGCACGCCGCGACGTTCGGCGGTAATCCCTTGGCGGCGCGGGCGGGAATCGCGGCGCTCGAAATGATCGAGCAGGAGAACCTGCTGGCCAACGGCCTCAAGCTGGGCGAAGTATTCCGCCAGCGCTTCACCGAACTCGCCGAACGCTGCCCGTTGATCAGCGAAGTGCGCGTGGCGGGGTGCATGATCGGCATCGATCTCAAAGTGGAAGGGACGCCGGTGGTTCAGGCGTGCTTGGAGCGGCAGTTGCTGATCAATTGCACGCACGGCCATGTGTTGCGGTTGCTGCCGGCGCTCAATTTGACGGTCGAGCAGGCTCATGAAGGGTGCGACATCATGGGCGAGGTGCTGGAGCGAATCGCAAGTTAGGTTTTCATTGACAAACGGTTTTGGTCCGGCCAGCCACGAGCCACGCAGGTCCCCGCAGGACTTTCGTGGCTCGCAATCGTTTTTCCGGACGCTTTGACGAGGTAGTTCGAATGAAGCATCTTCTCACCTTGAGCGACGTGTCATCGGGCGAGATCGAGCGGATCTTTGCGATCACCGCCGATCTGAAGGCCAAGTACGAGACGGGGCTGCGCGAGCCGCTCCTGCCGGGGCGCGTGATGGCGCTGCTGTTTGAGAAGCCTTCGCTGCGGACGCGCGTCAGCTTCGAGGCGGGAATGATCAACCTTGGCGGGAGCGCGATGTTTCTCGGCGCGGACGTCGGCTGGGGGAAGCGAGAGTCGGCATGCGACTTCGGCCGCGTGTTGAGCCAGTACGTGGATGTGATTGTGGTCCGCGCCCACGAGCATGACAAGGTGGTGGAGTTGGCCGCGCATTGCGATTGCTCGGTGATCAATGGTCTGACCGACCATGAGCATCCGTGCCAGGCCTTGGCGGATCTTTACACGCTGCGGGAAATGCTGGGGGCGTTCGCGGGGCACACGCTGGCTTACGTGGGCGACTGTAATAACGTGGCGCGGAGTTTGGCGTTGGGTTGCGCGAAGGTGGGCCTGAAGCTGAACATCGCGGCGCCGAAGGGATATCAGTTTGACGCGGAGTTTTTGGAACTGGTGCGGAAGAGTTCGCCGCGCGCACCGTTGACGGTGATGGAAGATCCGGCAGAAGCGGTCAAGGGTGCCGCGGCCGTGTACACCGACGTCTGGACGAGCATGGGGCAAGAGACGGAAATGGCGGCGCGGAAGAAGGCGTTCGCTCCGTACCAGGTGAACGAGAAACTGATGGCGGCCGCGCCGAAGGATTGTTACTTCATGCACTGCCTGCCGGCCCATCGCGGCGAGGAAGTGACCGATGGCGTGATCGACAGCCCGAACAGCATCGTCGTGCAGCAGGCGGGTAATCGGATGCACGTGCAGAAGGGGATCCTGGCGTACCTGCTGGGGGCGCGGGCGACGTAGTTGACGACGGACCATGGGCGTCGATTCATGTTCAATGTGTAACGTGGCTTCAGCGCCCACTCTCCCTCGCTGGCGCATCGGGCTCGTGTGGGGATTGGCCGTCGACGCGTCGGCCGCTGTAAGCTTGGGCGGGGAGCGGGTATCTTGTTGTGCTTCAATTGACGTCCCCTTCTGTTCCGTTCGTGGTCGCCCCCCATGCCAGAACCTGCCAGCGGTGAGTTACGCGTTGATCTTTCCGGACAAATCGCCCTGGTGACGGGGGCCTCGCGCGGGATCGGGAAGGCGATCGCCCTGGAGTTGGCCAAGGCGGGCGCCAAGGTCGTTTGCGTAGCGCGGAACGTCGAAAAGCTGGAGGAGACGGCGGCGGCGATTCGCGCCGGTGGGGGCGAGGCCGAGGTCGTGGCCTGTGACGTCACGAGCGGCGAGAACGTCGGCGCCTTAATTGACGACGTCGCGGAGCGACTCGGCGGGCTGCAAATCCTG
>CAZUBB010000124.1:0-12025 GCA_964618485.1 uncultured Pirellulales bacterium
TGCCTTGCGACCGTCGGGAAACTCGCGCTGAAACCGACGTTGGCGCCCTTGACGAGCAGTATCGGCCGACTCTTCGACGGCGTCGCCGCCCTGGCCCTCCGGCGATCGCACGCCGACTACGATGGCGAATTCGCTATGCTGCTGGAAGACGCCTACGATCCCGACGCCGCCGGCCCCTACGACCTCTACTGGCACGAAGTCGGCGAACCGGTCGATTGGCGGCCGATGTTCCGCCAGGTCGTGCACGATCTCCAACGTGGCGAACCGGCCGGCGCCATCTCCGCCCGCTTTCATCGCGCCCTGGCGGGTTTCGTGGTGCGGATCGCTGCACAATTTCCCGAACTGCCGCTGATCACCAGCGGCGGCGTGTTTCAGAATCGCGTGCTCAACGAATTGATCGCGAAGGATCTCGCGCACTCGGAACCGCGCTGGCTGCGCGCCGAACGGGCGCCCCCCGGCGACGGCGGCCTGGCCCTGGGACAACTTGCCGTCGCCTGGCGGACTCTAACTCTTGCTTCATGCGAGTGAAATCCATGTGCTTGGGCGTACCGGGACGAATCGCCGAATGGTTGGATCGGGATCCGCTGCTCGCGCGCGCCTGGGTGGAGTTCGACGGCCTGCGCAAGCAATGCTCGCTGGCCTGCGTTCCCGAGGCTGAGGAGGGAGACTACGTCATCGTGCATGCCGGCATCGCCATTTGTCGCATCGACGCCGGGCAGGCGGATGCCATGTTGGCCGCTTTGCGCTCGCTTGATGAGCCCGCGGATCCTGTCGTCGAGGATCAACCGTGAAATACCTTGATGAGTTCCGCGATCCGATCCTGGCCCATCGGTTGATCGAAGATATCCGCCGCACCGCAACGCGTCGCTGGCCGATCATGGAGGTCTGCGGCGGTCAAACGCATAGCCTTCTCCGACATGGCATCGACGCGGCGCTGCATAACTGCGTGGAGCTCATCCACGGCCCCGGTTGCCCGGTCTGCGTGACGAACATGCCGGTCATCGACCAGGCCATTCGGCTCGCGACTCGTCCCGAAGTCATCCTCTGTTGCTTCGGCGACATGATGCGGGTTCCCGGAAGCACGACCAGCCTCGCCGCGGCGCGGTCGGGCGGCGCGCATGTCCGCGCCGTCTATTCGCCGCTCGACGCGGTGCTGCTTGCCGAGAAAACCCCCGACAAGAACGTGGTGATGTTCGCGGTCGGCTTCGAAACCACGGCCCCCGCCACCGCCTTAGCGGTGCTGCACGCCGCGCGCCGTGAGTTGACGAACTTCTCGCTCCTCGTCGCGCATGTCCGTGTGCAACCGGCCATGGAGGCCATTCTCGACGCGCCCGACAATCGCGTCGCGGCGTTTCTCGCTGCGGGACATGTCTGCACCGTCGTCGGCTACGAGAGCTACGACTCCCTGTGTCGGCGCTACCACGTTCCCGTCGTCGTGACCGGATTCGAGCCGGTTGATTTGCTGCTGGGTCTGCATGCCTGTGTTCGTCAACTGGAGGCCGGCCAAGCCTTCGTCGACAATTGTTACGGCCGCAGCGCCCAGCGCGCCGGCAACGCAAATGCCTTGAACGTCGTCGACGCGGTCTACGACGTCTGCGATGCCGACTGGCGCGGCATCGGCCTTGTCCCGAACGGCGGTTTACGACTGAAGCCGCAGTGGCGCCGCTTCGACGCCGCGCTGTTGGAGCCCGCCGCTGAACTGAACGTGCTCGATACGGGCGATTGCCGCGCCGGCGACGTGCTCTGCGGTCGCCTCAAGCCGACCGAGTGCGAGGCATTCGGCTCGCGCTGCACGCCCGATGCGCCGTTGGGCGCACCGATGGTTTCGTCCGAAGGCGCCTGCGCCGCTTACTTTCGACATCATCCGGAGTTCTCTCGGCATGTCTGAGCACGTGGCTGCGCCGAAATCACCATTCACCTCGGAGTGTTCGTTACCGATGTCGGCTGACGAGGAACGCATCAGCCTGGCTCACGGTGAAGGCGGGCGGCTGTCTCGAAAGCTGATTCAAGAACGCATTCTGCCGAAGCTCCGTCCGCGTTCCGGCGTCAGCTTCGACGACGCCGCGTTGTTGCCGGCGCCGTCGCACCCACTGGCGTTCTGCACGGATAGCTTCGTCGTCTGGCCGCTCTTCTTTCCCGGCGGCGACATCGGGCGTTTGGCCGTCTGTGGCACGGTCAACGACCTCGTCGTGCGCGGCGCGACGCCGCTTTACCTTGCGCTCGCTTTGATCCTCGAAGAGGGCTTTCCGCTGGCAACGCTCGACAAGATTCTCGACAGCGTTGCAGCCGCTGCGCAGGAATGCGGCGTGTCCGTCGTCGCCGGCGACACCAAAGTCGTTCCGCGCGGCGCCGCGGACGGCCTGTTTGTTTGCACTTCCGGCGTCGGCGTCATGGTGGAACCCGCGCCTCCCGGCCCAACAATGTTGCAAACCGGCGACGTCCTGCTGGTCAGCAACTCGATCGGCCGCCACGGCATCGCCATTCTGGCCGCCCGAGAGGACCTGGAGTTCGATCCGCAGCCTCGCACCGATTGTGCGCCGTTGCTGGGTCCCGTCCAAGCGCTGCGCGACGCCGGCATCGAAGTTCGCGCTATGCGCGACGCCACGCGCGGAGGCGTCGCGGCGGTCCTGCATGAATGGGCCGCCGAAAGTAACCGCACCTTGGTGGTCGATGAACAACGTTTCCCGATCGCCGCCGAAGTGCGAGCCGCCTGCGAGCTCTTGGGACTCGCTCCCCTGCACCTGGCGAATGAAGGCGCCATGCTCGTCGCCGTGCCTGCAGCGTTCGCAGCAGCAGCGCAAAACGCACTTCGCTCCGTTTCCGAATCGTCTCACGCGGAAATCATCGGCCAGGTTTCAGATCGCGCCAACCACCCAGTGCTCGTACGACGTTCCCTGGGCGGTGTACAACCTCTCGACGATCCGCAGGGTGCGCCGTTGCCGCGCATTTGTTAGTGCCCCACTCCTCGATCGCACCATCGTGGCGATTCCGCGGGCGACGGCGACACGTGGGTTCTTCAGGCTACGGCCGACACGATCACGCGCGCCGAATAACAGGATCGGTCAGCTCCAACGTAACTTTGATCTGAATTGTTGCTCGCACAAGTACGAACGACTCGCACAAGTATCTGCAGTACAGCGGCCGGTCACCAGAGCCGGGGATCGTCAATCGGTGGGCGCGGTGTGAGCCAACGGGGTGGGCGGGCGGCGGTTGTCCAACGTTTCCTTGACAGTTCAAGACCAGACGTTGGGAAAACGGGATTCTGGACAGGGTTGCGGAGCGTGGGGCCAATCGGATCGCTGATGATGACGCCGGTGATACGAACGCTGACATTCGGCAATCGAGACACGCCGGGAGCGACGGCACGTAATCGCATCGTGTATTGCCCGGGCGGGAGCAAGGCCGTCACCGTCTGGGGGGCATTCGGAGTGACAATCAGCGATGAAATGACGTTCTGTGAGGCGTCGAAGATCGTCCACTCGACGTGGAGGCCTGCCGATTGGTCGACTGCGCCGAGCGCCAGTCGCAAATGATGAACCTGACTGGCATCTACGCGCAGCGGAATGTCTTCCGCGGGGCGCGCGTCCTGAAGAAACGCGTTGGCGATCGAAGCGAAACGTACCGGCCCGGCACGAAAATCGGCCCCCAGCAGATAGTTGCCGATCTTAGCGCTCCCCTGCGGGTCGGCCGCACCGACGCGAACGTAAATCGGCTGCCCCGGCGCGATCCCCTGAAGTTGCAGGACCATCGCATCCGCGTCGCTGCGCAAAACCTCCGGGCGCAAGGCCGCGACAAACTCCGGATCGGCGAAGACCTGAGCGCGAGCGTCGAGTTTGTCCGTCTCCAAGCCCCAGACCGCGATTTGCAGCGCCGTCGAGTTCGTAATCGTCTTCGGCGCGACAATGCGATAGTAATCGTAGTCGGTCGTGAAGCTGATGCTCGCTCGATAGGTTGCATCCCATTCGGGGCCAACCGTTGTCGTGATCGGCGCCAACTCAATCAAGCCGCCGAGGTCATCGTCGTCATCGTCGCCGCGGTCGTCGTCGATGAACTCCGGAAGCGACGGGAACAAGGCTTCGTGCGCTTCTTTTCCTACTGCCAGGCGATAGGCCCCCACGGCGAATGGATCCGTACGAGCGCCTTCGACGCGAACGTAATATCGACCTCCAGGCGACGCTCCACTGACGAAAAGGGATACGTCCTTCTCCAACGCTTCATCGGCCACCGCGTCCGCAACAAACTCTCCGGCAGCATCGTAGACGGAGATCCGGGCATTCAGCAGGCTGACTCCGGATGCCCGTAATTCGACATGAAAGTCGTTCAAGTCGGCAGGCAGGTCGAATTGATAATAGTCAACATCCGTCCGGCTGGTGAGATCCGCCACGGCCACGAACGGAGTTGGTCCCTCTGTGCCGTCGCCGCCAGCAAGTTGTTCGTAGTCGAACACGAACTGCAGCGGAGTGGCTCGCGCACGCACGCCGTTGTCTTCGGCGGCGTCAAAGCGATCGGACGTGCGTCTCCCATAGAGGGCCTGAATGGAGGCGATATCGCCGGGCGTCAAGGCATCGCGCGCACCTTGATACGCGGTGAACATAGCTGATGCAGCGTCGTCGCTGTTCGGCAGGCTGAGAGCGTGCCCCGCCTCCTGAAGTGCTACGGTGAACAGATCAAACCCGTCTGATCCTCCTGTCGCCAAGCGATAGTCGCTGTTGAACACGACGTCGCCGGACCAGTCGTTGAACAGATCGAACGGCGATGCGACTGCCAACTCCGCATGAGACAGGGCTGCTGCCCCGATACGAATGTCGCCCCCTTGCGGCGATCCCTGGGCAGGCGTTGCGATACCAAACGGCAGTCCGTTGTCTTCGACGAGAGAGAAGTTGAGGTTCGTATGTTCGGCCCAGGTCTGAAATGCGCGCAGCAATTCAACCTGCCATACGTCACGCTCCGCCGTTTGATCCAGCGAATCGAACAGCCGATTCTGACGCCCGCTGATTTCGGCGCCGTCCGGCGCAAAGCTCACGGTCAGCCGCTCAGGTTCAGGCCAGGGATTTCCCCAACCGGACAGCGCCAGACGAGCTTCCAGGTTTTCCAGTCGTGACGAACGCTTACGCATAGGATGGTCAGTTGCGAACTATTCGGATGTCCCGATGGTTGTTTTGGCTCGCTCGAGTGCCTTCGCCAAGAGCGCGTCGAACTCGGTCAGCCCGTGAAGAGATTCCAGATCTCGATCGTCCGCGGCGATTTGACCAAGGGAAGGATCGCGCTGAAACGCCCATTCCAGCAGGCGCAGCGCCTCGCGCCGGTCGGCGTCGTCAACTCGCGACGTGAGGGCGTAAACGCCGGCCACCTGGTAAATCGTGAATGGCGAGTCGTCAATGGCCAAAGAGGCCGCGGCGTCATCGTGGGCACGTTGACGGTCGCCGATGCGCGCGTGGAGAACGCTTCTCGCCCCGAGCGCAGAGACGTCGCGCGGCGCGTATTCAAGAATCTTGTCGAGTGAAGCGATCGCTTGGCGCGGATCGTTCAATAGCTCCGCATAAACATGAGCCTGGTTTTGCAGCGCGTCGGTCGACCGCGGATTCAGTAGCAGTGCGGCGTCGAAATCCGCCAGCGCGCCCTGCGGATCACTGGGAAGCCTGGCGTAGCCTCGCGCGATCCAACCCATTTCGTCATTCGGAGTTAGCGACAGCGCCAATGCCCGATCTTGTTCGGCCCCATCAACATCTCCTACGCGCGATCGAACGCTAGCGCGCAGGAGTAGCGAACGGATCGTCGCGAATTCAGCGGTAACCAACGCATCCAGGTCGGCGAGGGCTTCGGCGTCCTTGCCCGCGCCTTCCAGCGCCAGCGCGCGGTTCAGGCGCGCCGGCATGAGATTCGGACGAAGTCGCAGTGCCTGCGTAAAATCACCGGCGGCCGCTGAGAACCTGCCCATTTTGAGGCGCGCGACGCCGCGGCCAAAACGGCCCCAGGGAAAATCCGGCCGCAGAGCAATACAAATACCAAAGCAATGTTCCGCCTCCTGAAAGCGCCCGAGCCGGTAAAAACTTGTCGCCTGGAGGAAGTGCGCCGAGTAGTTCTTCGGTTGTTGTTCGACAAGCGACGTGAGAAACTCGATCGCGCCCTCGGGATCGTTGTTAGCGAGCTCCAGCGAGCGGATGAGCGACGCTTCCTCCGTGTCGCGCGTCGTTCCCGGGAAACCAAGCGTAGAAAAGCCGTCGACGATCTCCTGCCATCGCCGAGCTAGTCGTGCATGCCGGGCTGCCAGCGCCGGGTCGCGGTTGGTTTGAGCAACATCCGCATGAGCGCGCGCTAATTGCACGCCCAACTCTCGAATCGAATTCTCAAAGGTCTCGCGGTCGGCCGCGCTCAGGAGCGCTGGCCGGAAGTCCGCGTGATTTCGGCGGCCGTGGACGGTACTGGCTGTTGCCAAGAGTTCGTCGCTCTTGTCGAACGCCTCCGGTCGAAGGACCATTTCCGGCGTACTCAACTGCAGTAGCACCTCAACCTCTTGCTTGTCGCGCAGGAACTCCCTCAGAATGGATTCCGTCGCGGCGACCTGCACGCGATGTTCCGACGCCATTAACCGATCGTGCCATTCCCGGAGCAGGCCCGCGAGTCCGGCGATCAGCACAAGTGCCATGGCAGCCACGGTCGACGATGACGCGAGTCGCGGGTGTCGGCGTCGCCACTTCTGGGCGCGCTCTCGCCAGCTCGGTTCATCCGCATAGCATAGCGGCCGGTCGGTGAGTTGGCGTTCCAGATCCTCTCGAAGCGCCGCGGCCGACGAATAGCGATCTTCAGGACGCGGCGCGAGACACTTGGCGACGATCGCCTCGACGGCGAAGGGAACGTTCTGGTTAAATGTACGCACATTCGGCTGTGCGCGCGAACGTTGCTGCAAGAGCGCTTCGGCCAATGCTTCCAGCGAATCTGCGGTCGCCGGCGCCACGGGCCGGCCGGTTAGCAATTGCCACATCATCATGCCGAGCGCGTAAAGATCCGCGCGATGATCGACGCGACCGATCCCGTCTCGCAACGAGCGAAGTTGTTCGGGCGCCATGTAGGGCAGCGTGCCACCGATGCGATCACCTTGCGGCCCGAGCTTGCGCTTCAGATCAAGGCTCAGGTTGAAGTCCAGCAACATGACCGAACCGTCATCGGTCAATAGTACATTGGCCGGCTTCAAGTCGAGATGCAGAATGCCGCGTTCGTGCGCATGCGTCAAGCCGGCGGCCAACTGTCCCGCCAGCCAGAGGACGACATCGACGAACGAACGTCCCTCCCACCGCTGCAGATTCGCGACCGCAAAGCTTGTCTGCTGCGCAGGGGCCCTTGGGTCGAGTTCCGGCTCTGCTGGCGGCGCGTGAACGGTAGCGTGTTGTCCACGAATGGTGCTGACGAAATAGGCTCCGGCGACCGGCACCGTCGGCATCGCGGACAACGATTGCATGAGGTCGGCCAAGGTCGTCGTACCATAGTACGGCATGCAAACCACTTGCCAGCCGTTCACTTCGTGCAGCGAATAAATCGGCACAATGTTGGTGTGTTGAAGTTGTGCCAGCAGTTGCGGCTCTTCCATCGGCGTGCGTGTCACTTTCAGCACAACCGACCGTCCGGCGAGCTGTGCTTCGCGCGCCAAGAATACGCGACTGAAGGAACCACGTCCGATCTCCTGCACCAGCTCAAAGCCGACCAGCGCCTCGCCCGGTTGAAGACGCAATTCAATCGCCGCATCCGCCGCATCTCGCACGGCGAACGGTTTACTCGCCGCACAGGGCCGCGTCGCACGGCTCTGGCGACGCAACTCGAAGTCCAGCTTGGCGGCAAGTTCGGGAATCGCGAAGACCTCGGCAAAGCGCAAACGGTACTGATCCAGCCCCGGAGTTTCGCCGCGTTCCCAGCGGCGTTCTAAATCGACGCGAATTAGCTCGCAAGCAACGGACTCCCGCAAAGGATCTCCCACTTCCGGAAGAAACTGGTCCAGCTCCAGCGACTCCTGCGCACGACCGGCGGACTCGAACGCGGAGACGTACCGGTCGATTCGCAGGCGAGCCTCGAATTCCGTGGCGTGTTCGGTTCGCATCGACTAGGAGTCCAGTAAATGCCGCAGTCGTTCGCGGATATCCTGCAACATCCGCTCCGTGCTGCGTTTGGATCGGCCAATGGCGTCCGCAATCTCCGCGACTTCGCGATTCTCCATGCGCAGCGCCACGACCTGGCGATACGGTTCGGGCAGCGGCTCCAGCAGTTCCTGCAGCATGAGTTCCATCAACTCGCGCGACTCCGCCGAGCAGTGCGCATCGAGCAGGGTCGTCCAGCCCTGCTCATCAAAGTGCAACGTGCGACGCACATCGCGCCGCGCCGCGCGGTGGTGCAGCTCCTCGCTACGCACACGGTTGAGTCCGATCACCATCAGCAACGACCACAGGTCCGCGCCGCGCGGGACATCGTACTTGCCTTGATCCACGGCCTGGAAGAAGCGCCGGAAGACCGACTGGACGATGTCTTCCGCATCAACCTTGGCGGTGAGGCGATCACTGAAGTTCGAGCGGGCAAGCCCCTCGAGCCGCGTCACATAGCGACGGCAAAGCAACTCCGCTGCGTCGGCGTCGCCTGACTTGTACAACCACAAGAGCGAGCCGTCCGACGGGTCGGCGTTGGATTCGGATTCGTCGACCATGCGAACTTATGGCTCCCTAGGTTCAGAACGGGTTTCGCGCCGCTCGTCCGCCAAACATTTTCCTCAACCTGGCAGAGCGGTGATTTCCCAAGAAAAGCGGTCGCGGATGGCGGACGAAAAGACGGACTTGAATTCTTTGTCTTGAGGTCGAAACGCGAGACGGCAGGCTCGGGGATTCGACGAGGCACATCGCATTCTAGTCAGGCCGGCGAGCCGCCGGTACACGCCCCACCCTTGGGAGAAACGCCATGAAACGTCGTAAGTCCTTGTTCCGCATGGAATCTTTGGAGAATCGTATTGCCCTCGCCGGAGACGTCGCCGCCGTCCTGGAAGGGTCGCTGCTGGTCGTCGCCGGGGATCCATTGGCCAATGAACTGGCGATCGTTCAGAATTCGTCAGGCAATGTCACACTGACGGGGCTAAACGGCACGACCGTCAACGGGCGACCGTCGCTGACGTTCGTCAATCCCCGCCTCAACGCCGCCGAGATTCGCCTGGAAGGGGGCAACGACCGGCTCTCCATTACCGGCCTGCGGACGGGCAACGACCTGAACATTGACCTGGGTTCCGGAAACGACTCGGCGAATGTGCAAGCCGCCGTCGGCGGAAACCTCGGCATCAAGGGCGAGGCCGGCAACGATGCGGTCACGGTGCGTGGCTCACGCGTGGGCATCGACCTGAACGTCGAAATGGGCGTCGGTACGGCAAATGTCAACCTGCGGAACCTGACCGTCGGCAACAACACGACCGTCATCTCGGACGCAGGGAATGACCGAGTGACACTGAGTAGTCTGCGGATGGGCGGTGACCTGAACGTCGAAACCAAGGCCGGCGCCGACACGGTGCTCGCCAACCTGGTGACGGCGCGATCGTTCACCGCCATCACGGACCTCGGCGCCGATGTCGTCTCGGCGGCCGACATCTCCGTCACGGACGACGTCAGCGTGGAAACCGGCGATCACGCCGACCGCGTCACCCTGACACGAGTCTCCGCGGGCAATTCCGTGAAAGTGAACACCGATAGCGGCAATGACGTGGTTATTGCCACCGACGTGGCCGCCGCGGTCGACGCGATCTTCACCGGCGGCGCCGGCGTGGATTCCTTCGACAACAACGGAATCTCGGCCGGGGCTGTGTTCGAGTTCAAGGAGTTCGAGGTACTGCTCTAGGGCCAGAGCAACTGCCGCAAGGGCGCGGCTGGGAAGTGGAGTTCCTCCGCCCCCAGTCCGCGGCCTTTGTCGCGGCGCGCATGACATGTACTGCATTTCGAACCCATTCCAATCTGAGGAGCTGCAACATGAGTCGGTATTCACGTCCCCAACGGCGGCTGGAGTCACTGGAGAACCGCATTACCATGGCGGGCGACGTGGCCGCCAGTTTGTCGGGCGAAACCTTGTCTCTACGGGGGGACGAAGCGGCCAACTCCGTGCGCATCATCCAGGACGCGGGCGATTCGATCTTGATCGAAGGGCTGGATGGCACGCGCATCAACGGCGCCTCCCAAGTGCGTTACAACGGCGCCGGCCTCGAGAAGACCGACTTGCGTTTTTTCGGCGGCAACGATCGCTTGGAAATCCGCGCGCTCAGGGCCAGCGTTGACCACAACCTGGAGCTCGGCGCAGGCGACGATACGGCTATCCTGCAGGACGCCGTCGCGGGCGTGAAGCTGACGGTTAAGACCGACGACGGCTTCGATCGCGTGACCGCCAACGGCGTTCGCACCGGCGAGGATTTCAGCATTGAAACCGAACAGGGGATGGCCTCTGTCGCTGTAAACGCTTCGTCGGTGGGCGGCTCCCTGACGATCCTCGCCAAGGACAGTGCGGACTCGATTCAAGTCACGTCAACCACGGTCGGCAAGGATCTGAAAATCGACAGCGGCAAGGGAGATGACACGGTCACGGTCCAGAACGTCACCGTGGGGCTGACGTCCACCACGATCGTCGACGAAGGCGCCGATCGTGTCACCCTGAATAACGTCGTCGCCACGGAGGATGTCAATATCGAAGCCGGCAAAGACGCGGACCGCCTCGCTATGACCGACGTGCGATCGCTCAAGAACATCACCGTTCTCGCGGACACCGGCAAGGACTTCGTATCCGTGACCAGGGTAAATGCCGCGAAGGACGCCGTCTTCGCGGGCGGAGACGAATTCGATACGTTTGACGACAACGGAGTCACCGGCGGCGAGAAGCTGGAGATTAAGGAATTTGAAGCGCGCACGAGTTCCGGCGCGACGCCCCCGTCCGATTCGCCTTCTGAACGCTTCGTCCGCTCCGTCTACATCGACACGCTGAACCGCGCTGCGTTCGACAGCGAAGTATCGTACTGGTCCGGGCGGCTGCAAGCCGGCGCATCGCGTTCCGCCGTCGCCAACACGATCGTGTCCAGCCGTGAACGGCGCACGGCGGTGATTGACGACTACTACCGCCAATACTTGGGACGCCCCGCGGAAGCCGCCGGTGTGGAGTTCTGGCTCAACGTGTGGCAGACGCACAACGGTCCCGACGTCGTCCGCGCCGGGCTCATCGGCTCCGGCGAGTTTTACGCCACGCAGGGCGGGACCGACGACGGCGCTATTCGGGGACTGTACCAGAACATCCTCGGACGCGGCGCCGGTGATGACGAAGTCGCCTACTGGCGGAACGTGATGAAATCGACCCCGCTGACCAACGTCGCGCTCGGCTTCATCGGCAGCCGCGAGAACCGCCGCGAACTGATCGACGGTTGGTATCAAAACTACCTGAATCGCCCCAGCGACGCCGCCGGCCTGGACTATTGGTTTGACCGCCTCGCCCAAGGCGCATCGCAGGAGCAGATCCAAGCGTCGATCCTGTCAAGCGCGGATTACGACGATTAACGTGCGACCGTCGCTGGAACGTAATCGTCGATCCGAAGGTTCATTCTTTCAGCAAGTTTACAGCTTTACTTTGGCGGTTTTCTTCGGCAACGGGGCATTCTTTCGTGGATTCTTGTGCGACGCGGCGATGCCGCGTCGATTTCGACCGGTCCCGATTTCCCTGTCCCCGTTCTCCATCGCATCCGCGGAAGCAGGTTCCCATGTCACGGACACTCCAGTTCTCGGCGCTGCTGTGCTTGATTCTCTTCGGGTGCGGTGCCGCTCGCGCCGCGTACGTCTACGAATCGATCGATTTTGAGAATGCTAACGCGACGCTGGCAAACGGAATCGGCGCCGACGGACGGATTGTCGGCGAGTATGCCGATGCGAACGGCGTCACGCACGCCTTTACCTTCGTCGACGGGGCGTTCGCGGACTTTGATGTTCCGGGAGCAGCGGGCTATTCGAGTGCGAATGGCACCAACGCGGCGGGCAAGATC
>CAZUBB010000124.1:12035-13705 GCA_964618485.1 uncultured Pirellulales bacterium
TGGCAGCCGCTACAACGATTTGGTCCCCTTGCGATCGTCGCCGTTCACGCAGGCGCTTTCCATTAACGAGGCGGGAGATATCGTCGGCTCGTATGTCGATGCCAACTTTCTCATGCGAGGATTTCGCTACGACGGCCGATCATTTACGACGCTGTCATACTACGGCGCCGAGACGATTGCCATCGGCCTGAACAATACCGGGTCGGTCGTCGGCGCCTACCGCGACTTGGGCATCGTGCATGGCTTTCGACTCAAAGACGGGAACTACGAAACGGTCGACGTCCCGAACTCCACGTGGACCGAGGCGCAAGGAATCAATGACGCCGGTCAAATTGGCGGATTGTACTTGAGTCCCGCCTATCGCTATCACGGGTTCGTGCTGAACGACAATGGCGCTTACGAACTCATCCATATGCCCAATGCGCTCGAAACAAAGGTCTTTGCGATCAACGGCTCCGGGCAGGTCGTGGGAGCGTACCTGGATTTTGACGGTCGCACCCGCGGTTTCGTCGCCAGTCCTGTGGCGCCGAGCGATGCCACCGGCATTGAGTTAACCGACCTGCCCGGGATTTCGGTGAGCGCTAATTCCAACTCCGGCGCGGGGGGCGAGCCTGAGAATGCGATCGACAATTTGGACTACGCTAACGGCCTCTATTCGTGGGTGGCCGGCGATCACGGCGCGATTGACGACCCGAATTGGCTGCAAGTCGATCTGGGGGCCAACTTCAATATCGCGGGCGTGGAATTGCGGGGCATTTTCAACGATCCCAACATGGGGTACGAGGGTTACGACAACGACTTTAACCTCCTGGTAAGCCAGGACGGCAGCGAATGGACCTCCATCGGCTCCGGCGTCATGGTCGACAGCGGCGATGAAAGTTTACGCGATGAGTCGTTCAACTACGCGGCTGGAGGAAAGCCGCTGGCGCGGTATGTGCGATACGAAGTCGTGGGAGGCGCGCATTGGTCAACGCTCGGCGAGATCAACGTGCAGGGAACGCTGCCCGGCGATGCGAATGGCGACCTGCAGGTCGACCTCGTCGACTTGAACCTGGTGCGGAATAACTTTGGGCTTTCCGGCGAGGGCGTCGAAGGGGACACCAACGGCGACGACACGGTCGATCTCGTGGACCTCAACAACGTGCGCAACAACTTTGGAAATGCCGTGACGCAGGCGGTACCGGAGCCAGCGACAAACGTCTTGGCTGCCATGGGATTGGTGGCATTTGCGTTCGCGGGGATGCGGCGGCGCGAGTTTGACACGTTGACGACGCAGAGCGCGCGGCAGGTGATGGCTCGTTCGCGAAAGCGAGCGTGACTCCGGGCGCGGACACTTTCGGCTTCACGGTTAGGGCAAGGCACTTTGCAGCGAGGTGATGATCTCGGTTGCGCTCTCGATTCCTACCGAAAGGCGGATCGTACCGCCTTCGATGCCGAGGCGGTTGCGTTCCGCGGCGCTGTAGCCGCGATGGCTCGTCGATTCCGGATGACTAAGTGTCGTGTTCAAATCGCCGAGCGACGGCGCGAAGGGAATGGAATCGCCAACGGCATGGATGAACCGCGTCGCCGCGTCGCGACCGCCGGGCAGTGTGAACGTGACCATCGAGCCGTAGCCGCCAGATAGCAAGCTGCGTGCCAAGGCGTGATCAGGATGGCTCGGCAGCCCGGGA
>CAZUBB010000125.1:0-10086 GCA_964618485.1 uncultured Pirellulales bacterium
CAATAACGCTGGCATGACGCGCGATACGCTGCTGCCGCGCATGACGGACGAGCAGTGGGACGACGTGCTGAATACCAACCTGCGCGGGGCGTTTCTGTTCACGCGTGCCGCCACGCGCGTGATGATGCAGGCCCGGTATGGCCGGGTGATTAACATTTCCAGCGTGTCAGGGCTGATGGGCAACCCAGGGCAGGCCAACTACTCGGCCTCGAAGGCGGGGCTGATCGGCTTCACGCGGACCGTGGCGCGGGAATTGGCGGGGCGCAAGGTGACGGTGAACGCGGTGGCCCCAGGGTTTATCGCCAGCGAAATGACCGAGGCTCTCGGCGAGGCGATCCTGGACGAAGTGAAGAAGCGCATTCCGGCAAAACGGATCGGCACGGCGGAAGACGTGGCGGCGAGCGTGTTGTTTCTGGCCAGCAAAGGAGCCAGTTACATCACTGGGCAGGTGCTGACGGTGGACGGGGGGATGACGGCGTAGCGGAAGTGAGGAGTGATGAGTGCAGAGTGATGAGTAGAAGCAAAATACCTGGCTCCTCACTCATCTCTCTGCACTCATCACTTCTCGCGGAACCCTTTCCTCCGCCTAAAGTTACGCTTCCGCGGCCAGCGACGGTTCCGTCTGGACAGCCATCGCCAAACCGGGTATACCTTGACCAACTTATCGGGGCGGGCCTATTTTGGGTAGCTTCCCGACCGCTTTGCCAAATTGCATGGCGGGATTCGCGAGGTCGACGGGGTCGTTTCCGGCGGCTCGCCGGGCAAGGGCGGCACGACAATTCATTGGATTTTCAGGAGGACGGACCAGGTGGCAAGTGTCAAAGAACGGGTCATCGAGATTGTCGCCGAGCAATTGGGCGTCAGCAAAGACCAGATTACGCCGGAGACCTCGTTCGTGCAGGACTTGGGCGCCGATTCGCTCGACACCGTGGAACTGGTGATGGAACTCGAAGAAGAGTTCGGCATCAATATTCCTGATGACGCCGCGGAGAAGATTCAGACGGTCGGCCAGGCGATCGAGCACATCGAAAAGACGCAGGCCGGTGCGTAGAATTCCGGCGGCTCTTTGTGTGCCGCCGCATGGTCGATGGGCACGGGGCACCGTCGCCGCGTCGCGTTAGTCGCTCACTTCTGGGGTTCCGCCGCATGGCGGCGGATCGAGATTCATGAAACGTCGTGTCGTCGTGACCGGGCTGGGCGCCGTCACGTCCTTGGGCTGCCAGGTCGACGAGC
Source organism: uncultured Pirellulales bacterium (assembly GCA_964618485.1). Taxonomy (GTDB): domain Bacteria; phylum Planctomycetota; class Planctomycetia; order Pirellulales; family JALHLM01; genus JALHLM01. The sequence continues at coordinate 1,234 of CAZUBB010000125.1, forward strand.
TGTGGCGGCGCATTCTGGCCGGAGAGAGCGGCATCGGACCCATCACGCGGTTCGACACCACGAATTTCCGCGTGCGCTTCGGCGGCGAGCTTTCGGGCTGGGAGCCGGGCGACTATTTGCCGGCGAAAGAAGCCAAGCGCATCGATCGCTTCACGCAGTTCGCTTTGGTGGCGGCGATTGATGCCGTGCGCGACTCCGGGATCGATTTTCCGACCGAGGATCCGTATCGCTGCGGCGTGATTCTGGGGTCCGGGATCGGCGGTCTCCAGGAGATCGAGACGCAGCACTCGCGGCTGCTGGAAAAGGGGCCGGATAAGGTCTCGGCGTTCACGATCCCCAAGTTGATGGTCAACGCCGCATGCGGGCACGTTTCCATTCAATATGGCCTGCGCGGGCCAAGCGCCGCGGTGGCCACGGCCTGCGCGAGCGCCACGAACGCGATCGGCGACGCCTTTAAGGCGATTCAGTACGACGACGCCGACGTAATGGTCACGGGCGGAACCGAAGCCGCGCTGACGCCGATGGGGATCAGCGCGTTCGCTTCGATGCGGGCGCTTTCCGAGCGGAACGACGATTTCACGCACGCCAGCAGGCCGTTCGATCGCGATCGCGACGGCTTCGTGCTGAGCGAAGGCGCCGGCATCCTGGTGATTGAGGAATTGGGGCACGCCAAGAAGCGCGGCGCGCGGATTTACGGCGAATTGCTCGGCTACGGCGCCAGCGCCGACGGCGGGCACATCACGCAGCCGGATCAGCATGGCGCCGGCGCGGCGAAGGCGATGCAGGGCGCGATTCGCGATGCGAAGATCGCGCTCGAGGATATCACCTATATCAACGCGCATGGGACGAGTACGCCGCTGGGCGACCAGGCCGAGACCGCAGCGATCAAGACCGTGTTCGGCGACTGGGCCAAGAAGCTGAGCATCTCCAGCACCAAGAGCCAGCTCGGGCATTTGCTCGGGGCGAGCGGCGGCGTGGAACTGGTGCTGACGGCGCTGGCGCTGACGAAGTCGGTGATTCCGCCGACGTCGAATCTCGTTAATCCCGACCCGAACTGCGACCTCGACTATACGCCGAACGTGCCGCGCGAGCGGAAGATCACGGCGGCGATGTCCAACAGCTTCGGCTTTGGCGGGCACAACGCCTCGGTGATCATCGGCCCGGTGCGCAACGGCGCCGCGTAGTTGCGCAGAACACTGTGTCGTTCTGCGGCGCGCGTCTGCGCTTTCGATTAATTCCGTCGCTTCGCGATTGACTCGCGCTCTTGGGTGGCGGTAACTTCTTCGCGATTGAGATTTCGCCGGAGAAGCTGCGAGCTCAGTGGATCGAAGGGATCGACGGCGCCGGCTCGCGGGAACCGGTCACGGAAGACAGCGAGGTCACGAATGCCTTTGCGCGAGGAATTGGAGGCCCAAGGGAATTGGTTGTTCCGTTGGCGCAGTTATCTGCCGGTGGCGTTTTTTGTCGTCGCAGGGCTGGCGGCGATTGATTTTGATTACGCCGGGCAGTCGCACTCGGCGCAAGAAGCGTGGATGATCGTCTGCCTGTCGATTTCTTTCCTCGGCCTGGCGGTGCGGGCGCTTGTCGTGGGCTACACGCCAAAGGGGACGTCCGGACGCAACACCGCGGCGGGGCAGATTGCCGAGTCGCTGAACGCGGCGGGCATGTATTCGCTGGTCCGGCACCCGTTGTATCTGGGGAATTTCTTGATTTGGGTGGGAATTCCTCTGTTTTTCCACGACCCGTGGATGCTGGCTGTGTTTTGCCTTGGCTTCTGGCTGTACTACGAGCGGATCATGTACGCCGAAGAGGAATTCTTGCGGCGCAAGTTTGGTCAGGAATATGTCCGCTGGGCGTCGGAGACGCCGGCTTTTATTTCGCGGCTGCGAGGCTGGAAGCAACCGGCGCTGCCGTTCTCGTGGCGTAACGTGCTGCGCCGTGAGTACACGGCGCTGTTCGGCATTCTGATGGCGTTCGGCGCGTTGGAAATGCTGGAACACCTGATCGTGGAGCGGCGGTTCGAGATCGAGCCGCAGTGGAAGGTGCTTTTCCCGGCGACGGTGGCCGTCTACTTGTTGTTGCGCACGCTGAAGCGTCGCACGAGCGTCTTGGCCGAGGCGGGACGTTAACCGTTCGTTGAAGGCGTTGATTCCCGCGCGGCGGTTAGCGTGTTGCGCAGGAGCATGGCGCGGGTGAGCGGGCCGACGCCGCCAGGGACAGGCGTAATCATGGACGCGACTTGAGCGACCGGTTCGTAGTCGACGTCGCCGACGAGGCCGGCTTCGGTGCGGTTGATGCCGACGTCGATTACGACCGCTCCCGGCTTGACCATGTCCGCGGTGACAAACCGCGGTTGCCCGATGGCGGCGATGAGGATGTCGGCCTGCCGCGTGATTTCCGGCAGGTTGCGCGTGCGGCTGTGGCAGACGGTGACCGTGGCGTCGACGCCGCGCTGGATGAGCATGTTGGCGAGCGGCTTACCGACAATGTCGCTGCGGCCGATCACCACGGCGTGCGCGCCGGTCGTGGCGACGCGATTGCGCTCAAGCAGCTGGATCACTCCATAGGGCGTGCAGGGGAAAAATCGCGGTTGTCCTTGGACGATGCGCCCCACATTTTCCGGGTGAAAGGCATCGACGTCCTTGCGCGGGTCGACCGACTCCAGGATGTGGGCGGCGTTGATCGCTTTTGGCAACGGGAGTTGCACGAGGATGCCGTGGACCGCCGCATCGGCGTTGAGGCGGGCAATGAGGGCCAGCAATTCGGCTTCGCTCATGGCATCGCCGTGACGGTGCATTTGGCTGTCGATGCCGACGCGTTCGCAATCGCGGCGTTTATTGCGGACATAGACTTCGCTGGCGGGGTCGCTGCCGACGAGCACCGCGGCCAGACAGGGACGCACTCCGGTCGAGGCGTACATAGCCGCCACATCGGCGGCCGTTTCAGCGCGAATTTGTTCCGCCAGCTCGTTGCCGTCTAATCGAATCGCCGCCACGTATGCTTGCTCCTCATCCCGCCGCAAATAGGCACTCGAAACGGTGAGCGCCCATCGCATTTTAACGCGCTCGCGGCGTTCCGTCTCAGCACCTGCCGAGTGGATGGTAGCGGTTGCAACGGTCGTGCGGCGCGTCGACTCGGCATTTTGCGGGAGCGTAGGCCGTGACCTAGAGTTGCCCGAATAGAAGTTGAATTGGGCGCGGAGCGACTCCGAGGCCCTGTCGCACGAGGTGATACACATGGCGGCACCCGAGACTCCAGGGCTGCGCATGGCGCCCGGCTGGAATGGTCCTCCCACGGTGACGGCGGAGATGTTCGCCGGTTTGGCGCCGGCGAAGCCGCCGGCGAGCGGCGGGCGCGGCGTAGCGCTCGACGTGCCGCAGATTCTGGATCGTTGCCTGGGGAGCCGGCAGCTCGTGGAGCGCGTGTTGCAGAGCTACAGTCAGCGGTTTTCCGAGGACATGGATTTGATCCGCACGGAGATCGAAGCGGGATCCGCGGTGCGAACCGCGCAGGCGGCGCACCGCCTGAAGGGCGCGAGCGCGAATGCGGCGGCGCCCGAGCTGGCGGATTTGAGCGCCGAACTGGAAGCGGCGGCGCGTGACGAGCAATTGGACCAGGCGCAGCGGATTTATCGAGCGCTGACCGCGGCCTGGCCGCGCTTCGTCGCGGCGCGCGAAGAGTTCCGGCAAAGCCTGAACGAGACGACGACTTCCCCAGGCACGTAGGCCGAGCGGCTTGAAAGGATAACGACTCATGCAGGTGCTCACCGTCGACGACGATTCTGATGCCTTGGACCTGCTGGAGCATGCGCTGACGCGGTTCGGTTATCGCGTGACGCGGGCCGCCAATGGACAGGAAGCGCTCGACCATATCCGCACCGGGCGGTTTCAGCTCGTGGTGTCCGATTGGGAAATGCCGCAGATGACCGGCTTGGATTTGTGCCGCGAAATCCGCCGGCGCGGCTCGAGCGGTTACATTTACTTCATTCTGCTGACCTCGCGCAGCGGCACGCAAAACGTCGTGGACGGGTTGAACGCCGGGGCGGATGAGTTTCTGACGAAGCCGTTCGATCCATATGAGTTGTACGTTCGCCTTCGCGTGGCGGAGCGGATCTTGTCGCTGGAGAGCCGGGACATTGTGATTTTCAGCCTCGCCAAGCTGGCCGAGGCCCGCGATCCGGATACCGGCGCGCATCTGGAACGGATTCGCGCGTATTGCTATGCGCTGGCGTCGCAACTGAGTCGCGTGGAGAAGTTTCGCGGCGTGGTCGACGGCGACTTTGCGCAGATGTTGTATCTGACAAGCCCCCTGCACGACATTGGCAAAGTGGGCATCCCGGACGCGATTCTGCTCAAGCCGGGCCGCCTGACGAGCGAAGAGTTCGAGATTATGAAGCAGCACGCGCCGATCGGCGCGGCGACGCTCGCGGCCGCGGCGAACGCCTATCCCGGCGCGCGGTTTCTGCAGATGGCGCGTGACATCGCGCTGACGCATCACGAGCACTTCGATGGAAATGGATATCCCCAGGGCCTGCGCGGCGAGGAGATTCCTCTGTGCGGGCGGATCGTGGCCGTGGCGGACGTGTACGACGCCCTGACGACACGGCGGGTCTACAAGCCGGCGTACAGTCACGGCGTGGCGCGGGACATCATCCTGAAGGGGCGCGGGACGCATTTCGATCCCGACTTGATCGACGCCTTCGTGGCGATTGAAGATCAACTGCTCGACATCAAGTCGCAGTTCTGCGACGGCCCGGAGGAAGAGCCGGAAGTATTGCGGGAATGGAAAGATCCCAGCGAAAACGGCTTGGCAATCAGCAAATAGCGATAGCGTGCGCGGCCCCATCGCCGGACCCGACCAGCAGAACGCGTAGGTTCGGCACTTTCCGTGGGGTTAACTCTCCCTGTTAGAGGTAAGCGGCCGCCTGCGCCCGTGAGGAAAGCTAGATTAACTCGGTGGCCACCGGAGCGCGCGTTGGTCCGTTTCCGGCGCGGCGACCATGTGTCCGTACTCGACTTTGCCCGGCGTTCGACGCTATGTCCACAGTGGGCGGTCCTCGCGACGACGACCGAACGAACGTTGACGCCGATTCGTTGACCCAGATTTGGGTGGCCTCGCGATACGCCATCGAGCAGACGCTTTCCGAGCGCGCGGGGCATGACTGTTACCTGGCGAGCGATCCCGGGTCTCGCGAGCGCGTCGTGCTGCACTGTTTGACGGGCGAGCTGGTCACGCCCGCGGCGCAGATGCGGCTGTCACACGAGGCGACGATCCTCAGCCGCATGAACAGCCCCTGGCTGTCGCGGTTCCACGAGTTCTTTTTGGACAGCGGCCGCTGGTACTGGGTCCGCTCGTACGTTTCCGGCGTGACGCTCTTGCAGCGACTGTCGGAGCGACCGCTATCGGTGCCGGAAACGCTGAAGATCGCCCGGAGCGTTACGACCGGGCTGGTGGAATTGCACGCCTGCGGGATTCTGCATCGCAATCTCAAGCCGACCAGTGTGATCCTGCATGACGATGTCGGCGGCGCCGTGTTGGTTGACTACGGCTTCGTGGCGGGCCTGCGCGACGCTGCGGAAAGCCCGCGACATGCGGCGCTGGCGGCGCGCTATCTTTCGCCGGAGCAGGCGGGCTCGCTCGATTTCGATGTGAGCGAAGCGGCGGATTTGTATGCGCTCGGCATTCTGATGTTCGAGTGCCTGACCGGTCGCCCGCCGTTTCACAGCGATCAGGTCGGAGCGGTGCTGTTACAGCATCTGACGGCGCGCGTACCGGACCTGCGGACCATGGGGCTGCAGGCCCCGCGGGCACTCGACGAATTGATTCAACGCTTGTTGCGTAAGGATCCGCGCGACCGTTATCAATCCGCACTGGCGGTGCTGAGCGACCTCGAGCAGATTGAAACGGCGTGGCATCGCGGGGAGGCTGAGCCGGAGGTGGTGATCGGCCAGAGCGATCAACGTTGCACGGTTACCGAGCCGGCGTTCGTAGGACGGACGACGGAGTTGACGCAGCTTGACCATCAGATGGCTCAAGCGGCCGTCGGTTGCGCGGCGGTGGCCGTGGTGGAATGTGAATCGGGCGGCGGCAAAACGCGGTTGCTGGATGAGCTCGCCCAACGCGCGGCGCGCCGTGGCGTGCGCGTGCTGCGCGGCCTCGGGTCGAGCGACGTCGGCCAGCACCCATTTCAGTTGTTGACCGGCGTCGTGGAGGAGATCATCAGCGAGTTGATCCTCGACTCGACTTCGCTGGAGGCGATCGCGGAGGCGCTGGGGGAATATCAGGACGCACTTTGCGCCGCCTTGCCGCGGCTGGCGAGCGCGCTGGGATGGCAGGCGAGTCAGACGCTCGGTCCAGAGGTATTCGGCGAAGCGCGTAATATTCAGGCGATTACGCGGTTGCTCGATGCGCTCGGGCAGCCGGAACGTCCGGCGCTGGTGATTCTGGACGATTGCCAATGGGCCGACGAGCAGGCGGTGAAGCTGATCTCTCACTGGGCGCAGCGCCGGCTCGATGAAACGGGCGTCAAGCGCCACGTGATGCTGGTCGTTGCATTCCGCACCGAAGAAGTAGAGGAACCTCACGCGCTGCGATCGTTACAGCCGACGCTGCACCTGACGCTGGAGCGGTTGGGATCGGACGATATTCGTCATCTCGTCGAGTCGATGGCCGGGCAGGTGCCGGAGCAGGTGGTCGCGGTCGTCGACCGGCTCGCGGGCGGCAGTCCATTTATGGCGTCGGCAGTGTTGCGCGGGCTGGTGGAGTCAGGCGCGTTGGAATCGGACGGCGCCGGCTGGCGCGTCGAGCCGTTGGCGATGGCGGACCTGCAATCTTCACGGCACGCGGCGTCGGTTCTGGCGCGGCGTCTTGATTTGCTGCCGCGGCACGTAGTGGAGTTGCTGTCGGTCGGGGCAGTGCTGGGGAAAGAGTTCGATCTCGAACTGGGCGTGCATCTCGCGGGACATCCGGCGCTCGAGGCGATCGCCACGCTCGACGTGGCGCGGCGTCGGCACCTGGTGTGGGTGCGCCCTGACGGCGGCAGCGCCGTATTCGTCCATGATAAGATTCGCGCGGCGCTGTTAGAGCGGTTGTCGGCCGAGGAACGAAGGCACTTGCACTACCGCGCGGCGTTGCATCTGCGTAAGAATGGGCGCGGCACGGCGTTCGAGTTGGCGTATCACTTCGATGCGGCGGGCGAGAGTTATCTCGCGCTCGGTTACGCGCTCGAGGCGGCCGAGCAGGCCCGGCAACAGCATTCACTGGAAGTGGCGGAGCAGCACTATCGCATTGCGCAGCGCGGGGCGTCGCAGGTCGATCGGCATACGCAATATCGGATCACCGAGGGATTGGGCGATGTCTTGATGTTGCGCGGCAGTTACGATGCCGCCGCGAAGCTGTTGCGTAGCGCCGCTGAATTGGCTGAAGGCGCTTACGCCGCCGCTCAGATTCAAGGGAAGCTCGGCGAGCTGGCGTTCAAACGGGGCGACATGGAATCGGCAATCGCCTCGTATGAACAAGCGATGCGGTTGCTGGGACGTTACGTGCCGCGACGTTTTGCCATGTTCCTCACGCTGCTGGCGTGGGAGGCAGCGGTGCAAGTGATGCACAGCCTGGCGCCGCGATGGCTCGTGGGACGACGGAAAGATACGCCGACCAACGAGGAATTGCTCGTCTGGCGATTGCACAGCCGGTTGGCGCACGGGTATTGGTTCGTGCGCGGCAAGGTGCATGTGCTCTGGACGCATGTGCGTGGCATGAATCTTGGCGAGCGGTATGCGCCTACGTTGGAGTTGGCGCAATCGTATTCGGAACATGCGCCGGCGATGAGTTTGATTCCCTGGAATTCGCGCGGGTTGCAGTACGCGCGGAAGTCGCTGCAGATTCGCCGCGATCTGGGCGATTTGTGGGGCCAAGGGCAATCGCTCGGTTACCACGGCATCGTGCATTATTGTGCTGGGGACTTTGAGAAGTCGGTCGAACGCGGTCTGGAAGGGGTACGGCTGCTGGAGCGGACCGGCGACTTCTGGGAAGTGCATATCGCGCGGTACCAGGTGGCGGCGGCGCTGTTTCGACTGGGCCGTCTGGAAGAAGCGGTCGAGCAGGCGCGACGCATTCATGAATCGGGAGTGCGCCTCGGCGACGAACAGGCCGCGGCGATCAGCCTCGACGTCTGGTCCCGGGCGACGCAGGGGCGGATCGAGGAAGAAATCGTTGCCCGCGAGCTGGAGCGGCCGCGGCACGACGCCCAGGGCGCTGCGCAATTGATGCTGGCCGAAGGCGTGCGCCGCATTGGCCAGAACGATTTGGATGGGGCGATCGAGACGTTTGAGTCGGCGTTGCGCATCGCGCGCGAAGCGGGCGTGATGAATCCGTATGTTTCGCCCAACCTGGCCTGGCTGGCCACGGCCCGGCGGTTACAGGCGGAGACGCATCATGATCTAACGCCGCGCGGACGTAAGCAGGCGATCCGACGCGCCGCGCGGGCTGCGTCGCGGGCGTTGTGGGTCGCGCGACGTTTTCGCAACGATCTGCCGCATGCGTATCGCGAAGCAGCGATCGTGGCGGCGATGCAAGGGCGGCGCCGACGGGCGCGCAAGCTGTTTGATAAGAGCCTCAGCGTGGCGAACAGGCAGCGCGCGGAATACGAGGCGGCGCAAACGCGCTACCTGCGGGCCCGGGTCGGCATGGAACTGGGCTGGAAGGACGCCGCGGCGCAATTTGCGCAAGCCGAGGCCGAGTTGCGTTCGTTCGAGCTGCGCGCACAACAGCTCCAGACAAATCCGCAAGACGCCAGCGAGCCCACGACGCTTTCGCTGATGGACCGCTTCGACACGATTTTGGAGGACGGTCGCA
>CAZUBB010000125.1:10096-13686 GCA_964618485.1 uncultured Pirellulales bacterium
GTCCGCGGAGCCGATTGCGGAGGAGGCGCAACGGGCGGCAGTGCGGTTGCTGCGCGGTGAGCTGTGCCAGGTTCTGAAGCCGGTGCGCGTCGGCGGGGATATCTCGCCGGTGGTGATGAGCGGCGATCGCGAGTTAATGCCGAACCCACGATTGATCGAGGAAGCCCTGAGGAAACGCCGCGCCGCGACGCTCGACGAGCTGCCGGCGGACGCCGCGGCGGCGACGGTCGAAGCGTCGGGGCTCTGCGTGCCGATCTACGTCCGCGGCGAGTCGGTGGCCTGCCTGTACGTGGTGCACCAACAGGTGCGCGATTTGTTCGGGGAAAACGAGAAGCGGATCGCGAATTTCATCGCGACCCTTACTGGGGCGGCGCTGGAGAATGCGGACGGCTTCCAACAGTTGCAACGTTTGAATGAAACGTTGGAATTGCGGGTGGCCGAGCGGACCGCGGCGGTCGAGGCGCGATCGCAGCAGTTGGCGCGCTCGAACCGGAAACTGGCGCGGATCGCCGCCGAGTTGCGACAAGCCGAGGAGCAGTTGCGGACCGCGAAGGATCATGCCGAGGCCGCCAACGAGGCCAAGAGCAAGTTCCTGGCGATGGTCAGCCACGAAATTCGCACGCCGATGAACGGCATCTTGGGGATGACCGAGCTGGCGTTGAGCACGCCGCTGAATTCACAGCAGACCAACTACCTGGGGATCGTACGGCAGTCGGCCGATTCGCTGTTGCGGCTGCTCAATGACCTCTTGGATATTTCCAAGATCGAAGCGGGTAAGCTGGAGATGGAGCAGGTGCCGTTCGACGTGCGCGACGTCGTGGGGGATTCGGTCGTCGTGCGCTCGCGGTGCATCGCGGGAAAGCAACTAGAGTTGACCTATCGCGTCCATCCCGAGGTGCCGTCGCAGGTGTACGGCGACCCCACGCGGTTGCGGCAAGTCGTTGACAACCTGATCGGGAACGCGCTCAAGTTCACCGATGATGGGATGGTGGCGGTCGATGTGTGGACGGAGAAGTTGCAACGCACCAGCGTGAAGCTGCACTTCGCCGTGCGCGACACCGGCATCGGGATCCCGGCCGATAAACTGGGCGTTATTTTCGAGTCGTTCAAGCAAGCCGAGAGCTCCACGACGCGCCGCTACGGCGGCACCGGCCTGGGGCTGACGATCTCCACGCAGCTTGTGCAGTTGATGGGAGGACGCATCTGGGTGGAAAGCGAAGTCGGCGTGGGGAGCACGTTCCACTTCACGCGGCTCGGCGGGCTGCAAGTGCTGATCGTCGACGATCATGCCCTGGCGCGGACCTGGACGAGCGAAACCTTGGGGAGCCTGGGGGCGAACGTCGTGGCGGTGGGGCAGGCGTCGGAGGCACTCGCGGAGTTAGTTCGCGCCTCGGCCACGGAGCGCCCGTACCACGTTGCGGTGATTGACGCCGGCATGGAGAATGACGACGGGTGGGCGCTCGTGGAGTTGATTCGGGACACGCCGGAGATCGCGTCGACGCCGCTCATTATGCTGGCGCCGGCGGATAGCTCGCTGTTGAACAAGAACGAGCGTTATGGCCTGTCGCACGAGCGCGTGCTGACCAAGCCGGTGAAGTATTCGGATCTGGCGGTCGCGATCGCCACGGCCTGTTATCGCGTGCGCAAGGACGCGTCGAGCGCCAAGCCAGACAGCGTCGAGCGACCATTGCGGGTGCTGTTGGCCGACGATAGCGCCGTCAATCGCGAAGTGGCGGTCGGCTTGCTGGAGCTGAAGGGGTACTCCGTCGCCACGGCGGAGAACGGCCAGGAGGCGGTGGAAGCGTGCCGTCGCGAGACGTTCGACGTGGTGTTGATGGATCTGGAGATGCCGATCCTGGACGGGCTGGAGGCCACGACGGCGATTCGATGCGAGCAAGGCGACGGCAAGCGGCCTGTGATCCTGGCGATGACCTCGCACGCCTTCCAGGAAGTCCGGGAAAGCTGCCTGACGGCCGGCATGGACGGGTACGTCACGAAGCCGATTCAGCCGAACGAGCTGTTTGCAAAGCTCCAAGCGGTCGCGGAGGCGGGCGAGCCGCAGTCGGTCGGCTAAGCAGCGCCAAGATAACTACGCCAGAAGCGATAGCGCCCGGAGTAGCGCACGTTTCGCTTTGCGACGCCTTAATTGGTTGTGGCACGGCCAGTGTGTTGTCGCACGGTCTCCCGACCTTGCCACCGTCCCGACCGAAGACATCTGAGGTCTCCTGCCACGTCGGAGCACTAGCGAAGCCCCGCATCTGAAAGCTTCTTTTCCGCTGCGACGTCCCCCATCGCCTCAGCGCACCATCGCATCTCCGCGGCGATCCCGCTCGCCAGATCCGGTTGCTGCAATTCCGCTGGCAGCACCCCCCAGGCGTACGTCTCCACCTCATAGTCTGTCACGTCGGGATGATACGCCCGCAGTGCCTCAAGCGCCGCGGTAATCGCCTCCCGCGAGCCGCTCAATTCCCCGAAGCGGCCGATGTACACCGGCACGTGAAAGTGAATCCGCCACTCGTCGGCAATCTTTTCGGGATCACGAATTTCGGTCAATGGCGCGGACAGATCATCGTAAAAGCGCTGCCGACCGTCCGGCTGTCGCACACTCGTCTGATGCAGGTAGCGCCGTTCGTCGAATCCGCGTAATTGCTCCACGGCGCGCTTCCGTGCGCTCGGTTCCAGTCCCGCGAAGTCGACCCCCACGGCTGACGAGAGCTGCACCTTCCCAACGCGAATTCCCGCGTCGCGATAACTTCGCAGCACCACGTCCTGCTCCTCGAACATCACCACGCTGTGACAAACATCGTGGCAGACGCCGATATAGCGCGACAACCACTCCTCGGGCGCGCGGCCTTGATGCAGGTACTCCGCAAAAAAAACCTGCACATCCTGCAACCGTTGAATCGCGCAACCTGGCTCTGGCTCGATCGACAGCACGATCTCGTGCCCGGTCGCGTCATGCACGCGCCTTAAATGCTCGGCTGCCTCGCGCAGATGCGCGGCCGCCAACGCGAAATGCTCCGCGCTCGGTCGTGGCGATCCCCAGCACAACGGCAACGTCGAAATGCTTCCGCTTTGCCCCACCGGCAACAGGTCCGCCAGCAGCGTCGCCAGCCGCTTCGTGTATTCCACGCGACGTCGATCAAACCAATTCGGCTCATACACGCGGTGCTTCACGACTTCTTGATGGAAATCTCCGTAAGGAAATCCGTTTAGCGTGAATGCCCGCAGCCCGTGTTCCCGCAGCCAATCGCGAAATGCGATCCGCGTAGATTCATCGGCCAGCGTCTGGGCCGCCGAATTCGACAACCACAGTCCCACCCCCATTTCGGTGGAGGGCGCGACCTGCTCCCGCACCGCCACCGCGTAGCGCGCCAAATTCGCACGCGTGGCCGCCCAGTCGGCCCCCGCATGCACGTTCGTACAATAACCGAGAATCGGCGTCACGGAGACCTTGAGGCGGGAAGAGGCACTGGCGGGGAATCTATCTAGAATAACCCATCAACCCCCTGATGCCAGCCGTTCCACGAGCCCACCAGGACAACTGCGTTCTCGAATTTCCGAACCGGGCTCGGGTTGGGTTGCGTAGG
>CAZUBB010000126.1:0-13588 GCA_964618485.1 uncultured Pirellulales bacterium
TTCGTATGTAGTGTACTGAAAACCAAGTGTCCCGTCAAAGAAGCTTGGATTCCCATTTCCGCAGTCTCGCTGTCTCGCATTTCCCCGACGAGGATGACGTTCGGCGCCTGACGCAACATGGAACGAATGATCCTCGCGAAATCGAGGCCGATGCTGTGCCGCACCTCGACCTGGTTAATCCCCGCCAGGTAGTACTCCACCGGGTCCTCAGCGGTAATGATCTTTCGGTCCGGCCGATTCAGGTCATTGAGCGCAGCGTACAGCGTGGTGGTCTTTCCCGAACCAGTTGGCCCGGTCACCAGGATGATCCCGTTCGGTCGGCGGATCAGGTTTTGCATTACCCGGAAGTCGGACTCCGACAACCCAAGCTGCCGCAGACCGACCCGGATGCTGTCTTTATCCAGAATGCGCATCACGACCGACTGGCCGTGGTTGGTCGGCAAGACGCTGACGCGGAGATCGAGCTCCTTCTCCCCGACCGTCACCTTAATGCGCCCGTCCTGGGGGCGGCGGCGTTCGGCGATGTCCATCTTGGCCAGAATCTTCAATCGGGAGAGCACGGCCCCGAGCAACCGTTTGGGGGGGCTGTCGCGCTCCACCAGCACGCCGTCGATTCGGTACCGCACCCGAATCCGGTCCTCGAATGGCTCAATATGAATGTCCGAGGCGCGCAGTTGCACCCCCTCGGAGATGATCAACTGCACCAGCCGGACGATCGGGGCGCTCGTCTCGTCGACGATTTCCTCAGCCCCCCGGGCGTCGTCGACCGTTTCGGTGAAGTCGATCGCCGTGTCGGTGAACTCCTGCAGCATCGAGTCGGCCGATTCGCCTTCGGTCTGCCCGTAGTTGCGGTTGATCGCCTCCTGAATCTGCTCGCGGGGAGCCAAGGCGATTCGCACTTCGCGGTTGAGGATAAACCGCAGTTTTTCCTGGGTGTCGTAATCCAGCGGGTCGTCGACAATGACCACCAGGGTGCCGTCGTTCTCCGACAGCGGCAGCACGCAGTTCTCGCGCGCGACCGATTCCGGCAGCAATTCCACCACCGAGGGGGGAATCTTTACCTCCGACAGGTCGACGAATTCCAGCCCGTGCTCCTGGGCCAGGGCTCGGGCGACGTCGTTACTGTCTGCGTAGCCCAACCGCACGAGGGCGTCGGTCACCTTGGTCCGCGACTGCTTGGCCAGTTGCTCCGCCTCGGCCAACTGATCGGCGCTGATCACCTTCTGCCGGATGAGGATCTCACGAAAGTCGAGCTTCTTGGCCATATTCCCTAGCCGTCCTTTTTCTTGTGCCAGGCTGCCATGGGCGAACCCGGTCACACCTGAAATGCCCATCGGGATGAAAAACGCGGCCCAACGGAAGCCGCCACTCAAACCGTGCGCAGCGTCAACCAGGGCACATCGCGCGATTGCGCCGCGCCGTCTGGACGAGGTGAGGAGAGGAGCGTTCCGGAAGCGGCCGAGGCGCCTCGATTTCCCTGTTCCGAACGCCGCATTTCGTCCAACGCGGCCGGGACTTGCTTCCCCGCCGCGACGTCCGCCGCGCAGCCAAACGACGCGAACCGCAGCATTCCAGAGTAATTGATAATCCCGGAGCAAACAACCCGCGCAAAACGCCGATTTCGCCCGTTTTTCCCGACGAACCGGTCGTTTCGTGCGGCGCAAAAGAAAACGCACACCCCGTTTCCGGAATGTGCGTTTGCCGTTCAGCTCTCGGCGGTCAGGAGACTACCGGGTGCTGGATTCCAGCGGGATTTGGCCGGCCCGCAGCGTGGCCTGCAGGCGTTCCACCTGGGCCCGCAGGTCCTCGTTTTCTCGTTGGAGCGTCGTTGACCAGCCGGTAGTCGGATAGCGTTCCGGCGATTGAACCCACTTGCCGCTCGCCGTGCGCGCCGAGAGCCTCAACTCACCGGCCTGCCGCCGCAATTCATCCGCGTCGTGGAACATTTCGGCGTCCTCCAGCTTGTTCGCGCAGGCCTCCAGATCACGGCTCACCTGGCGCATCACGGCGATCGCCTGGCTGTTTGGCGATGGCACGGCCGGCTGCCACGGGTTCTCGACCGGCGTTGCAGCGTAGGCAGACGCCGCGGCCGATTCCGCGGGGCGGTCGGCGGTTGCCGCACATGCCTCGGCCGATTCCCTCACACCCGCCACAAAGGCGTTCTGAGCCCGGGCGCAGGTCGTCGAATCCATCGGCTGGTAGGCCGTTCCTTGCAATGGGCTCGTCGCCACCTGGCTGCGGATTTCCAGCAGCACGTCAGCCGGCTCGCCCGGCTCCACCGTCGTGGCTTCGGGGCAATTGAGCCCGTCGCAATAAACGGTCAGGTCGCCGGCGGCCGATGTGGTTTCACATTCTGTCCATAGGTATTCCAGAGCGCTGAGCGGTTCGCAGCACACGTCGCAACATCCGGTGCGACAAACACCGCAGGTGTTCGATTCGTCGTCAATCTGCGGTGAGCCGTACCAAACCAGTTCCAGGACATCTCCCGCGCCCCAATGACCGGCGTCTCGGCGCACTTTCGGGAGCCCTTTTCTATGCCAGGTAACGCTATACGCCGGCACATGTGAGCAACTCGCGCCCCCCAGGCAACCGACGCAGTTCAAAGTGGGCGTTTCCGCCGATTCGCAAGCGCAGGCCTTCGTCTGGCACGCCCGGCAACGGGAGGAGTCGAAGGTCGAATTCAACTCATCAATCAGCCGCGGAGAGCCTTCCTCCGCACACGGCGGAAATTCTGCCGGCGATGCGTCCTGCGCCGCGAGAGTACCGAGACATAGCACCCAGGCGGAAATGCCCAGCCCGACTGCCCGAACTCCGTTTCGCAACATCATGGCGGATTCCTTTCGACATCGCCCCTACCATCCCTGCCAGCCGCGCGCGCAGCCAGATCATTGGGGGCGAGGATTATAGGACTGTTGTTCCGCCGGCCCCAACCCCAGTTCGTTCTTCTCTCCCGTCTCGGGTGCAGCCTGGCTTCTCGGGTCCAAAAAAACTGCCCTTCAGACCCACCCCCGTTTCTGCGATACTCCTTCGCGCCGTACGTCTGGCTCCAGGGAAGGGGCGCGGCACAGTCCTGCGCAAGGATCGCGGGGGCGGTGGCGATGATTCAATACAGTATCTTGCTTCCGCAACGCGACGCGGTGGAGACCGTGGCTTTTCGCCTGACGGAGCTCTGCGCCGTGCTGGCCAGTCTGGGCGCCCCTTTTGAGCTGATCTGTGTCGACGATCATTCCGCGTCGCCGCAACGCGCCTGGCTCAAGCGGATGCTGGCGGAAAATCCTTGCTTTCGTGTCGTTGAGTTGCGTCAAATGACCGGGCTCGACGCCGCATTGGCCGCAGGAATCGCGCGGTCGCGCGGCGCGGTGCTCGTGGTGCTGGAAGCGACTGACCGCTACGCGTTCGACGACGTTCCCCGCCTCGTGGAGCGGCTTTCCCGCGTCGACCTGGTCTGGGGTTGCCGCCGCAGTCGCCGGTTGGCGCGCTGGTGGCGCAATTTGCGGCACCTGCCGCGGACGATCCTTTCAGGCAGTTTGGTGCGCGATCCCGACTGCCTGTTTTGGGCCGCGCGACGGGAGGTTTTCGCCCACTTTGAATTCCACCGTGGCTGGCATTCCTGGTTGCCGGAAATCGCCACGGAGCGCGGGTTCCGCGTCGGCGAATTGCACGTCGCGCATCGCTGGCATGCACGTGGGAACGCCATCCATGCCGCACCGTCGTGGCTTGGTTTGTGGCCCTTCACGCATGGCGAAACGGAGCTCGCGCCGTTGGACGCCGTGGAGCTATCGGCCGACGACACGGAGTCACGCCGGTTCGAGGCGATCCGCTTCGACCCGCCGCAACCGCTGTCGACGCCGCCGCCGGTGCAGCCGGAGACGCCTCGCGATCGCCACCGGACCTCGTAGGGAATCAAGCCGCTGTTCACTCCGGGCGATGACGCTTCCGGCTCCAAAAGCTCTGCATTTTGTATGGGGACAATGACACCGACGAAACCGTTACGCATCTTCTTTTCGGTCGGCGAACCGAGCGGCGATCATCACGGCGCAATTCTGATTCATGCGCTGCGCGAACGCGCGCCGCGCGCGGAGTTCGTCGGCTACGGCGGACCGCAAATGGCGGCCGCTGGCGCTGAACTGCACGTCGATCTCACGGCACTGGCGGTGATGTGGTTCCTGCGCGTGCTCTTGAATCTGCACGTCTTCTACGGACTGCTGAAGCGGGCGGAACGTTACTTTCGCGACGAGCGACCGGATGCGGTGGTGTTGATCGATTACCCAGGTTTCAACTGGTGGATTGCCCGCAAGGCGAAGAAGCACGGTATTCCGGTTTTCTACTACAGCCCGCCGCAAATCTGGGCCTGGGCGAGTTGGCGCATTAAGAAAATGCGTCGCTTCGTCGACCACGTGCTCTGCACGCTGCCGTTCGAAGAAGACTGGTTCCGCCGCCGGGGCTGCCACGCGCAGTATGTTGGACATCCGTTTTTCGACGACGTCCATCGACGTCCCGTGGACGAGGCGTTCGTCGCCGCGCAGCGCCGCCAGCCCGGACGCCTCGTGACGCTCCTTCCCGGCTCGCGCAATCAGGAAGTGCAGCAGAACCTGCGGACGTTTCTCAAGGCCGCGGAATTGATTCACCGCCAGGTTCCGGAAACGCGGTTCGCCATCGCCGCCTTCCGATCGGCGCACGCCGAATTCGCGCAATCGCTCGTCGAGAAAACGTGCGTGCCGATCGAGATTCACGTGGGGCGCACGCCGGAGTTGATGGCCGCGGCTGAGTGCTGCCTGGCGGTTTCGGGCTCCGTGTCGTTGGAACTGCTGTACCACGAAAAGCCGACCGCGATTCACTACTGGCTGTCGCCGCTGGCCTTCCGCGTGCAGAAGTATTTTCGCCGCGTGAAGTACATTACGCTCGTGAACCTGCTCAACGCCGACGAGATTTACCCGCGAGATCTTTCCCCCTACGATCCACAGCAACCCGATGCCGAACGCGTGCTGTTCCCCGAGTATTTCGGCCCGCAAGATCGCTCGACCGACCTGGCGGCGCACGTTGTCGAATGGCTGACGCAGCCCGACCGCATGGCCGCGCGGGTCAGCGACCTGCGGCGGCTGAAACAGAAGGTGGCTCAAAGCGGCGCGTCTTCGCACGCGGCGGATCGAATCTTGAGCGTGGTGCGGGGACGCCAGCCGGCAGTTACCACGCGGGCCGCGTAGATCGGCGCCGTAACTCCCCCGTTGTGGCTTGGTCTCCCGACCAAGCCACCAGCCCGACCGGAGGTCTCCCGAATCGACTTCGTTACTCCGGGCGCTGACGCTTCCGGCTCCAAGAGTCAGCATGACTGAATCGAAGCGCAGACGCCTTGGCGGTTTCCCCGCCTCTGCTCACAATGGGCGTCGTCCATGATGCGCGGTTCGTGTCGTGGGAAAGACGGTTGACCCACCGAGAATGTGCGCTGCATGGAATCCTTGAAGTTCTTCGTCGACCTGTTTCTGCATCTCGACAAGCACCTCCACGAGGTGACGCGCGACTACGGCCTCTGGACCTATCTGATTCTGTTCGCGATCATCTTTTGCGAAACCGGCCTGGTCGTCACGCCGATTCTGCCTGGCGACTCCCTGCTGTTCGCCGTCGGCGCTTTGGCCGCCAATCCCGCCTCGCCGCTCAACATTTATTGGCTGACCGGGCTGTTGTGGATCGCCGCGATCTTAGGGGACGCGACGAATTACGCGATCGGCAACTATCTCGGGCCGAAAGTTCTCACGCAGAATCGCCGCTTCTTGAAGCGCGAGTACCTGGAACGCACGCAGCGATTTTTTGATCGCTATGGCGCCAAGACGATCGTCCTCGCTCGCTTTGTTCCGATCGTGCGTACGATCGCGCCGTTTCTGGCCGGCGTGGGAACGATGAGTTACCCGCGCTTCGCCGCGTATAATGTGATCGGCGCGACGCTCTGGATCGGAATCTTCCTGTGGAGCGGCTACCTGTTCGGCGGCTACAAGATCGTACAAGAGAATTTCTCGCTGCTGGCGCTGGGCATCGTATTTGTTTCGCTGTTGCCCGGCTTGGTTGAATTCATCCGCGCCCGCCGGCAGAGGAAGCTCGAATCGCCCGAGTAACGACCGATGGCCACGCTTTTCATTCCGACGCAGCTGCGCCCGTTCACCGACGGCCAGGCGGAATTAACGGTCGACGGCGGCACGCTCCGCGAAGTGTTTGCAGCCGCCGCCGCGCAATACCCTCGCTTCGTCGAGCACATTCTTCGCGAGGGCGAAATCGTTCCGGGCATTGCGATCGCCATCGACGGCGCGATGACCAACCGCGGCCTGCTAGCCAAGGTGGGACCGGCAAGTGAAGTGCATCTGCTGCCGGCGATTGGAGCGGGGTAGCTTTCATTGGCATTACGATTGCTACCAGCACACCGACCAAAGGTGAACTCCCATCCGCCGTCCTCCAACTTCATACCTCCACCGAAAAACCGAAAATAGAAAACTCCCCCCGCCTCAAATCCGCTAGAATAGACCCCGGCGGTACGCCTTCGTCCGGGCGCGGTCGAAAGTAAGGCACCTCATCTCGCATGGAAGGTCCCTCTTTCTTCGGAGGTCTATCATGCCTGTCGCGACGCACGCTGCATCAACACCGTCGAAACGACAGTCCTCCCGCAAGCTTGCTGCCTACGTCGCCGCGGCCGGTGCAGCGTTGGCAGGTGAAGAAGCCCTGGCTGGGATCAAGTTCACCGATCTGGGCCCAGGCGGATTGGCGCTCCCGGATACGTTCACCATTGATCTCAACAACGACGGCACAGCGGAGTTCGTGCTCCGGGACGTCACAGAGTTCCGAACGGGCGCATGCACCACCGACGATGGCCATTGCTGGCACACCGCTTCCGAAGTGCTCTTCGCCGCCGGCTACCAGGCGAACGAGGTGCTCTCCAACGGCGACGTATTCGCCCGCGCCCTGTCGGCAGGCTCCAACATCGATGTCACGGCGGCGGGGCGTGCTATGGCCGAATTGGCCGGTGCGCGTTTCGCCTACCATCACGGTCCCACCAGCCAGTCGTCATACGGCGGCGAGTTCTTGTTTCGACGCGCCTATTTGGGTCTCACCTTTGACCTGCCCGACGGACGACACGCCGGCTGGGCAGAGGTCGGCGTCTACGCGTTCGATTTCCCAGGCGGTAGCTTCGATGCAGCCATTTATGGCTTCGCGTATGAAACAACGCCCGGCGCAGCCATCGCGGCCGGGGCGGTACCGGAACCGCCGTCGTTGTTACTTCTGGCCGCGGGTGCAGCGGGGATTGCGGCTCTGCGAAGCGTGAGAGGCGCCAAACGATGAACGATTCATTTCATGCCAAACATTTACGCAAGCTGACGGCCTACGTTACGACGGCGGCCGCTTCCTTGGGCGCCCAACAGGCCGGCGCCGATATCGCCTACACCGATCTGGGGGCCACGGGCATTGCGATCATCGATGTCTTCGCCGTAGATTTGGATGGCGATGCAGCGCCGGACATCCGCTTCACTATGCACAGTGACAGCCACAGCCACTGCGGAGGAACGACATTCGGCGTGCCGTACTGCAGCTCTCGTTCGTCTGCGATCCTGCACGCAACGGGCCTGGGTGGCAATCGCGTGGTCCATGACGCAACCGGCTTCGCCAAGGCGTTCGGACCTGGCGATCTGGTTCGCGTAGACGATCACGTCGCCGGCGAGGTCGTTGTCGCCGCGGCGTCCTTTTCGAACGATGGTTTGCACTTCACTCATTACTCGCGGTTTGGCCCTTTTTTCTATCGTGATCCCACTTACCTGGGAGTCACGTTCCAACTCAACGACGGTCCACATGCCGGCTGGATCGACATTCTCATCGACCCGGGTTTCAGCAAGGGGCAGTTCGACGCGCATCTCTTTGGTTTCGCGTACGAGACAGATGCGGGAGTGCCAATCGCGGCCGGGGCGGTGCCGGAACCGCCGGCGCTGGTCCTCCTCGCGGCCGGGGCTGCCGGCTTAGCGCTCGTGCGAGCGAGACGTCGCCTGCGAACTATTCCCCGCTAGAATGGTCTGCTTGCCTGGGTCCCGCTGAATTCGCCGTCGCGCTTCATGTCCTCTCTTGCCGATCGTACCGCCGAAATCCCGCTCGCCATGCGGGTAGATCAATTCCGTTTGCGCAAACGCTGGGATCAACTCCGCGCTGCGCAGGCCCGCGGTGAGGCGGTTGAGGATGCGTTCGCCAAATGGGGGGCGCAACTTGCCGATTCGATCGAGCGACGTCGGCAGCGTGCGGCTCGGGTGCCGAAGCTGAC
This sequence comes from uncultured Pirellulales bacterium, assembly GCA_964618485.1. Taxonomy (GTDB): domain Bacteria; phylum Planctomycetota; class Planctomycetia; order Pirellulales; family JALHLM01; genus JALHLM01. Next base: position 8,288 of record CAZUBB010000126.1, read on the forward strand.
CTTCGACGAGGCGCTGCCGATTACGGCCCGTCGGAGCGAGATTGCGGATGCGTTGCGCGATCACCAGGTAATCATCCTCTGCGGCGAGACCGGCTCCGGCAAATCGACGCAGTTGCCGAAAATCTGCCTGGAAGTCGGCCGTGGCGTGGCAGGCCTCATCGGACATACACAGCCGCGCCGGATCGCGGCGCGGAGCGTCGCGGCGCGGATCGCGCAGGAGTTGGAATCGCCGCTGGGGCGCGATGTCGGATTCAAGATTCGTTTCACCGACACGACGAGCCCGCACACCTTTATCAAGCTCATGACCGACGGCATTCTGCTCGCCGAGTCGCAGCACGATCGCTTCCTCGATCAATACGACACGTTGATCATCGACGAAGCGCACGAGCGATCGCTCAACATCGATTTCCTGCTCGGCTATCTTCACCGGCTGCTGCCGAAGCGGCGCGATTTGAAGCTGATCATCACGTCGGCCACGATCGACACCGCCCGCTTCGCCGAACACTTCGCCACGACGCACGGTCCCGCGCCGGTGATCGAGGTCTCCGGGCGAACGTATCCGGTCGAGACGCGTTATCGCCCGCTCGTCGACGAAGAAGATGAGGAAGATCCCGATTGGATGCGGAGCGTACTCGACGCGGTGGATGAATTGCTGGAACTTCCGCCCGGCGACGTCTTGCTCTTCATGCCGACAGAGCGCGACATCCACGAGACCGCCAAGGCCCTGCGTGGGCGGCTTGCGCATGCGGGGCAAGGCAAGTCGGTTGAAATCCTGCCGCTCTATGCCCGGCTCTCCGGCAAGGAGCAGGACCGTGTTCTTCAGCCGCACTCCGGACGGCGGATCGTGATCGCTACGAACGTCGCCGAGTCGTCGCTCACCGTGCCGGGCATCCGTTACGTGGTCGATCCCGGCACGGCGCGGATCAGCCGCTATGCGCCACGAAGCCGCATGCAGCGCTTGCCGATCGAGGCGATCTCGCAGGCCTCGGCGGATCAACGCCAAGGTCGTTGCGGACGCATCGGCCCCGGCGTGTGCATTCGCCTTTACAGCGAACAGGATTATCAATCGCGCGAGCGTTTCACCGCGCCGGAGATTCAACGCACGAACCTGGCGGCGGTGATTCTGCAGACGATGGCGCTGAATCTCGGCGCGATCGAGGAGTTTCCCTTTCTCGACCCGCCCAAGCCGGGCGCCGTGCGCGACGGTTATCGCACGCTTTTTGAGTTGGGTGCGATCGACGCCGATAACAAACTCACGGAGCTCGGCCGCAAGCTCGCGCGGCTGCCGGTCGATCCACGGATCGGGCGAATGATCGTCGCGGCGCACGCGGAGAAGTGTTTGAACGAAGTGCTGGTCATCGCGGCGGCGCTCGAGGTGCTCGACCCGCGCGAGCGCCCGATCGACAAGCAGCAGGCAGCCGACGAAGCGCACGCCAAGTTTCAGCATGCCGACTCCGATTTTCTCAACTACCTGGCGATCTGGGATTTTTTCCACCGGCTGAAGCACGAGTTATCCGGTTCGCAGTTGCGGAAGGCCTGCCATACGAACTTCCTGTCGTTCAATCGCCTGCGCGAATGGATCGACGTGCATCAGCAGTTACTACAACTCACCGGCGACGCGGGGATGAAGCCCGGTCCACGCCGTGACGACTACGCGGCGATTCATCGCTCGCTCCTGGCCGGGTTGCTGGCCAATGTTGGCTTCCGCGCCGACGAGGCGGAGTACACGCTCTCCGGCGGCGTGAAGTTTCACCTTTGGCCCGGCTCCGGCCTGCGGAGCGCCAAGCCGCCCTGGCTCGTTGCCGGAGAATTGGTGGAGACGAGCCGTCGTTATTTGCGCTGCGCGGCAAAGATCAATCCGAATTGGATCGAGGAGCTTGCCGCTCACCTGGTGACGCGCAGCTTCAATGACCCGCATTGGAGTCGCGAGGCCGGGGCGGTGATGTGCTTCGAGAAAGTAACGCTTTGGGGGCTGCCGATCGTGGCGCGACGTCGCGCGCGCTACGCGGCGATCAACCCGAGTTGGTCGCGGGAGATGTTCATCCGCTGCGCGCTCGTGGAGGGTGACTGGGAAACCAACGCGCCGGCGATCGTCCACAATCGCGCGTTGCTCATGGAGTTGCAGGAGCAACAGGCCAAACTTCGCAAGCGCGACCTGCTCAGAAACGAGGACGATCGCTTCGCCTATTACGATCAGCGCATTCCGGAGCACATCAACGACGGGCATGGCTTCGTCAAGTGGCTGCGGGAGGCGGAAAAGCGCGATCCCCGGTTCCTGCGAATGACCAAGGAAGACCTGCTCCGCCCCGCTGCGCAGGAAGTCGCTGACGATGATTTTCCCGCCTCGCTCGACGTCGGCGGCGTGCCGATGCCGCTGGAATACCACCTGGAACCCGGTAGCGACGAAGACGGCGTCACGCTCACCGTGCCGCGCGAGGCGCTTGCGCAACTTGATCCCCATCGCCTGGGCTGGTTGGTGCCAGGGCTCGTGGTCGACAAGATCGCGGCGCTCATCAAATTGTTGCCGAAGGACCTCCGTCGACCGTTAGTGCCCGCGCCCGATACGGCGAAGCGCGCCGCGGCGGAGTTGAAATACGGCGTCGGCGCATTCGTGAATGAGACCGCCGCTGTGCTTTCCCGGCTTGGCGGCGAGCGCGTCCGCGCGGAAGATTTTGACCTGGAACGCTTGCCCGCGCATCTGCGGATGAACGTTCGCGTCGTCGACGAACGCGGCAAGACGCTCACGACCGGGCGCGACCTCGGCGCCCTCCGCCATGCGATGGCGCCGGAAGAGAAGTCCGTCGACGTCGCTCATGTCGTCGACGACCATTGGAATCGCGCGGGCATCGTGGCGTGGGACATCGGCGATCTGCCCGAGGTCGTCGAGCTGGTTCGCGGCAAGCATACCGTGAAGGCGTTCGCGGCGCTCGTCGAGGACGGCGACACCGTAGCGCTCCGGCTGCTTGGCAATGCAACACAGGCGGAGGAAGAGTCGCGGTATGCGATTGCGCGGCTGTTCTACTTCGCCAACCAGCGCGAAATCCGCAACCAGGTCGAGTGGCTGCCGGCTTGGAAGCCGATGACGTTGGCCGCCGCGACTCTGCGGGGCTTCAATTTGCGCGATCAACTCGGCCAGCTCATCGCCGATCGCGCTTTCGTGGCGGACCGACCCTTGGTGCGATCGGCCGACGATTTCGCGATTCGCCAGAAGCTGGGCAAGCGCGACATCGTTCCGGCCGTACAGGCGGTCGCGAATCTTACCGGACCACTATTCGCGGCCTATCATCAGGCGCGGTTGGCGCTGGAAAAAACGACGCACTCGCAGGCCAAATACGCGGCGGACGATGTCGCGGAACAGTTGGCCCGCCTCGTGCCTTTGAACTTTCTGACCCACACACCGTGGCCTTGGCTGCAACAGTTCGCGCGCTACTTGAAGGCCATCGCCCAGCGTCTGGAAAAAGTAAACGCCGGCGCGCGGGAGCGCGACCGCGAGCTGTCGGCCCAGGTCGCGCCGCGCTGGAAGCAGTTTCTCGCCCGGCGCGAGCAGCATGAGCGGCAAGGGATTGTTGACCCGGAACTGGAACTCTACCGCTGGATGTTAGAGGAGTTCCGTGTGTCGCTGTTCGCCCAGCAGTTGGGGACGTCGATCACGGTTTCGGCCAAACGGCTGGACGCGCAGTGGGCCAAGGTCCGCGTGGAATAACCGCTTCCGCCGCGGCGAATCCTTTTTCTGTGGATTGCGCGTTATATTTGCGCCGTAGCGTCGCCAGTGCAAGCGTGGGCGTTGCGCATCTTCGAAATCAAACTTGAAATTAACGTCGTCTCTCCCTTGCTGGCGCTACGGGCCAGTAGAGACGTAGCTTGGCAATTCAACTCATCTCGGGAGTTCATCATGTTACGGCAACTTCCACGCTTGACCGGCTGGTGCTGTCTCCTGCTGGCGGTCGTGGCGACCGGCGCGGCGCGGGGCGAAGACGCGTTCTACTCGGTGCGCGTGTCGGACGTCGAGCTGACCGAGGGGAAAGTCCCGGAGTACAACCTTTCACCGACCGCGCAACTGCCGTTTCCGTTTCCGCCGCAAGTGCCCGCGCCGTATGTGGCGCTGGACGGCGACGGTGAGGCGATCGTCGCAATGATGAACCGCTTCGCGCCTTGGTCGTTCACGCAGCAGGACTTGCTGGAAGCGACGATTTTGCTTCGTCTGCCGGCGGCCCGCGAAGTGACCGGGCGGCTCTATTTGCCGAAGCCCGACTTGCAAGGCTACGTCATCACGAAGTTTCGCATTCCGGCCGACAAGGCGAACGCCTCGTTTCACGATGAATATTACCAGGCCCGCGCGGCGGAGTTGCAATCGCTGCTCACCGCTGGCGCGCCGGGGGCGGCGTGGTTCCGCCATGAGTTGCGCGAAGCACAGAAGCGATTGAACCAGGCCCCGCAAGCGCCGTCGAACGACACGACGCAGTTCGGCACGTTCGGCCGTACCGACCTGGACGACACCTACGCCCTCTTCAGCGGCGGTCGCGCACTCAGCGAAAACCTGGCGCTCGAACGCGGCATCACGACCACGAACGAGTCCGGGCAGATGACGGTCGAAATGGCGTCGATCGAAGGGATCACGATCGCCGAAATCGATTGGACGAAACTGATCGAAGGGAAGAAGCCGGGGCTGGATCCGTTGTCGAAGCAGATTCCGGCCGATCAGCACGCCGTGTTTTTTCCCAACTTTGCCGCCTTCGTTCGCGCGATCGACGAGCTCAAAGGAAACAGCGCACCCATTCTGCGGCTGACAGAGCCTCGAGCGGAAGACGCTCGTTCCGTGGCGCGGTACGAAAGGCAACTCGGCGTGCCGCTCACCGCTGCCGCACGACTGTTCGGCGGCCAGGTGGTGAAGAGCGTCGCGCTCACCGGCGGCGATCCGTATTTCCGGGTCGGGACCGACGTGGCGTTTCTGTTTGAGACGGATCAGCCTGCGGTGCTCAAGGAATTGCTCTGGACGCAGATGAAGCTGAACGCCCGCGAGGCCGCGAATGTACATGAGCAAAGCGGGAAACAAGGCGTCGTCGAGTACCAGGGGCTCCGCTCCGATGACCGGCGCGTCAGCGGATACGTCGCGGTACTCCCTGGAGCGGTGCTGCTCACCAATTCGCCGCAACAGCTCAAGCGGGCGAGCGCGGTTCTGGAAGGAACCACGGGGGCGCTCGCCGCGCTGCCGGAGTACACGTTCTTCCGGGATCGCTATCCGCTCGGCGCGGAGGATGAGACCGCGTTTGTGTTCCTGTCGGACGCCACGATTCGCCGCTG
>CAZUBB010000127.1:0-12019 GCA_964618485.1 uncultured Pirellulales bacterium
AGTACGTCTTAATGCGAGACGTCGTATCTTCGAACCGCTCGCCGTAGTTCGTGCCTTCGCCGCTGAGGTAGGTGCCTGACTTCACCCAGGCCCGGGTGACCCACTTGTTATTGTTGCCGCCGGTCCCCTTAAAGGTACCGGTGGTACCCGATAAGCCGCTGAACGTCTGTTTTACGTTGTCAGAAAACTGCAGCACCACGTTTTCCAAGTTCTTGCTCGACGTGACGTAGATCTCCGTCGGCTTGAACGTGACGTAAATCTGCGCTTCGTTCGAGTTCTGCGGCGTCCGGCCCGTTTGCTTGAAGTAATCGGGCGCGAAGGCGAGATTGCCCCAGGCGGGCGAACCGAGTTCGCCGTAAATCTGCAGCAGGTTCGCTTCCACCGTCTCCTGACCGAGCGTGTTGAAGGCCTGGAATTCGCTGTCGTCGTTCATCGACGCCGAGTAGTCGAGCACGAGCACGATGTCGCGCGGGCGGAACGTGGCAATCGATTCCGCCGCCGCGTCGAAGTTGTCGCGCCCCAGCACCCGGGCGAAGAACAAGCCCTGGTCGTCACGTTTCACGCGTACCCGGATCGCAGTGGGCGTCTGGTCGGCCGGGGTAAACGTACGGGTGTTATCGTCCCACATCCCGGTTTCGACTTCGGTATCCGCCGGCGTGACTTGGACGCCGTTGACCGGGTTGGCCTCGACGAAGTCTTCGATGGTTGCATAGGCCGCCTCGGTGCCGTCGACCAGCACGGCGACGCCTGCCAGCGCGGCGGCGTCGGCGGTCCGCTTCAGCTCTGCGTTGGTGTTGTGCATGTAGCCGACGTCGACCGCGAAGGCGACCATGCCCAGCAGTACGACCATCAGCACCGCCGATAGGACGACGATATTACCGCGCCGCGAAAGAAATCCGGCCCGGCGCGAGCCGCGAGAACTGCATTGATTGCGCATCATGTTGAAACGTCCTTTGTGCCCGAACCGAGAAAACGGCCAGTGGATAAGCAATTCTGGGCAGAGGCCGGAGAGAATGCCTCTAAAGGTAACGCTAGGTTATACTTCTTGGGCGAGCGGGAGTTTTCCTCAAGTTTTCCGCCTGCATTGCCGCCCCCCGCGCCTGGCCGAACCGGTACAACTTGATTAACCCGCTCATCATCGCCGGCGCCAGCGTCCGCGCGGCGGCGTTTTCCGCCGCCCGCGCTGGATTTTCTCCCTGGTGCATCGATCATTTCGCCGATGCCGACTTGGTATCTCAGTGGCCGGCGCAGAACCTTGCGCGCTATCCGCACGACCTGCCCGAGGCCTTGCAGGCGGCCCCGGCGGGACCATGGATGTATACCGGCGCGGTCGAGAATTATCCGCGCGTAATTGCCCTCACCTCGGCCTCTCGCGAGCTTTGGGGGAATGCGCCTCGCGCACTGAAAGCGGTGCGCGATCCCGTCCTACTGGCGAATGCACTGTACCGAGGGGGATTTCCCGCACCGGCCGTTGCCATCGCGCCGGAGGATCTGCCGGCCGACGGCACGTGGCTCGTGAAGCGGCGTCGATCGGCCGGAGGGCTTTCGATCCGCCCTTGGGACGGCGTTTCGCATCGCGAAACCGTGACGACGCACTATTTCCAGCGGTTCGTCGCGGGTGCCGCTTGTTCTGCGGTGTTCATCGCCGCGGCAGGACGAGCGGTCCTGCTGGGCGCCACGCGGCAACTGATCGGCGAAACCTGGGCCGGCGCCGGCGGTTTCCAGTACGCCGGTTCGATCGGTCCGCTGGGATTGAGCGTTCCCCTGGAGTTGGAATTGCGACGATTAGGCGAAACGCTCAGCGCCGAGTTTCCGCTGCGCGGATTATTCGGCGTTGATTTCATCCTCAACGACGAGGGAGCGTGGCCGATCGAATTCAATCCGCGCTACACGGCAAGCGTGGAGATCCTGGAACGTGCTACCGGGTTGCGGGCGATTCATCACCACGCGTTGGCCTGCCGTGAATCCTTATTGCCGACACTGGCCGACGTACCCGGCGCCGCGGGCGATCGGCATGGCAAGGCGATTCTTTTCGCGCCGAGCCGCGTCCGGATCACGGTCGAGGCGACGGAACGACTCTTGGCGTGGAACCGCGCGCAGGCGTGGCCCGAGGTGGCCGATATTCCCGCGGCGGAGAGCACGATCGAACCAGGCGCGCCCGTGGCGACTGTTTTCGCCAGCGGTGCGAGTGACGGAGTCGTGCTGGCGGGACTGCGCGAGCGCATCGCGCGCTTACGCGGGCTCCTGTTTCCCGAACATGACGCTGGAATAGAATGATCGCTGCATATCCCGGCACTGCGAGGCGGCGCGATGACAGCGGCAGCGGATGAGTTGAAACAAGACCAGGCCCACGTGTTGCATTCGCTGCACAGCGCGCAGGCGCAACGCACGGCGCACGTCTGGGTGCGGGGGCGCGGCGCGACGCTCATCGACCAAACGGGTAAGGAATTCCTTGACGGCCTGGCGGGCTTGTGGAACGTGATCGTCGGCCATGGCCGCACGGAGTTGGCCGCAGCGGCGGCGCGGCAAATGTCGGAACTGGCCTTCGCCAGCGCCTACACTGGCGGGACCAACCGCCCGGCGATTGAACTGGCGGAACGCTTGGCCGAGCTTTGCTATCCAGGCATTCAAAAGTTTTTTTTCACGAGCGGCGGCGCAGAGAGTAATGAGAGCGCATTTAAGACCGCGCGTTACTTCTGGCATGTGAATGGCCAACGCGGCAAGTATAAGGTGATCGGACGGCAATGGGGTTATCACGGCACCACGCTGGCCGCGATGTCGGCAACGGGGATCTCCAGCTACTGGCCGATGTTTGAGCCGCGCACGCCGGGCTTTTTGCATATCGAGAGCCCCTATCCGTACCGCTTCGATCCCGCGGCACACCGGCGCGGGGCGGACGATCGGCGCACGCCGGGCGAAATGGCGGCGGACCTGCTGGAGGAAGCGATCCTGCGCGAGGGGGCCGACACGGTCGCCGCGTTTTTGGGAGAACCGGTCCAGGGCGCCGGCGGCGTGATCGTGCCGCCGGACGATTATTGGCCGCGGATTCGCGCCATTTGCGATCGGCATCACGTGCTGTTGATCGCGGATGAAATCATCACCGGCTTCGGCCGCACCGGCGAAATGTTCGCGTTGTCGCGCTACGGGATCGAGCCTGACATCATCACTTTCGCCAAGGGAATCACGAGCGGCTATTTTCCTTTCGGCGGGATGGGTGTCAACCAGCGCGTCGCCGCGGCGATCGAAGCGGGCGCGGGCGAAACGACGTGGATGCAGGCCTTCACCTATTCCGCGCATCCTGTCGGTTGCGCCGTCGCCGTGGCCAATCTGGAAATTCTGCGGCGAGAAGGGCTCTTCCAGCGCGCGGCGGAACTCGGCCGGCGACTCCACGCGGGGCTGAAGACCCTCGCGCAACATCCGCATGTCGGCGACGTGCGCGGGCTGGGGCTGATGGGCGCGGTGGAGTTGGTGGCCGACCGCGCAACGAAGGCCGAGTTTCCAGCCTCCGAGAAAATCGGCGCTCGCGTCCACGAAGCGACGCAGCAGCGCGGGCTGTTCACCCGCCTGCGCGGCGACATCTACAACCTCGCACCGTGCTACGTCACAACGGAGGCAGAAATCGACCGGATGGTACAAATCCTCGGAGAATGCATCGAAGCGGTGCTGGGACGGTAAGTTGAGAGTTCGTGACGATTCATCAAAGAGGCGCGAAGGTAGGAACGAGGAATGTGAATTGTGAGGGAACAACGCTGTGAGCAGTTCGAGTCGTGAGGCGATTCATCACTCACGCAATCTCCCTCTTCTCTCCGTGTCCTCAGTGTCCCAGTGGTGAATCTCTAGTCCCTCCATAACATCCACGCAGCGGTCGCGAACGTCGTTCACTTCCCAACGATCGTCCGGTTTCGCATAGAGCTCGACGCGCGCTGTCTCGTTTGCGTCGCGGCCCGGAACGCTTCGCAAGAACCATTCTGGAGTGCGCAGCGCGGTCTCGCCCGAGGAACTCTGAAACGCAAGTCGCTGTCGATCCGGCATACTCGCGTCGAACAAGACTTCGAGCGCACTCGCGCCTGCTAGTCGCTCATCGTGTAACAGCAACTGCGCGAGGCTCGCGCCGAAGTCGCCCGGCCCCACCAGTCGCGCACTCCGTTCCATCGCCCCGAGCATGCCCGGCAACCGCACGATCCACGGAACGTGGAGCGACTCGCCGTACAAGCTGCCGTCGATTGGGCCCACGCGGCAGTGTTCGCCGAGTGGATACCCGCGCACGCCGCAAAGCATGAGTAAGGACCGATCGAGCGGTTGCGTTTCGCGCAGGTGCTCGAAAAAATGATCCAGACACGCATCGAGCGCCGACACCTGGGCCGCGTACGCCAACGCGTAGCCCCAACGCTCGTCGGGATCGAAATCGGCATCGAGCAATTTGCACGGCGGCGCCACGAAGTTCGGCAGCGGCGCGTCGTCTTCTTCGTGATAGCGCTCTCGAAACTCGCGCGGCGCATCCCACGTTTGTCCCAGTCCGGCTAGGTGCAGCCAAAACAGATACGGCTCTTGACGCAGCGCGTCAAGTTGCTCGGTCGCCGCGGCGATCACGCCTGCGGTATGCGTCGCCTCCAAGTCGGCGGCAGCGTGCGTGGCGCTTGCACCCGGCAACTCGATGACTTCATCAAACCCCTCCGCGGCGGCCCATCGCGCCGCGCTTGCATCGTCCGTAACCAACGCCGTGCGCCGGCCCAACGGCGCGACGCGCTGGATAAGTCCGAGGCCCTCTGTGGTCCACGCCGCGCGAAAAAAGTCGTGCAACTCCAGCCCCGCTGCGTGCGCTTCGTCAAACACGAACGCCTCGATCGCCAGGCGATTGATCGCTGGAGTCGCGATCCACGTGTTCCCGTAGCAACCCAGATACGCCGCGCGCAGCCGATCGACACTCAGCACGATGGCGCTCTGCGCGTCGCTCACAGCGTCGGCCCCACGTTCCAGGGCGCGAACTCGAGGGCCCCGATGCCCAGCTCTTCGCTTTTCGTCTTGCGCCCGCTCGCCGTGTCGAGGATCAACTCAAAGATGCGTTTGCCGACGGCGTCGATTGACTCTCCTTGCAGAATCCCGCCGGCGTCGAGGTCCATATCGGCCTTCATCCGTTCGTACATCGGCGTGTTCGACGCGATTTTCAGCGAAGGCGTCGGCTGGCAGCCGTAACAGCTCCCACGGCCGGTCGTGAAGCAAACCACGTTCGCGCCGCTTGCCACGATGCCGGTCACGCTCACCGGATCGAAGCCGGGCGTATCGACGACGACCATCCCGCGCGCGGTGACCGGCTCCGCATATTCGTACACGCCCGCCAGCGCGGTCGAGCCGGCCTTGGCGACGGCCCCGAGCGATTTCTCGTAAATCGTCGTCAGCCCGCCTTCCTTGTTGCCCGGCGAAGGATTGTTATCCATGCTCACGCCGAACATGCCGGTGTAACGTTCCCACCAGCGAATCCGCTCGACCAACTTTTCCCCGATCGCTTTGGTCTTCGCGCGGCGCGTCAGCAGATGTTCCGCGCCGTAAATCTCTGGCGTTTCCGCCAGAATCGCCGTCCCCCCGGCCGCGACGAGCAAATCGCTCGCCACGCCCAGCGCAGGATTCGCCGTGATTCCCGAGCTCCCGTCCGACCCGCCGCAATTGAGCCCCAGCACGATCTCAGAAGCCGGAATCGTCTCGCGCCGCACGTCGTTCGCGCGCGGCAGCAGCGCTGCGAGTTGCCGCACGCCTTCTTCGATCGTCGCGGCCGTTCCGCCCAAGTCTTGCATGCTGACCGCCGGCGGCCGCGCCGGCGCCGGAGCGCCGATCTGCACGAGCCGCTCGTGCTCCATCAGGTAGCCGATCGTCCCGGTTTCGCAGCCCAGTCCGATGATCAGATACGCGCCGACGTTTGGATGCTTCGCGAAACCGGCCAACGTCCGCGCAAGCATCTGGTGCGCCTCGCCCCCGTATTGAATGCCGCAGCCGGTCTGATGAATGATCGGGAACACGCCGTCGACGTTGGGATAATCCTTCAACACGTCTCGGTTGAATCGCTCTGCAACCTGCTTGCAAACTGTGGCGGAGCAGTTCACCGAGGAAACCACGGCAATGTAGTTCCGCGTCCCCGCGCGGCCGTCCTTGCGGCGATACCCTTGAAATGTGTACTCGCTCAGCGGCGCCGGATCGGCCGGCGTCTCTTGCGCGAAAGCGTAGTCGCGTGCGAACTCCCCTGCTGCGCAGTTGTGCGTGTGAATCCAATCGCCAGGTTCGATCGCCTGCGTCGCGAAGCCGATCGTTTGCCCATATTTGCGAACGCGCTCGCCCTTGGCGATCGGCGCGACGGCGAACTTATGCCCCAGCCGGATTGCTTCCGCCAGTTTCACGACTTTCCCGGCGACGTCGATCGTCTCCCCGGCCTCCAGCAACCGGGTTGCCACGGCCAGGTCGTCGCTCGGGTGCAGGTGAATTGCATCGATGGTCGTGGCTGACATCGGCGGGGCTCGCTGGCAGGACAAGGTTCGGTGGCGCTCGCTGCCCCGATTGTCGCCGATCAGCCGACGGGTACAAGCATTCCCCAGCAACAAGCAGTGCGGCCCGCACCACCAACGGGTCGGTGCGGGCCGCGCGAGCCGAACGTCTCAATTCCGCACCGAACACTCAGGACAAGCCGTGGCCTCGCGAACGATCTCGACGCCCGCGCCGCCATAGTCGGGCTCCCAGTCGCGTTTCCACTTGCCGTCTTTTTTCAACCAAACCTTCTTTGACCGCGTGCGATACGGATGAAGACACGCTCGCGATTCCAGGACAATCCGACGCGCCGGCACGCGCGGTCCGACCGCGCGCCCGCAAAGCTGACAGCGATACATGCTGTTGAGCCGAAATCAACCTGCCGGGGTGCTCAGGCCCGGTGGGAATCAAGGAAGAAGCCGCGCACCCAACAAAGCGCGCAGCGGAACACTCGTAGGGAACCGTGAGAAATCGCCGGCCGCAGAAAGGCGCCAGGCAGAAGTCCGAAAAACATTCAGTGAGCCAGTGAGTTCGCGCCCGCGGGGTGCTCATTTCCGCGAGGATAGAATCATCATTTCCCAGATCGCCGCGATACTCTACGGCCAGATCGCGGCGACGTCAACCGCTTCGTTTGCCCTCGCGCAAGCAAACGGCCCGGCGAGATTGCTCCCGCCGGGCCGTTGTGCTGGGTCATACATGCGTAACGTGGACTACTTCCGACGCCGAGCGCGGACGCCCGCGAAGGCGATCAACCCGGCCGCAGCCAGGACGATCGTCGACGGCTCCGGCACGGCGGCAGAACCACCGGCGCCGAAGTTGTTCCGGACGTTGTTCAAGTCGTCCAGGTCAATATCGTTATCGCCGTCGGTGTCACCGAGTCCGGTGGAACCGAAGTTGTTGCGGACGTTGTTCAAGTCGTCGAGGTTCACCTTCCCGTCGCCGTTCGTGTCGCCGATCGGGCCGGTAGTTGCCGATCCGTAGACGACCACGCCTTGCATCAGCGTGCCGTCGGTCAGCGTGAAGTCGAGGCGAAGGTCCTGCGTGCCGGTCGTGACGAACAGATCGCCCAAATTGAACGATGCGTTCGGCGCCAGCGTGAAGCCGCCGACCGGGAGTAACTCGGCAAGCGCAACCGCTTCCGGGTTGGCTTCCGCCCAGGTCAACACGTTCTGGTCATCCAGGCTGTTCCAACCACTGACGCTCAGCGAGCCGGAGGCGGAACTGATCTGGTAACCGTCAATCGCGATCGTGAACGGTGACTGGTTTTGGACGACGCCGGCGCCTGAGTCCGGATTGACCGTCAACGCGAGGTTGTTGACCGGTCCGGAGTACTCGACGATGCCGTTTTCGACTTCACCCGACGGCGTCGTGTACTGGAAGGTCAGATCGTCCCCGGATTGTCCGAACGCAGTCGGAACGAACTCGTACGGATTTCCCAGCGCCCGAGTTCCGCCCACGGCAATGCTGAGCGAACCCGTCGAGGCCAACTCCGAGATGAAGTTCGCGGTCGGCGCCGCCTCGGCGAAGCTCCCCACGTTCTGATCGTCCAGGCTCGACCAAGTGCCGTTGGCCGTCAGCAACGAACCGAGCGGCGAGGCAATCGTGTAGCCGTCGATCGCGATCGGAGCGCCAATGACGTTCTCAATCGTCGCCGCGCCCGTGCCGCGATCGACCTTGAGGATCAACCGGTTGTCAATAACGGCATTGACCTTGCCGGCCGCCGCGTCAACTTGCGTGGCGACCACCAGGCCGCGCGGCAACTCTCCGCCGACGACGTTCGCGGAACTAAACTCGCCGATGACCGTTTGCGCGTCGATCAGCGTCCAGGAATTGCCGAATTGCGGATTCACGCTCGACACGTCCACCGACAACGTGCCGGCCAGATTCGCCGATCCGTTCGGCACTTTGATCGCGCTGTGCGTGGCGCCGGTGATCTTGGCCTCGAGGTTGCCAAACGACCACAAACTCCCGCCGACGTTGATGTCGGCCGTCGAACCTTCGACCCTCGTATTGCGGCCCAGGATCGCGTTGCCGGAGAGGTTGACGTGGCTCGCGCCGGAGATCGTCATCCTCGAGCCAGCTTGGCCCGCGACATACAGGTTCGCGGCGTTCAACGTGCCACCGCTCAGCAGCAAGGTGCCGGTGCCGTCGCCGCCGACGTACATGCTGCCATCGCCGGCGATTTCGACGGGATCTGCGTCGGCCAGTTCCAGCGAACCGCCGGCGCGAATTTCCAGTGTTCCGGTCGTGCCGGCGCCATCGCCGATCAGTACACCGTCCACTTCAAACGGAGCGGGAGCGCTCAAAAACGCCGTGCCGCCGTTGGAAATGTTCGCGACCTCGCGGGGAAAATTGTCGCCGGGAACGATGACGATGTTTTCCGGCGTCGACAGCCAATTGGCCGCTTCGTTCCAATTGCCCACGCCCGTGTTGACGAAGTTGATCGTCGGGATCTGGCCCAAGGCCAGGGGCGCTGCGCCGACCGCGAGCAGCGCGGACAGCGACAAGGTGATAAATCGATTTCTCATGGTGGTTGTCCTCATGGTTAAGCGTTGACGTTTAGCCACGAGCCCGCAGACGGCGGGCCAACAACACACCCAGGCCTCCGATGGCGACCATCGAAAGGGTCGCCGGTTCCGGCACGTTCGCCGGTCCGCCGCCGCCAAATGCGTTCTTCCAAATGCGGAAGTCGTCGAAGTCCACCACCGTGCTGAAATCGAGGTCGCCGTCGTCGCCGGCGGTCACCGTCTTGCGGAAGTTGCCGCGGATCAGATCGAAGTCCCCCAGATCGACCACTCCGTCGCCGTCGGCGTCGCCAACTAATGTAGCGACTCCTTCCAGCAACTCCACTTCGCCGATCTGCATGCTGTTTTGAGCACCCGCATTGCGCAGCGTCGGGAAGGTCAATCGGTACGTCGCGTAGGCGGCACCGCTCGTGAAGTTCACCGTCTGGGTGAATTGACCAACCGGATCCAACGGCAAAGCGCCGGCATTGCGACCCAACGGTAAAGCCAGCGAGCCGCTAGCAATGGTGACGAAGTTCGTGCCGTCGTTCGAACCTTCGAACAAGTAGCTCGCCGGGTCGCGTTCCACGGCGTCATTCGCCGTATAGAAGCGCAGCGCGGTCACCACTTTGGGTCCCACGGACGGGGTCACTTTGAAGCCCGAGCTGAGATCCAGGAAGTTCAAGTACTTCTGGGTCGTGTTGTCGAGGGCATTGGCAACACCCTCGGCCCCCGGAGGCGGGCCGGCAGCGCCATCGCCATCGTCCACACCGTTGACGATTTCGATCACATCCGACGGTTGCGTGATGTCAAACCCGACCTGGCCCAACACCGTCGAGGCCGCCATCGCCATCACGGCGAAGGCTGGCAAAAAAGAAAACAAGCGCAGACAACGCATACAGAACACTCCGAATGGCAGAACCAAAGAGGTGAACGCACCGCCGTCGGCGCGTTACCGCCAATATAATCGCGACATTCGGAGCTGTCCAAGTATAATGTCTATGTTTTAACTGTTTTTAATTCCCTTGAACTGCCATCTGTCGAATGGACATTCGTCGAGAGCTAAAAGTCCGCCACTGCGTCGCCGCGGTGGGAGCCGGCGGCACGGCAATCTGCTGTTAGAAAAAAAGCAGCCCCGGACGGATTGAAGCCGCCGGGGCTGCTCTGAATGCAACGCAACGGTAGAGCTACGAACTACTTCCGACGACACACTCGAATGCCCGCGAAGGCGATCAACCCGGCCGCAGCCAGGACGATCGTCGACGGCTCCGGAACGGGCGACGTCCCCCCCGCGCCAAAGTTGTTCCGGACGTTGTTCAAATCGTCCAGGTCCACGTCGTTATCGCCATCGGTGTCGCCAAGGCCGGTGGAACCAAAGTTGTTTCGGACGTTATTGAGGTCGTCGAGATTTACCTTCCCGTCGCCGTTGGTATCGCCGACAGGTCCGAGTGGGGCCGCACCGTAGACAACATACCCTTCGTAGTACGATCCGTCCGAGAGCGTGAACTCCAACCGCAAGTCCTTCACGCCGTCGACGTCAAACAATTCTCCCAAGTTGAACGACGCGTTCGGCGCCAGCGTAAAACCGCCCACCGGCAACAACTCGCTGAGCATCGCCGCCCCCGGATTGGCCTCCGACCAGGTGAGCACGTTCTGATCGTCCAGACTGGTCCAGCCCGCGACACTCAGCGAACCCCACGCGGAACTGATCGCATAGCCATCGATCGCCACGGTGAACGGCGATTGATTCTGCACGATTCCCTCGCCGGAATCCGGGTCGATAGTGAGCGCCAAGCTGTTGACCGCGCCGGTGTACTTCACGACTCCCATCTCAATCGCACCGTCGGCCGTCGTGTACTCGAACGTCACGTCTTCGCCCGACTGACCGAACTCCACGGGGGTAAAGTCATACGGCGAGCCGATCGCCCGCTTGGCGCCGACCGTGAAGTTGAGCGACCCGCTCGACGCCAATTCCGACAGAAACGTCGTGCTGGGCGCTGCTTCCGCGAAGCTCCCCACGTTCTGATCGTCGAGGCTCGACCAGCCGGCGACGCTCAGCGATGCCTGCGGCGAGCCAATGCTATAGCCGTCGATCGCAATCGGCGAACCGATGGCGTTCTCGATCGACGCCGCGCCGCTGACGCGGTCGATATTGAGGATCAAACGGCTATCGACAACCGCCTTCACCGTTCCGGCCGCCGCATCGGTCTCTGTCACGACCGTTAGTCCGCGCTCCAGTTGGGCGCCGGAATACGATACCGAGGAAAACTTGCCGACGACGCTCGCGGCGGCGATCAAGGTCCACGAGTCGCCCAGCTCCGGGGTTACGCCGGAGAATTCAACTTCTAACGCCGCGGCGATGTTCGCCGTGCCGCTGGGTGCCTTGATGGGGCTATGCGTCGTGGCGGTGATTTTCGCCTCCAGCTTCTCCAACACCCAGGCGCTGCCGCCGATCGTGATATCGGCCGCGGGCCCTTCAATTCTCGTGGTCCGCGCCAGAATGGCGCTTCCCGAGATATTGATGTGACTCGCGCCGGTTACGGTGACCTGCGAGTCAAACTGCCCGCCGGTGCGCAAGCCCGCGGCAATGAGCGTGCCGCCGCTCACTAGCAGGCTGCCGACAATCATCGTGCCATCGGCGATCACTTCATTCGGATCGGCATCGACCAATTCCAGCAAGCCGCCGGTGCGAATTTCGAGCTTTCCCTTCCCGACGCCATCGCTGCCGAGCAACACGCCGTCGATTTCGTACGGAGCGGGGGCGCTCAAGAACGCCGTGCCGCCGTTGGAAATGCTGGCCACCTCGGCGGGATATCCATCGCCCGGAACGAGGATCGCATTATCCGGCGTGGTCAGCCAGTTGGTCGCATCGTTCCAACTGCCCACGCCAGGGTTGACCCAGTTAATCGTCGCGGCCTGACCAAACGCCAGCGGCGCTGTTCCGGCTGCAAACAGCGCAGACAGCGACATCGCAATCAAGTGTTTCTTCATGGTGGTTGTCCTGA
>CAZUBB010000127.1:12076-12956 GCA_964618485.1 uncultured Pirellulales bacterium
CACCTAGACCGCCGACGGCGATCAACGACACGGTCGCCGGCTCCGGCACGCTCGCCGGTCCGCCGCCGCCAAAGGCTTCTTTCCAGATGCGGAAGTCTGGGAAGTCGACGTACCCGCTGAAATCGATGTCGCCATTCTCGCCGGCGGTCACCGTCTGGCGGAAATTCGCGCGAATCAGATCGAAGTCATCCAAGTTCAAGACGCCATTGCTGTCGGCGTCCCCAATCACCGTGGGAATGCCTTCCAGCAATTCAACTTCGCCCACTTGCATGCAATACGCCGTGGCGGAATTGCGCAGCGTGGGAAAGGTCAGCCGATACGTCGCGTAAGCCTGGCCGCTATTGAAGCTCACCGTCTGCGTGAACTGATTCACCGGGTCAAGCGTGAGTCCTCCCGCATTGCGTCCGAGCGGCAGATCCAACGAACCGCTGGCAATCGTCGTGAAGTCCACGCCATTCGACGAGCCTTCCAGCAAGAAGCTCCCGGGGTCGCGGTCCGCGAAGTCGTTCGCCGTATAAAATCGCAGCGCGGTCACCACTTTGGGGCCGACGGCCGGAGTGACCGGAACCCAAATCGTCGAAGTGCAGATACTTCGAAGTTGTGTTATCCAGCGCTTTGTCGACCGCCTCCGCCGCGGGCGGGTCGCCCCCGCCATCGCCGTCGTCGATGCCCGATACGAGCAGAATCGTGTCGGTCGGAGAAGTGACGTCAAACCCAACTTGACCGTGTGCGGTCGATCGGCCCGCGAACACCAACAGCGCAGCCAAGCAACAATTCCAGCGCAGTCCACCCATCGGAGAGGCTCCCGGAGAACAAGAATGAACGTCAGACAGGATGTGGGTGGCGCGTGCTAATCACTATAATTCACATAGCTGTTATA
>CAZUBB010000127.1:12966-13561 GCA_964618485.1 uncultured Pirellulales bacterium
GCTCGACACGTGGATCAATCCACCAACGCTGATGCGTTGACGCCAGAAGTGGGCTCGGTCCGGGAATGGATGGCGAACTAGCCGCCAGCGAGCGCGCCGATTACCAGAAACGGCTCCGACCCGTCACAGACGCCGGCCGGCAGCGGCGTTTCTGGCGCCACGTTGGAAAAATCCTGCTGGCAGGCATAGAAACGCACGAACGCCCGCCGTTGGTGCGTCACGTGGTCGCGCATGGTCCCCCGGAGCGCGGGAAAACGCTCCTCGAGCGCGTCGAGAATCGCGCCGACAGTGACCGTCCGAGGCACTTCGAGTACGACCTCTCCCGTCACCTGCGCGATGGTGCGCAGATGAAACGGCAACACGACGCGGATCATGGCAGCGTCTGCACTTCGACTGACAGCACCGCCGGCAGGTCGCGCACGATCGCCGCCCAGCGATCGCCCGAGTTCGCCGACGCGTAGACCTGGCCGCCGGTGGTGCCAAAGTAAACGCCGCATGGGTCCATTGAATCAACGGCCATTGCGCCACGGAGCACGTTCACGTAGCAATCCGACTGCGGCAAGCCGTCGGTGAGCCCTTCCCAGTCGTGGCCGCC
>CAZUBB010000128.1:0-230 GCA_964618485.1 uncultured Pirellulales bacterium
AGCGATGCTTGACGTACAGCGACTGGTGCGGCAGGTCGACCCGATAGATCGCCCGCCGATCGCCGCGTTTCACAAGCACGATTTGCGATGGATGCGCGCTTCGCCAATCGGTCGGCCGCGGCGCAACGTCCGGCGCGGTCCATACCGCCGTTTCCAGCGCATGGAGAAGCCGGCCGCGTTCTCCACCCGAACTGTGAGAGGCGGCTCCGACGCCGAATTCGCCGCGATTG
>CAZUBB010000128.1:267-13239 GCA_964618485.1 uncultured Pirellulales bacterium
CATCGAACGCTATATTTCTCTTCGCACGCACCAGAATCGGCGACGAAGTCGCCTCCTGCAGGGGATGGCAGCTTCGCCGCCAGGTCGGCATGTTGCCGAAGGTTGCCGAAACTTGGTAACCTTCCGTGTCTCCGGCGGCAAGAGCAGTTCGCCAGCGGCGCGGCGGCAACCCTGAATTTCCTGGAAACTCTCCGGCGATGGACGAAGATTGGTTGGTCTTGGACGGGGCCGCGGGCGAAGGGGGCGGCCAGATTCTGCGCACGTCGCTGGCCCTTTCGATGATCACCGGCGAGCCGTTTCGCCTGGAGAACGTCCGCGCCGGCCGCACGCGGCCCGGGCTGCAGCGCCAGCATCTGGCGGCGGTCTTCGCGGCCGCCAAGGTCTCCAAGGCGATGCTCGACGGTGCGCACCTCGGTTCCCAGGAACTTTGGTTTCAGCCGGGCCCCATCACGCACGGCGAGTTCGAGTTCGACATCGGTTCCGCCGGTTCCGGCACGCTGCTGCTGCAGACCATTTTGCCGGCGCTCTGGCTTGCCGACGGCGCCTCGTGGGTCCGCGTCATCGGCGGGACGCACAACGAAATGGCGCCGCCGTTCGAGTTCTTCTCGCTCAGTTATTTACCGCTCCTGAACCGACTCGGCGCCGCGGCCGAGGCGACTCTCATCAAGTCCGGCTACTACCCGGAAGGGGGCGGCGAGATCGAGCTCCGCGTGGAGCCGGTCGAAAAGTGGAAGCGCCTCGACCTGCTGGAACGCGGCGAGATTCGCCGCGTCTCCGCGGTAGCGATCGTCTCGCACCTGGCCGCGCACGTCGCGCAGCGCGAACTTCATGTCATTGGGCAACGGCTGCAGCTCAAGCCATCGATGCTCACCGCGCAGCGGCGCGATGAATCACTCGGGCCCGGCAACTTTACTTATGTTGCCGTGGAGTGCGAACACGTCACCGAAATCGCCACGGGCTTCGGCCGCCGCGGACTCCCGGCGGAAGACGTGGCCGCCGGTGCCGCGGCCGATGCGCGGCGCTACCTCGATTCCACCGCGCCGGTCGGCGAACATCTCGCCGATCAACTTGTGTTGCCGCTCGCGATCGGCGCCGGCGGAG
Organism: uncultured Pirellulales bacterium; assembly: GCA_964618485.1. Taxonomy (GTDB): domain Bacteria; phylum Planctomycetota; class Planctomycetia; order Pirellulales; family JALHLM01; genus JALHLM01. The sequence goes on from CAZUBB010000128.1 coordinate 1,369, forward strand.
CTTTCGTCACGTGCGAACCGACGCAACACCTGCGCACGAACATCGAAACTATCCAGCAATTCCTCCCCGAAGTGCGCATCGACATCGTGCAACTCGACGAATCCCGCTGGCTGGTCGACGTTGCGACTTAGGCTCCTACAAACCCCAGCACTTTCCTGAGCGTTATTTCCTCGCTCCAAACCCGCCTTTCCAGGGGTAGGCTCTGAAAGGCGAACCCTGTCCATATGCGCCGTGCCGCGCGCAGCGACCGGGTCGCCCCGTAACGAGAATAGCGGGGATAGCGCGCATGCCGGATTTGACGGGAGTGATCTGCGTACTGGGGATCGTGCTGGCGGTCATCGCGGTCATCGGCCATGGCATTTGGGTCGTCGTGCGCGCGGTGGTTCGCGCCCTCACCGGCCAAAATAGCGCCGTGTCCTCGCAGCACCGATCGCGCTGCCCGCGCTGCGAATCCCCCTGGGACGGAGCACGCGAAAACTGCCTGATCTGCGATTGGCCCGGCCCCCTCGCGCTGCCGCATGCCACGGCCCGCGCCTTTCGCCAACTTCGCGAGCAACTCAACGACTGGCAGCGCGCCGGCGTCCTCAGCCAACAGGCGTGCCAGGCGCTGATCCAAACGATCGACGAGGAGGCCGCGCGCATCGCTCAGCCAGCCGCTCCGGTCGTGCCGGCCGTCCCCGTTGCGCCGCCGGCGCCCGTCGTGCGCCCGATGTTGCCCCCGCTGCCCTTGAGCGAAGGGCCAGTCTCCCAGGCGCCCACGCCAGCGCCGCTTCGTCCGGAGACAATGGCCGAAAAACTCCGTCACATGACCGAACGCCCGGCCACGGACGAAGTCGTCCCGCGCCGATTTCCTGGCCCGCGCCCTGGACCGCGCCGCCGCCCCCCGCCCCGGCCGCGCCGCCGGCGCCGCGCCGTTCGTTCGGCGAGGTGTTCGTCTCCTTCATGGAAGAGAAGAACATCCGCTGGGGCGAACTTGTCGGCGGGCTGTTGATCGTTTGTTGTTCGATTGCGCTGGTGATCAGTTTTTGGAACGCCATCGCCGAGCGCCCGGTGCTGAAGTACATCGTGTTCAACGGCGTTACGAGCGCGCTCTTCGGCGTGGCCTTTTACACCGAGCGCCGCTGGAAGCTCCCGAACACGAGCCGCGGGCTGTACATCATCGCCAGTTTGCTCGTGCCGCTCAACTTCCTGGCGATGGCCGCCTTCAGTACGGCGCAAGCAGCGCCGCTGCCGCTGACGATCGTCGGCGAGGCCATCTCCGTCGCGCTCTTCGGCGGATTGCTCTGGCTGGCCGGTAAATCGCTTACGCCGGAATTCACGCGCGTCCTCGCGCCGGCGGTGATGGCCTCCGCGCTCGCCGAGCTCCTCGTGCGGCACTTCATCGTTCCCCATCCGGAACTACCCATCCTGTTGGCGATCGGCGCGCTGCCGGTCGTGGCGATGCTCGGCACGGCGCTCGCCATTCGACTGCGATCGAATCATTGGGAACCGGTTACCGAGGCGCACTGCCATCAACTTTTTCGCCTGCTTGGACTCGTCACCTTCGCGGGACTCGCGGCCGCCGGTTTGTTGATTGCGCGCGCCGGCGCTTCGAGAGAAACGCTGGAGCATCTTTCACCGCTGATGGCGCTCTATGCCTGCGGGCCGCTGGCCGTGGGACTCCTATTATGGCGCAAACTGCGCGCATCCGACCTGACCGGCATGCGGATCGCCGGGACCGCGATTGCCGTGGCAGGCGTGATGCTCATGCTGCTGGCGGTCGCGTTCGCCTGGCCGCAACCGGCGATGATGCTCGTCGTCCTCAGCATCGAGGCCGCCGTGCTACTGACCGTGGCCCGCGTCTCCGGAATTCCGGCCGCCGTTTTGCCTGGCAGCTTGTGCGCGAGCGCCGCGTACCTTATCGCCTGGCTCGGCTTTAGCGACCAACTTCCGTGGACGATCAAATCACCTCAGGAATTCTTGCAACCGTTCCTCGACGCCACGACCGGTTCCATCCTCGTCGGCGCCGCCGCGGCCTGCGGCGCGGCGAGCGCCTGGCGAGCGTTGCGTGGCGAACGCGAAACGGCAAGCTATTTCGGCGTCGCGGCCGGTACCAACGCGGTACTTAGTCTGGCGCTCGTCACGTTCTTTGGCTTCGGAAAGCAACTCGACGCGGAACATGTCACCTGGGTCTACGCCGTCTACGGCATCGCGGCGCTCGTCGCCGGACGTTGGGCGTTGCCGCACGTGCTGGCGGCGGCCGGCTCGCTCCTGTTATTGACCGCGACGGTGCAAGGAGTCGTCTTCGGCCAATTTGGCGACTTCGATCACCCTTGGTTGATGGCCATGCTGTTGCACGCGACGGCGTTCACGCTGCTCCGCGTCCTCGCGGAAGCCTGGCCGAAGTTTGCCGGCGAAGCGTGGCGCGAGACCGTGGCCATCGTCGCCGCGGCGGTCAACAGTTTGGCATTGCTGTTCGCCTTGGCGCTCTTGATCGAACTCCCCGCCGGCCAGGTCGCGGTGTACGTCGCCTGGATCAGTGTGGTATGGCTGACGCTGGCGTACCTGATGCGTTCTCAAGAGTTGTTCGGCATTTTTCAAGTCTCCGCGACCTTCGCCCTTCTCGCCGCTGTTACCGGTCAATTGCAACAGCAGCCTTGGTACAAAGCCTCTCAACTAGCGCTACTCGATCCCCGTTCCTGCCAGGCATGGGGCATCGCGCTCGCGGCGAGTTGCCTGGTCTGGAAATCGCTCTCCTTTGTTTTCAAACGCATTACACCCGCATTGGAGAACGGCGACGCAGCGGTCGCTCAATTCGACGTGGCCTGGCGGCGTCGATTTTCCGATCTGGTGGCCGTGTCGCCACTCGTGGGGCGCTTCGCACTCGGTATGTCCGTGCTGATGCTTTTCGGGATGGCGATCTACGCCGTCGTCCCCGGCGTGGCGCAAGAGTTGACGCCGCACAGCCTCGCCGCGCAGTTGACCGGTCAACCCGCCTCGACGGCGACGCGCATCGTCCCCCCGGCCAGCGCCTTTGAATTGCTCGGCGTACCGCATGTTCACGCTTCGAGCTTCGGCGCCTGGGGACTCTTTGCGATCGTCGTCGTCGCGCTCCTCACCGAATTGCGCGAACGCTTTACGCGGCCGCACCTCGTGCTAGTGCTAATCGTCGCGAGCCTGGCCTGTTTGTTAATCTCGGCACGATTTGAAATCGAAGTCGCCGCCGCGTCCGCGCTCCGCTGGACGAGCGCGATCTTCCTCCTGGCGATCTCCGCGCTGATCTGGATGCGCGTCCCGCTGGGGCGGTTCCTGGAGCGGCGGGGCTGGCAATTCGACGACACGCCGCGCGAAAAACTCGGCGGCGACGCGTGGGCCGCGTCACTCGTGGGCCTTTTGCTCCCCATGCTGGCGATGGGCGTTTTCATCGGTGGCGCAGCCCTCTGGCAGCGCCCGCCGGAAGCCACGCTGCAAATGTGGTTCGTAGGACTACTCGCGCTCTTCGCCGTGGCGGGCGCGGTCGGCGTCGTACTGATGCGGCTCGAAACCACCGGCGGCGCATCCAGCGCGAAGCGCACGTGGGCCGGCGATATCGGGCGGCTCGTCACCATCCTCGGCGCCATGCCGCTCGTCGTGGTGGTGCTCTACGTCGTCAGTTCTGCGCTGCGCGGAAACCCGATCGTCGGCCCGGAACCCGGCTCATTCTTCCATCGCCTCACCTTGGCCGGTTCCTACGCGGGTCCGCTCGCGCTAATCACGATCGCCCTCCTCGGCCACGCCATCCGCGAGCGTTCCAGCTCCTTCGCCCTGAGCGCGGGGCTGATGCTCAACCTCTGCGGTACGGCCGGCTACTTGCTCTACCCCTGGCCGGGTGGCGTGACGCTGAACGCCGAACTCTGGGTGCAACTCGCACAACTCAACGCGGCGATCGCAGCTGTCTACGCGATTCTCTGGCGCTCCGCCGTCATGCTCTTTGAGCGCCGCCGCGGCGCTACGCACATCGTGCACGATAGCTGCCTCGCGGCGCAATCGGCCATCGGTCTCGTGCTGCTGGCGGTCGTGTTCATTCCAGCCGCCTTCAGCTTCTGGTGGGAAGCCTCGCTGCTCACGGTGCATTTCCAGGTCGCCAGCGCCGCCGGATGGTGGTCTCTCGGCCTCGCAGTCGCCGCGGCGCTCTTTAATCTCCGCCCCGAACACTTGGAGCCGGAAGCGTCAGCGCCCGGAGCCACGCGCGAGGTTCATCCAGCCGGCCTCCTCTCCCGCGCACTCGTTTCTGTCCCCATCCTCGCCGCGGCGGCCTGGGGCCTCAGCGTCATGGCCGCCTTCAGCGTCGGCCGCGCCACCAACAACGATTGGCCAGCCTTTCACACACTGCTCGGCGCGCACATCGTGAGCGCCGCCGCGCTCCTCGCGCTGGGTCTCTTCGCGGCACGCCCCTCGATGGATGCCCGCCGCACGGCTTTGTGCGTCGTCCCCTGGGCCTTGCTCTTCGCGTTCCTCACATGCGCCGTAGCGATCCGCGGCACGCTCGAAGTCCAGAACCGCCCGGGCTGGTGGTGGAGCGTCGTGGGCCTGGCGTCGAGCGCCGTCCTGCTAGCGGTCACGGCCGCATTCGCCGAGCGCCGCCGCTATCTTTACTTCGCCGCCGCGTGCGTGAACCTCGCCGCCATCGCCCTCTACATGAGCCCCGCGAATCAACTGCTCAACTCCGGCGATGCCACGGAAATCACGCATTTCGCCTGGACGAACGTCCTGGCGCTGGCGTTCCCCGTTGTTTTCTGGCTGTGGATCGACCGCCGTTTTATCGTGCCTAACACGCTGGAGCGCCGCAAGCCTGCCACGTTTGGCGTACATCGCTTCGCGAGCGCCGTCGCGATCTTGCTCTTCGCCGGCACGGTCGCCCTCGGCATTTTCGCCACATTGGTCGACCGTTCAATCGTCACCGACGAGTGGCTCGGTTGGCTCGCGCTTGCTGCCACGTTCGTCGCAGCGCTCGCCTGCCTCTGGGATCCCAAGGTCAAAGGCGGCACGCTCTCGCTGTACCTCTTGGGCATCATCGGCATTGGCTTCGCCATCGATCGCTTCCAACTGCCGTTCAAATGGCTGGTGTTCAACGGCGCGGTGATCTCAGCCGCATATGCGATCGCCACGAGCTACCTCTGGAGCCGCCGCACAGGCCTCGCGCTGCTCGCGCGCCGACTGAGGATGCCCGTCGACGAGCAAAGCGCCTGGCGGAGCGCCGCGTGGCTCGTGCCGGCCAATTGTCTGCTGATGACCGCGGTCCTCGCGCTCACGACGCACATCGTCCTCACGTTCGACGAAGCCACGCTCCGGCTACTTGCCGCCAAGGCCGCGTGGTTCCAGGTCGTCGCGCTCTTGTTCCTGACGCGCGGCGCTGCGCAAAACGGTCTGCGTTATGGCGCCCTGTCGCTTGGTGTCGTCGGCGCGGCGCTGTGGGGTTGGGCCTGGTTGAGGCCCATCGACGGCCCGCAGATCCTGGACCGCGGCGTGATCGTGATGGCCGTCCTCGCTGCCAGCGGCGTCCTCTACGGGTTCGGCCTGACCAAGTTCTTCAAAATCGAGAATCCCTGGACGCAGGTTGGGCAACAAACGACGCCGCTTTGCATTGGCGGCGCGCTGGTCGCGCTCGCGATGATCCTCGGCGGCGAGGTCTTCGCTTACGTCAACCATGGTCACGTGGATATCTCGCACTGGGCTGAAGCGGTCGTCGGCGCATCGCTGATCGGACTTGCCGTGGCGGCCATTATCGCGGCGGTCGTGCCCGGGCGCGATCCGCTAGGTCTCTCCGAACGCGGCCGCCAGGCCTATGTTTACGGCGCGGAAGTTCTCCTCGCCGCCACGTTCGTTCACATTCGCATCTGCCGTCCCGAATGGTTCACAGGCTACTTCGAACAATTCTGGCCGCTGATCGTGATGGCGATCGCCTTCCTCGGCGTGGGACTCAGCGAATGGTTCCGTCGCCGCCGCCAGATGGTGCTGGCCGAACCGCTCGAACGGACCGGCGCGCTGCTGCCGCTGTTGCCGGTGCTTGGCTTCTTCGCGATCGACTCCGGCACGCATTACAGCGTCCTGTTGATGGTCGTCGGCACGCTTTACGCGGCGCTGTCGGTCTTGCGTAAGTCCTTCGGCTTCGGCGTTCTGGCGGCCCTCGCGGCCAACGGCGGGCTGTGGTATTTCCTGCACCACGACACCGGCATCGGCCTCCTCGAACACCCGCAAGTCTGGCTCATCCCGCCGGCCATTTGCGTGCTGGTCGCCGCGTATCTCAACCGCGAGCGCCTGACCAAGGCCCAAATGACGCAAGCGCGGTATATCAGCGTGATGACGATCTACGTTTCATCGACGGCCGATATCTTCGTCAACGGCATGGAAGAGTCGCCGTGGCTGGCGCTGGTCCTCGCCGGATTGTCGATCGCGGGAGTCATGGTCGGAATCTTGTTGCGCGTCCGGGCATTTCTCTACCTTGGCACGTCGTTCCTCTGCATTTCGCTCGCCTGCATGATCTGGTGGGCGAAGTTCGACCTGCAACAAGACTGGGTGCCCTACGCGTGCGGAATCGTCCTTGGCGCGGTCATCATCGCCGGCTTCGCCGTGATGGAAAAGAAGCGCACCGAGTTCCAGCACGCATTGGGGCGCTTGCGCGAATGGGAAGCGTAACGCGGTGCGAAGTCATTGTGCGACCCACGCGCGTTACTCCGGGCGCTGACGCTTCCGGCTCACGCAGCCATTGGCAGACGTCAATCGCGCCGACGCAGCCGGCGGACGAGCTTCCGTATCGGCTCGATCAATCCTGCGAGGATCATCACCAACATCGGCAGCATCACCACCGCAATGACCCAGAACTTGGCCTCAATGCCGGACATGGCATCGCCGGCGCCTGCGCGCAAGAGGCCCTGCCAGATGGCAAAGAGCACACACAGAATCGTCGTGAGCACCAAGACCTTCCGAAGCGTGAACCGGAACCGCCAATTCGGCGGCAAAATCGGCGGCGGATCCGGCTCGGGGATGTAGGCCATGGGCGGAGGAAGGGAGTAAGAATCTCGGAGCACGGAGCTTGAATGGACGACGAACGGCGGCGGAATTGCAACTCAGGTCATTGAACTTCGTTCTTCGAACTCCTTGCTCCGTTCTCCCTTCTCGCCAGCCCCTGAATGCGCCCCACAATCTCCTGCTGCGAGTAACCTCGATCGAGCGGCACGATCACATACCGTCCTTTGTCGTGGCAGCTATCGATGATGATCTGCACCGGGTTCGGCACCGCAAAACCTTCGCAGCAAGGTTCGTGGCCGTGGATGAGCACCTTGGCGCCGAGCGTGTCGGCGAACGCCTTGGCGTTTTCCGCGCGATGGTCGCGTCCCCAGAGCATGCGGAAGAGATCGCTCTGCTCCTGGAAGTCGTCGTATTCGAGCGGGCGCTCCAGCACGCCGCGGTCGAAGCCTTCGAGCTGGCAGCGCTCCGGCGCGCTGTGCGTCAGCCACACGTCGCCTGGTAGGCGAATCGCCACCGGACAGCTTTGAATGAACTGCACCGCGGCCTGGCGGACCTTCTCGCAGGCCGGGCCATAGACCTCCTGCAGCCCCATCCGGAACAGTAGGTTGAGCATCTTCTTGGCCTTGAGGATCGGGTAGTCGATCACCTCGGCCGCCTCGTGATTCGAGAGCAGAAAATGCACGCGCTCCGGGAAGTTGTTCTTCAGCCGCGCCACGTCCTCCAGCATGCTGTGCGACATGCAGCCGCCGTTGGTCGGATACGTTGGTCCGCCGTGGCAGACTTCCTGGAGCACCAGGTGCCGGCGCGGGTGGTTCGCCAGATCGGCGATGCTGCGGATGGCGTTGAAGTTCTTCCGGTGGCCGTGCAGGTCGGCCGTGATCATCACGTCGTCGCCGCTCTCGGCGTCGAGGGAAACCACGTTGCCCGTGCGGGTAGGGGTATTTCGGTTGGCCTCCGTGGCCTTTTGGAATGTCGCGATCACTCCGTCGATAAATTCCAGCGTGGCAATCATTTAGGCGATCTGTGGGGCGGGCGAAATTGGTGCGAAAAAACAGCCGGATAACGGGCGCAAAACGTCGACGTCCAGGGGTGACGATTTATTGGATTGTACGGAATCTGCGGACGATATGTCCTTTAGAGCCTTTGCCGTCTGACCCAGCGAAAAGGATTTCGGGAAATGAAACGTCTTGCTTTGGTCGTGCTGCTCGGCAGCGTGCTGACCTCGTCCAGCGGCTGCTGCTTGCTCGATCGTATCTTCTGCTGCCGTAGCGCCTGCTGCCCCTACGATAGCTGCTCCGATTGTGGCGGGGGCGGCTGTGCGAGCTGTGGCAGCGGCGGTCGCGGTTATGCCGGCGGACGCGGTGGTCACCTCCCGCCGGGCTGCGAAGCCGCCAACGAAGAAGCCAACGCCATGTACGCCGGCGGCCCGCCGACCGGCGCCGTCGCGTACCCCTATTATACCACCCGGGGCCCGCGCGACTTCCTGGCCAGCAACCCGCCGAGCATCGGCCCGCAGTAACTACTAGCCGGCCGCCGCGAAACAACTGCCGCCGAACTCGCGAGAGTTCGCAGGCAACGATCGCCCATCACCGCCAACCTCGGTTCATCGCCGGACCGAGGTTGGCGTTTTTCTTGCGCGCTGGGCCATCGCCGCGACGCCGAGCAGTCCGATGATTCCTAGCCCGATCGCGCCTGGCTCGGGCACGTTAACCGCTTCATCCGGCGGAACGAATCGAGCGCCGAAGTTATTTCGCACGGTGTTGAGGTCATCGAGGTTAATCTCGCCGTTGAGATCGAAATGATTGCGGACAAAGTTCAGGTCCGAGAGGTCGACCAGGCCGTCGTCGTTGTAGTCTCCTTCCAGACCAGAACGAAACAACAGTCCGATCGCCAGCGGTGCAGGTCGATCGGTCACCAAATCAACGACCGGCAAAAACGGCGTTTGCGTTTGGATTTTCCCCGTCGCGTTATCTGTCCAGTAAAGCTGATTAGAAAACGGATCGAACGCCACGCCCCGCGGCGCCTCGACTTCGGTCACGTTCTTTTCGCGCTCACTGCCGTCGTAAAGGGCGGAATTGATCAATCCCTGCGAGAGAAATAATTGATCGGCCCAGTACACCCGTCCGCGGACATGGTCGACGGCAATTCCCTGCGGTGAAACCAGGCCGCTGATCACGGTCTCCAGCTCGCTGCCGTCGAGGTTCATCCGCGCGATGCTCCCCGGCGTGAGGCTGTCGATGAGCGGATTCACGTAGCTGAAATAGACCTTGTGCTGCCAGGGATCGAACGCAACGCCAGCGATGTCGACGATTGATTCCTGGAATGGCAGAATCGTCTTCGCGATTGAGCCGTCGTATCGGGCGATCGAAATGGTGCGGGCCTCGCGATCGGACCAGATCACATGCCCGCCGATGCGGTCAATCGCGAGTGCGGTCGGCCCGGGGAGTTGATCGACGATGCTGGTCACCTCGTGTCCGTCGCTCGTAGCGCTGCGAATGAAACCGGCTGGTCCGGGACCGCCGAGCGGGAGAATCTCGGTGAAAAACAGCTGGTCGTGGATGCGATCGAGGGCTAAGCCGCCGATTTCGAAGCCCGGCGTGACCGCTTCGACCTGCGTTCCATCGAGCCGCGAGCGAGCGATGCCCCCCGCTTCGCTCCAATACAGGCTGGGGATGGACGCCGCCGACGCCGAGCCGAACAGCGATGCGCCTACCACGAGGCCGAGCAGCGTGCGAATCATGGGCGCCCTCATTGAACGGTGGAACTGACGCTGTCGATTTTCCAGTAAGTATTGGTAGCCGTCAAGCAAATGAAAGGCGCTCGCGGAAGTCCTTACGGCTGGCGCGTGTCGCGTTAGAATGCCCCGCATGCTACGAGCCAACTCCGCCGCCGCCGACGTGTCCGCCGAGCCGGTGCTGTCCGTTTCCCAATTCACCGCCGCGGTCAAAGAGGTTCTGGAGGGCACGTTCCCGTCCGCCTGGGTCGCTGGCGAAATTTCGAACTTCTCGCGGCCTTCCTCGGGGCACTGTTATTTCACGCTCAAGGACGACGGCGCGCAACTGCGGGCGGTCATCTGGCGCAATGCCGCACAGCGCCTGCGCTTCGACCTGCACGACGGCCTGGAAGTGATCTGCCACGGCGGGCTCGATCTGTACGCCCCGCGCGGCAGCTATCAGCTCGTGATCGACCAGTTGCAACCGAAAGGGATCGGCGCCCTGGAGCTCGCGCTCCGCAAACTACGCGAGAAGCTCGCCGCCGAGGGACTGTTCGACGCGGCACGGAAACGGCCGTTGCCGCGCTTTCCGCGTCGGATTGCCGTGGTGACCAGTCCCACCGGCGCGGCGGTGCGCGATTTTCTCCAGGTGCTGAAGCGCCGCTGGCTCGGCGCGGACGTGCTGGTCGTTCCCGTACGCGTGCAGGGCGAAGGCGCTGCCGCCGAAGTCGCTGCCGCCATCCGGCAGGTGAATGCGAGCGGGATGGAAATCGATTGCCTCGTCGTCGCCCGCGGCGGTGGGAGCCTGGAGGACCTTTGGGCGTTCAACGAAGAAGTGGTCGTCCGCGCGATTCACGCCTCGCGCATTCCGGTCGTCTCGGCGATTGGCCACGAGATCGACGTCACGCTCTCCGACCTCGTGGCAGACGTCCGCGCGCTCACGCCGAGCGAAGCCGCGGAGCGCATCGCCCCCAGCAGCGACGACCTGCGCCGAGCCCTCGCCCAGCACGCCCAGCGTTTGCTCGGACAACTACGCTCGCGAGCCGTCGCCGCGCGGTTGCGGCTCGAGGCGCTCGCGAATCGCCGCGCTTTTCGCCGTCCGTTCGCCATGGTCCAGGAGGCGGAACAGCGGCTTGACGAGTGCGAAGTCGCCGCCCGGCGCGCGATGTTTCGCAAGGTCCGCGACGGCCGCCGAAGGACCGCATCGCTCGCGGCGCAGTTAGAATCGCTCAGCCCGCTGGCCGTGCTTGGGCGCGGATACAGTTTAACGTTCAACGCCGAAGGCCGGCTCGTGCGCGACGCGTCGGAAGTGCAACCCGGCGACCGACTGCGCACGCGCCTCGCGAACGGTGAAGTCACCAGCCGCGTGGAATGAACTCTTTAGCCGAGGTCTGTGACCTCGGGGAGTTGACGCGAGGCGTTAAGAGCGGATGACATTCATCGTGCCGGCCTCACAGAGGCCAGCTACAGAAGACAGGGCATATGGATTGGGAATTCTGGATCGACGTCGGCGGCACGTTCACCGATTGCTTTGCGCAACATCGCGACGGCCGACTGCTGCGGGCCAAATTACTCAGCTCCGGCGTCACGAAAGGCGTCGTAGGCGGCAACTCCACGCGAGATACCATTGTTGATGATTCGCGCGCAGATGACCTTGATGGTTTCTGGAATGGTTACGGGCTCAGGTTGTTTGCCGCGGATGGATCGGCCATCGCGGAGCGGCGTGTAACACGTTTCGACGCAAACGCCTCCACGCTATCGCTCGATATCCCGTTACCGACCGAGCCGGTACCATCGGCGCGTTACGAGCTCTTCTCCGGCGAAGAAGCGCCGATCGTGGCCATTCGCCGACTGCTTGGGCTGCGGCTCGATCAACCGATTCCGCCGGTCAGTCTACGGCTCGGCACGACGCGCGGTACGAACGCGCTGCTCACGCGCCGCGGGGCCCGTACCGCGTTCGTCACCACGCGCGGCTTCGCAGATGTGCTTCTGATTGGTTACCAGCAACGCCCGAAGCTGTTCGCGCTCGATATCGAAAAGCCCACGCCGCTGTTTGAGACCGCGATCGAAATCGACGAACGCGTCCTCGCCGATGGCACAGTCCGCAAGACGCCGGACGCCGAGCAAGCTCGCAGGCAACTTCAGGAACTCCGTGCGCAAGGAATCGAATC
>CAZUBB010000129.1:0-13222 GCA_964618485.1 uncultured Pirellulales bacterium
GATGGCGACGGCAACTACACTCCGCGATTCGGCGGCATTCCGGGCGCCGTGTTTGACAGTGCGGTGGGCGATATCGATGGCGACGGCGATGTGGACGCGCTCTATGCGTCGACGACCGGCGGCGTCGAGGTCCTTTTACAGGTCGAGCCATGGGAGTGGCGACCATCCACGCGAACGTTGCTGCGCGACTATATCGGCGGCATCGCGCTCGGCGACTGGGACGCCGACGGCGATCTTGACGTCGCGGTTTCTGAGTCCGGCGCTCCGGTCATGCTTCTCAACGATGGCAAAGGTGAATTCCCCCAGATTGTTCGCATGACCGCCCGTGTGTTTGTCTACGACGTCGTGGCCGGCGATTTGAATGCCGACGGTCATTTGGACCTTTACTACGCATCAGCCGGCGCGGACAAAGTATGGCTCAACGACGGAAGCGGTACATTCACCGACACCGGTCAATCACTGGGAACCGCCGACAACCTGTCGGCGGCGCTCGGGGATCTGGATGGCGATGGCGACCTCGACGCCTTCGCGCTCAGCGAAGTGTGGTTCAATGACGGCGCGGGGCAATTCCTCGCCGCCGACTTCCCGCCGCCGCCGGCCGGAGCGCATTACGCCGCGATCGGCGACGTGGATGGCGATGGCGACGCCGATGTCATGAGCGGCAATCGCCTCTGGCGCAACTACGAAGATCTCAACAACCTCGCCGTGACCGTAACGAACGGCGAAGACCAACTGGTCTATGGCGCCGAAGTCACTTATACCTTCACGGTCACGAATCAGGGAAATCACGCTATCGCCGGCGCCTCGGTTGCAGCGGCGCCCGCCGCGAGACTCGCCGGCGCGACCTGGGTGAGCGTGGGAACCGTGGGCACAGTCAGTTCGCCGTCCGGCACGGGGGCCATCGTCGACAGCATCACGTTGCCCGCCGGGGGCAGCGTTACGTATACGTTGACAGGGCGTGTCAATGGCGCCATCGGCTTGCCAGCGCTGGCCGGGCTGCGAATCACGTTCCCCGACGGCGTGAACTTATTCGACCCCATCGACGACAACCTTGCTTTGGACTCGGACCTGGTGGTGAGTTCGCCGATGTTCGGCGGCACGGGGCGACTGGTCGATTCGACGCAGCGCCTGGGTGACGACACCAGTTCGGTTCAAGCCGCGGATCTCGATGGCGATGGGGACATCGATCTCTGGGAAGGAAATCGCACTGGTCCCAGCCGGGTTTGGTTGAATGACGGCGCGGGGAACTTCAGCGATTCCGGGCAGACGCTTGGCGCCGGGGGCGTGCGGGACGTGGCGCTGGCCGACTTCGACGGGGACGTCGACCTGGACGCCTTCGTGGTGCTGGCAGGCGCGGCCGATCGCATTTGGCTCAACAGCGGAAACGGCGTGTTCGCGCTGAGCGCAGTATTGCTGGGAGATGAGATGTCGGAGGGGGTCGCCGCGGCCGCGGCGGATTTTGACGGCGATGGGTTCGCAGACATTGCCATCGCCGAGTCCGGCGATCGCCAGAGCCAGTATTGGATCGGAAATGGGCGCGGCGCCTTCACGTTGGGCGGCGAAATTCGTGGGAGTCAGGGTTCCTCGGACATCGCGGCCGCGGACATGGACAACGACGGCGATGTCGATCTGGTCTCTTCCATCGCGCAGCACGGAAGGCTCAACATCAATGACAATCGAGGCGACGGGCAATTCGGCTGGCCGACGGGGGTCAGGCTTGCTCCGACGCCGCTTACCTCGCTCGCGGTCGGCGATTTTAACGCCGACGGCAATATGGAAGTGGTCGTCGGCGGCATCGGAGGCGTTGACGTCTTTCGGAACCTTGGACACGGCCGACTGAGTTATCAGCAGTGGATCGAGAAACCCAACGTCGCGTCGGTGGCGCTGGGCGACCTGAATGGCGATGGCTACCTCGAATTGCTGATCGGGCACGGCGCGCCGGGCGCCGCCATGGCCAATGAAATCTGGTTTGAACGGTCCTCGGGCGACTTCACGGACGGAGGGCAGCGGCTTGGCCGATCGTATACCAATTCGTTTGCACTCGGCGACTTCGATGGCGACGGCGATCTCGATGCCGCGTTCGGCAATCAAGGCGATGGCGACCGCGACGCCACGTCAATCTGGTTCAATGCTGCACAGACGGGCGATACCGCGCCGTTTGACGGGGACGTCGATCTCGACGACTTGAATAACGTTCGCAACGGGTTCGGAGCGACGGGGCCGGAGACGTTCGGCGGAGATGTCGACTTCGATGGCGACGTCGATTTCGATGATCTCAACATCGTGCGGAACCATTTCGGGGCCTCGGTGGTGCCTGCTGCACAGGAGAACACGATCGATTCATGGCTGCATGAATTGGTTCGGGCCCGCCTGGATAAAAAGCTCTCAACCCAGGCCGGCTTAGACTGGTTGCTGGGAGAGTACGCGACGAGTCGGCCTCATCAGCCAATCAAAAAGGTGCGCCGCTAATCCCTGGCGACCGCATCGCCGCAGTTTGAAAGGTGGGTGGCGCGAGCGAATGTAGCCGGCAATGTTGCGCCAAAATACTCGAGGCAGGCAATCATTTCACGACTTCAACCTGAACGAGCTCGCCGCGTTCCCCTCCGACAAGCAGGCTGTTGTCCGGCGCCAGCGCGATCGAATAAGCGACGCCATCCATCGCGGCGACGTCGTGCACGACCTTGGCATTCTCCGCCTGTACGCTCCGTACGCGGCCATCCCAGCAAGCCATATGCACGATAGCGCCGTCCCGGGACCAGACCGCCGCCAAGGGAATTGCCTCGAGGCGCGCGAATCGTACCAACCGGCCGATGTCAGGTTGCCAGAAGCGGACTGTGCGGTCGCCGCCGACGGTGACTACGAGGGACTGCGTCCCCTCGGCGACCGGCTGCACCGCCAGGTCGTGGATCGCGGCGGTATGTTGTGTTAACTCCCGCAACGACTCGCCCGCTGCGGCGTTCCATGTGCTCAACGACCCTTCGGCTCCCGCGGTGAGGACAACGTCTTTCGAGAGCCATCCGCACGACAGCACTGATCTTGAATGCCCCTCCAGTTGCCGCACGGCATCGCCCGTGGTCGCCGACACGATTGCCGCATACCCTTGGCCGCCCGCGACGAGTAATTCACGCGAGTCCGGTCGCCATTGGACGGAGTAGATGACGTCTTGTCCAACCGCGGAATGCAAGATCCGTTTCCGCTGCGGCCATTCGAATAACTCCACTTCACCCCGTTCACCAGGCGCGCCTCCGGCGATGGCCAATCGTGTGCCATCTGGCGAAAAGGAGACGTCATGCACGTTGACAAGTTCCGTCGGCAACCACGCGACGCGCTCGAGCGCAGGCCAGGCGAGCAATTCCAGGCCCTGCTGCGAGCCGGCGACGACCGACGTTCCGTCGGGCGCCAAGGCGAGCGCCGTGATCGGGGGCTGCGCGCGAACGGCCGTCGCGCTCGCGATCCAGATCAGGCCGAGCGCGATGAATGCACTTCGTTTCAAGTCAGCAGCTCCTGAATGCATTTGCCACCCGCGTTGATGCGCACCGGGCGGCCATCGGGCGTCTGAAGCTCCCGGTCCGGGTCGACGCCGAGTAATTGATACATCGTGCGGGCAAGGTCGCTCGGCGTGACAGGTCGATCGGCGGGGCTTTCCCCGGTGCGATCGCTCGCGCCAATCACTTGCCCGCCCGGGATCGCAGCGCCGGCCACAGCGACGCTGAATACGCGGGGCCAGTGATCGCGCCCGCCGTTGGCGTTCAGTTTCGGCGTGCGGCCGAACTCGCCCATGGCCACGACGAGCGTTTCGTCGAACAGCCCTCGCTCATTGAGGTCGTTCACCAGCGCGGCGAATGCCTGATCGAAAGTCGGCACAAGCCCAACTCCGACCTCCGCGCCGCTATAACCGTCCTTGAGGCGCAACACCAGGTCGTCGTGCGTGTCCCAGCCAGGGTCGAAGACCGTGACGAACGGCACGCCTCGCTCGACGAGCCGCCGCGCGAGCAAACAACTTTGGCCAAACGATCGCCTACCGTAACGATCGCGCACCTCGCTCGACTCCTGTTGCAAGTCAAACGCCTGCTTAGCCGCGGGAGAGGTGATCAGCCGATAGGCCTGATCGAGCGCCGGACCGTTCGCGGCGGCGCTCCCTTCGATTCTCGCTTGAAAGCGATCGAGCTGCGCGACGAACGCGCGCCGACGGTCGAGACGCTCGCGCGTTACGCCCGGATAGAAATCGAGATCGCGTACGGAGAAATCGTTCTGGGCCGGGTCGCCGCCGGTTACAAAGGGCGCATGTCGCGGGTCGAGAAACGCGGCCCCCATCGGCGCCGTCGCGCTGGGAATCGCAATGTTGGCCGGCAACGAATCCGCCGTCGCACGATCGTTCGCCACCACGGCGCCATAGCTGGGGTACGTGAGCGCCGGAGACGGCTTATAGCCCGTCAGCAAGTATTGATTCGCGAGTCCGTGTTCGCCCAGCGGCGACGTCATCGAGCGGATGATCGCAATCTTGTCCGCGACGCAGGCGGTAGCCGGCATGAGCTCGCTGATGTGCAACCCCGGTACGCGCGTGGCAATTGACTGAAAGGGACCGCGCACCTCGCGCGGGGCATCGGGCTTTGTATCAAGCGTTTCCAAGTGACTTGGACCGCCATCCAGCCACAGCAGGATGCACGACTTGGCGCGCGCCCGAGCATCCGGTTGCGCCGCGCGAGCGCGCAGCATGTCTGGAAGCATCAAGCCTAAGCCGCTGAGCGCGCCGATGCGCAACAAGGCGCGACGGTTCACGCCGTCGCATCGTCGAATCATCGTTAAAGCCGACATGCAACTGTTCCAGTCAATGATTGCTGACAAATTCGCGGCTGTTGAGCAAGCTCCAGACGAAATCCTGGAGCGCCGCCGTGCGCCCCGGCGCACCGTGTACCGGCAACTCGCTTCGCCAGTATTCACGCTCTTCGTAGCTCGGGAGCCGCCCCAGCGCGCTGAGATAGAACGCGTCGACGACCGCCTCATTCTTCACATCATCGTCAGAGAGCCGCCGTAAGCGCCCGCTGCTGTCAGCAAGCTTGGCGTTGATCAACTCGCCATTCAGCAAATGGAGCCTCGCGGCCAGCCCAGGCTCCGATGGAACGCCGGCGCACGCCTCCGTGGACGTGCAATTGC
This sequence comes from uncultured Pirellulales bacterium, assembly GCA_964618485.1. Lineage (GTDB taxonomy): Bacteria > Planctomycetota > Planctomycetia > Pirellulales > JALHLM01 > JALHLM01. Next base: position 5,155 of record CAZUBB010000129.1, read on the forward strand.
CCAGGATTGCCAACGATGGTGCTGACACGCCCGGCGGAATGGCAATCGCGCGTACGCCGGGCGGAACGTCGCCATACTGGTTCGCGACGCCGGTCACGTCCGCAATCGCGTCCAGCAGCAACTCGGGTTCCAGAGGCCGCGCGATCGCATGCGAATAGAAACGATTGTCGGCGGCGTTATCGGCAGTCGCCGCACCGCGCTGATATGCCTCACTGAGTGCGATTTGCCGGAGCGTATGGCGAATGCGATAACCATGCTCCTTGAAATCGACAGCCAATCGATCGAGCAGTTCCGGATGTGTCGCGGGATTCGTCGCGCGGAGATCGTCCACCGGTTCCACCAGGCCCCGGCCGAACATCGCCTGCCAGAGGCGATTCACGATCGCTCGGGCAAAATACGGGTTCTCCGGCGCCGTCAACCATTCAGCGAACACGGCTCGCGGATCCGCTCCTGGATCGATGTTCCGGTGGCCAGGAATGCGCGGAACGGCCGGCTCACCCGTACGAGGATTGGTCACCTCGCCGCGCGGCAGCACGCGCACATCGCGCCCGCGATCCAGGCGCGCAAAAACAGCGGCGAGGCCGTGGTAGTCGTCTTGCGTCCATCGGTCGAGCGGATGTCGATGGCAATTGGCGCACTGCAAGCGAACGCCAAGAAACGCCTGGCTCACCAATTCCGCTTCGCCGCGCGCGTCGGAAACGGATCGCGCGAATGTCGCCGGACCGACGTGATGCGAGTCGCCCGTCGCCACCACCAATTGCTGAGCGGTGTCCTTCCAGGATGCGTCCGCACGGACCTGCGCCGAAATCCATTCCCGATAGGCCGCATACGCCTCGGGTTCATTCCTCAGCGCGCGCGAAGCCACTGGGTCAGGCGGAACGTCCAGTACTCGACAAACTCCTCGCTCGTCAGCAATCGTTCCGTCGCCTCCGCGCGTTTGCCATCGGAGGGATCGGCCAAGTAATCGCGCACCGTCGCCGCATCCGGCAGCCGCCCGGTCAGGTCGAGGGTCACGCGCCGCAGAAAACCCGCGTCATCGACCGGCGGCGACGCATCGATTCGCAACTTCGCGAGCGAGCGGGCAATTTCGTCGTCAATCCAGTTGGCACGCCGCTCATCGCGCGGCACCGGCAGGTCTTCGCGAAAGGGAAGGACGAGCTGAATCGGCACGATGCGATCCAGAAACCGCGCCAGGACGACATGCTGTCCACGACGGCGCACGATTGCCGTGTCTCCGGTCGCGCCGATCTCCACCGAACCAGGATCGCTCGCTGTAAATACGGTCCACTGAGTGACGTCTTCGCGAGTGCCGTCGCTGAAATCCGCCTCCGCCCGCAACGGAACCCGCGCGTCGAGCGAATTCACTGCTTGCTCGATCGGCTCGACGTGAAAGCGGCTCAGTCGTCGCGACGCCGTACGCGGCGCACCGGCGGCGATCCACTCCAACAGCCGTTTCGCGCCGAGTCCGTTCCCATCGAGCGCCACGTCGCCGCCGTGGTCCAGCAGACCGGTGGGCTTCTGCAGGAGTAAGCTCTCCTCAGGCTTTGCGAGGTTGACTCGCCGACCTTCCAGGTCTTGCACGATGGCCAAATAATCGGCTGCCGGATCAGCGCCGAAGAGCGACAACCGGAACTCGCCGCGACCGAACGCTGCTCCATGGCATGCGCCAGCGTTGCAGCCCGCCTTCGTGAGTACCGGTAAGACCTCCGTGTCAAAGTCCACCGCGCGCGCCGGTGGGGCGCTGACCGCAGCGCATAAGAGCAGCAGCGCCGCGCTCATGGTTTTCGTTCGCTCGCGTCGGTCGAACGAGGCGAACCAAATTCCTTGGCCCACTTGGTGAGAAACTCCTGGGCCCTCGGCGTCCCATACGCGTTGAGCTTTCCGGCATCGATGATCGTGTTCGCGATCCGCCCCACTTCTTTACGGGCGGCCTCGTTCTCCGCGGCGAACTTCTCCACGGCCAGCGCCGCGCGGTCGACCTCGGCGTCCGTGGCGTCGCGCTGAATCACCGGGCGGAGAAGGTCGCGCAACGCATCCATATCGAGTTGGCCCGACGCGCGCCGCATGGCTGGTCCGCCGGTCAACTCCGCGATGGGCGGCGCCGTGCCGCCGACGACTTTGACCACCTCGTCGAGGATCTTCGGCAGGTCGGCCTGCAAACTCGGCTGCACGAGAGCGAAATTCGCCGTGACTTTGCCTTCCTTGCCGATGAGCACCGTCAGCGTGACGTCGCGATTGAGCCCGTAACTGCCGGGTCCCTCCGCGCCCTCCGGCGAAACGCCCACACGTGCCTTCGGCGCGAGTGCATGCCTGACACGTTTCAACGTGTTCTCGGCTTCGGTCGCATCGGCGTCGAGCCAGACGACGCCCGTGGTCAGTCCATCCGCGGCGCGGCCGGAGGTGTACGTCGTCAGTGCGCGCGTTAGCGCGATCGACGGGCGATTAACGTCATGCACGAACACCAGCACGATCGGCCTTCCGGCAGCCTCGGTGACGAAGTCCAGTTCGCGACCGGCGTCGTCATCGAACACGCCACGTACCGTAAATGGCGAGAGGGTCTCGCCCACCTGAGGTCCGGAATAGACCTGCTCCGTGTTCGCCTCGTTGCTTGGCGCCGGTATTTCACGTTGCGGCCGTTGCAAATTGAGTGCGTTGTCGATGCGCCGCTTCAATCGCTCGAAGCGATCCGCCGGAACGATCTTGCGCAGCTCCACCTGCATGTGGCGATAGTTCGCGAGCAAGTCGCCTTGCAGCGCGGCGATCTCCTTTTCCAGGCGGTCCACGGCCTCCAGGTCCAGTTCGTAGCGCGAATACGTGTCGGCCAACTCGCGTTGTCGCTCCAGCAGCGATCCCTTGAGACGCCCCGCCTGTTGTTGCGATTGCTTCGCGAGCGCCGCGACCGCCACGCGCTGTTCTTCGCTCAGGGGCGTCGGCTCAACCGCCTGCCCGAGCATCGTCGCTACGAGCAGCGTGGAAAACATTCCTGTTCCGATCACTGCCTGTCCTCCGCAAGTTGCCGCATGATTTCCGTAAAGGCGGATTGCTGTCGGCCGATCACGTCCAACGCATCGACGGGCGGCGGCGCGAACAGTACCGCCAGTTCCGGCGATTCCTCCCTCGCGGCAATTCGATTGCGATCCCCATGCGGCGGGGCCGCGGGATGGCTCGTCAGCCATACCCCCGCCCCGGCCGTCATGAGGATCGCAACGGCGCCTGCCCAGCGCGCCAATTTGTTGCGCCGCACACGACGCTGCACCGTCGCAGTCACATCGACTGCAGGCGGTCTCGGCGCCGCGCGCAGCGCGTGTTTCATCCACCGGTCATCGTCGTCATTCGGCGTCATCGTAATATCCATCGGCCTCGAGCACGCTCCGCAAACGCTTGCGGGCGCGATACAGTCTCATTTTCAATACGTCCGTGCTGGCTCCCAGTACGGTCTCCAACTCTGCGAGCGGCAGCTCCTCAAAATAGTACAACTGCACGAGCGCCCGGTCTTCGGCCGAGAGTTCACCCATCGCCCGCTGCAGGCAGTTTGCCAACGCCGCCGCCTCATCGGTCCGTTGCAGTTCCTCGCTCGCGTCGCGGCCGCTGCCCCACGAATCATCGATCGAACGTCGCCTTCGCCACCAACGATTCTGCGCCCGGAGCGTGTCCAGGATCGTCCGCGTCGCCAACTGATAAATCCACGTCGTGGCGGCCGAATCTCCGCGCCACTGCCCCGACTTGCTCCACAATTTCACAAACACCTGCGCCGTCGCCTCTTCCGCCAACGACGCATTCCCCGTCATCCGCCACGCCAACTGCATGACGCGCTGCTGCAGGTGCGCAATCAACTCCTCCAGCGCAGCCGCATCGCCCCGCTGGCATCGCCGCAATGCCCGGTCGCAGTCAAAATCGGACAAGGAACGTCACATTCGTCGCGAAGTGCACCTCTGCCAAAGCACCATCAAGCAATTCTACAACGAGCCGGAAGCGTGAGCGCCCGGAGTCACGGCCGCTTTCGCCCCTGAACCGCGTATCACCCGTCGCCCTCCCGCCCTGCACTGTTTTTAGACGCCCGCCGTGTTGGCACGGTAACCGAAATGTTTCTTCTTTGTTTGGCCCGGGCGAAGCGCTTCTCAAGTTGGCTCGGGGCCTAGCGGCCAGTGATGACCGGTACTGCCATTCTTAGATTCTCACCTTAAGAGGGTTTGACGCACGAATGCGAACTCGCTCAAATCCGCCCTCGAAAGGGCCCTCTGATTCTCTGTTCGTGTTAACCCATGCTCGTTTTGTTCCGTGTACGGTTGCGACCGATTTGCCGCCCGAAACGGAATCGGAATCTGAACGATTTCAGATTCAGCGGTTGTGAGCTTTGGACCGCCGAGGGTCTATTCGAAGAGGGGTGTGCATGGGGAGGGTTCAAACCCTGTGGCGCATTGGAGTGGCGAGCAAGTTCGCGCGTAACGCTCGCTTTCCACCCCAAAAAAACATTGCTTGACACGTCGTTATGTTCCGATATATTTACCAGTAGAGGTGCAACATGTCTGCCACGAAACTGCGATTAACCGATTTGGAGGCCTTGGGCCAGGCGGCCGAGTGCCTGCGCACGCTCGCCCATCCGCACCGGTTGAGAATGGTACAGATGTTGCTCCAGGGAGATTACACCGTAGGGGAGTTGGCCGAAGCGTGCGATCTGCCGAGTCCGATGGCCTCCGAGCACCTCCGGTTGATGCAGCGTTGCGGGTTTCTGACGAGCGAAAAAGAGGGACGGAAGGTGTTTTACCGGGTAGCCGAGCCGCACTTGAAAAACATCCTCAGATGCATTGAAGACCGTTTTGGCGTGGCCGCAGCTCGATAGCCGGGGTCTTTTTTTCGTCAAACATATCGACAAGTTGCGACCTATCGATCCATATCACTTGCCAGCCACGGAGGAAGTCATGAGCGTTGCCACGATTCATCCCCAGCAGCTTTTTCAGGCGGTCCAGAGCGGCCAACCGGCGGAATTGATTGACGTGCGAACCCCCGTCGAATTCCGGGAGGTGCATGTCGCGTTCGCCCGGAATGTCCCGCTGGACCAACTTGACGCCGCGCGGATCGCGGCCGGTCGGAACGGTTCGTCACAGCCGCTTTACGTCATCTGCCGTTCCGGCAGCCGCGGCAAGCAAGCCTGCGAAAAGTTACAGGCGGCCGGCTGTGCAAACGTGGTGAACGTCGAGGGAGGAACCAAGGCGTGGGACGAGGCCGGGCTGCCAGTGGTGCGAGGCCAGAAGGCGATGTCGCTGGAACGCCAGGTCCGCATCGCGGCGGGCTCGCTGGTGCTGGTCGGCGCGCTGTTGGGCTATTTCGCCCATCCGTACTGGATCGGCCTGTCCGCGTTTGTTGGTGCGGGGCTGATTTTCGCGGGCGTCACTGACACCTGCGGGATGGCCATGCTGCTGGCCCGCATGCCGTGGAACCGGGTCGGCGAGGCTCGCCCTCCGTCGGCGGATCCCGGCGCGGCGACGTGCTGCCGCTAGGCGGGAAGACCGCGTCACCACAGCCTTGCCAATCATGAAGGAGTATGGGTCATGTTGTTGAAATACTTTTATGACGCAGCACTGGCTCACGCGTCGTATCTGGTGGGTTGCCAGAAGTCAGGCGAAGCGCTCGTCATCGATCCTGGTCGCGATGTTGAGCCGTATCTGCAAGCCGCAGCAGCCGAGGGGCTGAAGATCGCTGGGGCGGCGGAGACGCACATCCATGCGGATTTCGTCTCTGGTTCGCGCGAACTCGCCGACCGGGTCGGCGCGAAACTTTACCTCTCCGACGAAGGTCCCTCCGATTGGAAGTACCAGTTCGCCGATCAACACGACACACAGCTCGTCAAGCACGGCGAGGTTATCCGCGTCGGTAACGTGAAGCTGGAAGTGCTGCACACGCCCGGTCATACGCCGGAGCACATCTCGTTTCTATTGACCGACGAGGGAGGCGGCGCCAACGCCCCGATGGGAATCTTCACCGGGGACTTCGTCTTCGTCGGCTCGATCGGCCGTCCCGACTTGTTGGAGACGGCGGCCGGCGTGACCGGAAGCGCCGAGGTTGGCGCACGTCAGCTCTACCACTCGATGCTCCGCTTCCGCGATCTGCCCGACTATCTGCAGGTCTGGCCCGCGCACGGTGCGGGGAGCGCTTGCGGGAAGGGGTTGGGGGCGATTCCGTCGAGCACCGTGGGATACGAAAAGCGGTTCAACCCGGCGCTGCAGTTCGACGAGGAGCAGCCGTTCGTCGATTACATCCTCGCAGATCAACCCGAGACGCCCTTCTATTTCGCTGTGATGAAACGGGTGAACAAAGTCGGCCCGCAACTGATCCGCACTCTCGCACCGGTCAAGTCGCCTGAGCCGGACTTACTGCCGGGCATCGCTCGCAAGGGACAGACGATTGACGCGACTCCGCCGAACGGGTTTGCGGCGGGGCATGTTCCAGGAACGATCAACGTTCCCGTGAACTTGCTCGCACAGTGGGCGGGGTTCCTGGTGGATTATGACAGGCCGCTGCATCTCATCACGGAAACGGCGGCGTTGCCGGAAGTCCTGCGGCGGCTGCGCTCCATCGGAATCGATAACGTTTGCGGGGCGTTTGATGCGGCGACTGTTAAGTCCCGTGGGCTGCGTACCGAATCGTACCGGTGCGAAACGCCCGAACATCTCGGTCGTCGCATCACCAACGGCGAAGTCCGTCTAATTGACGTACGGGCAGCCACAGAGTTCCACGATGGACATATCCCGGGAGCAGAACATCGGTTTCTCGGACGTTTGCTGCGCGAGCTTCCGGAGATCGATCGATCGAAGCCTGCCGTCGTCCAGTGCTTAGGGGGAACGAGGTCCGTCATCGCGGCCAGCTTGCTGCAGCGCGCCGGATTCGACGTGACCAATATGACCGGCGGCTACCGAGCCTGGGTGGCGGCGGGGTTGCCGGTGAGCGCGCCGACCCGCGTCTAATGCAAGCTTCGGCAGGAGCATGCCTGTGTTGAGCCTGGTTTTCGGAGCGATTGTCGGCCTTTCACTGGGATTGACCGGCGGAGGCGGCGCAATCTTCGCCGTCCCGCTATTGGTCTACGGACTTGACGTGCCGATGCGTGAGTCGGTTGGGATCTCGTTAGCTGCCGTCGGCGCCACCGCACTCGTGGGCTTCCTGCGTCGGTGGCGTTTGGGCGATGTCGAATTGCGTACCGGACTGCTGTTCGCTCTCGCGGGCATGTTGGGTGCGCCGCTGGGAACTTGGCTGTCGGGTTGCATCAATGACACCGTATTACTGATTCTCTTCGGCGCTTTAATGACCTTCGTGGCCGTGCGTATGTGGCGGCAGGCCAGTTTGATTCGGCGGATCAAACTGACCGAGCGCGAACTGGAATCGGACGGTCCCGCGTGCCGACGCACCCCAGAAGGGGCCTTAATGCTGTCGTCTCGCTGCGCGGTGGTACTGATCGTGGTCGGCATCATGACTGGCGTGCTGTCTGGGCTTTTTGGCGTGGGGGGCGGCTTCGTCATCGTCCCCGCTCTCGTCCTCGTCAGCGGCATGGAGGTTCATCGGGCGATCGGCACTTCGCTGATGGTGATTGCGCTGGTGAGCGTCTCAGGCGTTACGTCACACCTGTGGACGCGCGGCGCTATCCCTTGGGAGCTGTCCGCGTTGTTCGTAGCCGGGGGCGTGGGAGGACTCTTCGTGGGTCAGACCATCGCCGGCCGCCTGTCAGGCCCGCTGCTTCAAAGGGTTTTCGCCGCGGCCATGATGTTGGTGGCGACCTTCATCATCATTCGCAACCTGAATAATTAGGGGGCTATTGTCAAATCTTGTGAATGAGGGCGGCTTGAGAAGGGCGGCGTACTTGGGGTTGAATTTGGTTTGTTCAACGAACCGTTCAACTTTCCGGAGTACGCCACCATGCGTGAGGATGCACGATCGACGTTCGAGCGACCAGCGCGAACGCTTCACCTCGAAGATTCTGCCGCCCTACTTGCGAAAGTCGAAGAGCATCGAGGAACTGATTCCCGATACCGTCTCACCTTCTCTGTAAATGCTAGCTTTGCTAGCTGAAGGCCGGCTT
>CAZUBB010000130.1:0-5398 GCA_964618485.1 uncultured Pirellulales bacterium
GGCCTGGAGCAAGGCCGGCGCTATTCCCGCTAGCAGCAGGGCGAACGCGCCCCCGAACATGGAAATGCGGTAGAACCGCGACAAGCAAAGAATCGGGCGACCGGTACGGTGCGGATGATCAGGGATCATGTCCTGTTCTCTGGCCGGCAATGCGTGACTATTTGCCACTATACCCAGATTGACGGTCAACTCAATGAATCCGTGCAATTCGGGCCGGGACCGGGGCGGGATCTCCGGCGTTTCATTACGCACGACCATTGTCTACGTCGCCGGCGCTCCCCGCAATAACCGCAAAATCTGTTCGAGATCCTCGGCCAGGGGGGCTTCGACCGTGACACGTCTCCCGTCGGCCGGATGGTCGAACGAGAGCCGCTCCGCGTGCAAGGCCTGGCGGGCCAGCACGGTCTCTTCATCCGGTTTGCCGCCCAGGAGTTCGCCCCGCGTGATGCGGTCACGGCCGCCGTATTGGGCGTCGCAGAGCACCGGGTGGCCGATGCTCGCTAGGTGAACGCGAATTTGATGCGTCCGCCCCGTCTTGGGGTGGATCGCCACGAGGGCGAAATGGCGGAACCGCTCCATGACTTCGTAATAGCTTTGCGCCGATCGGCTCTGGGCGTCGTTCGGGCGGACCGCCATTTTTTCGCGGTTGGTGGGGTGCATGCCGATCGGCCGGTCGATGATGTCCCGGTCCCGGTCCGGTACGCCGACGACGATCGCCAGGTATTGTTTTTCAATGGTCCGCTCGGCAAACTGCGCGGCGAGGCGATGGTGCGCGATGTCGTTCTTGGCGATGACGATCGCGCCGCTCGTATCGCGGTCGAGCCGATGCACGATGCCGGGTCGGGTGACGCCGCCGGCTTCGCTCAGGGTCGAAAAATGGTACGCCAAGGCGCTGGTAAGCGTCCCGCTCCAATGGCCGCGGGCCGGATGGACCACCATGCTCGGCGGCTTGTTGACGACCGCCAGCCACTCGTCCTCATAGAGCACGTCGAGCGGAATCGCCTCGGGCTTGGGCCCGGCGGCCGGCATCGGCGGCAGGTGAACGCGGATAGTCTGCCCGGCCAGCAGCCGGTAGCTCGGCTTTCCGCCCAGTTCGCCGATCCGCACGCCGCCCGCGGTAATCACGCGCCGTAGTTGGACGCGGCTGTGATCGGTGAAGTGCCGCGCTAGAAAGATGTCCAACCGGCACCCCGCGTCCTCCGCCGGGACGATCAACTCCACCGGCTCGCTGGTCAAACTGGCTGAAGTCATGTGCGTGGCGAAGGAGTGAACAGGGATCGAACCGCCAGACGGCGGCGTTGATCCATTCTACCCGCGGCGGCGTTCCCGCGGCATTCCCGTGTGGCCAGCAACCGCCCCCAGCGCTTACAATCCGCCGAGTTACGATTTCCCCGCGATCACCTTGCCGATTTCACCATGTCGTTCATCAAGCAACTCGCCAAACCGTCACTGAACTGGCTGCTGGTGTTCTTCCCGATTGTCATTGCGCTCGAGGTCGGCCATCGGCAGCATGCCTCCTGGTCGTCGCCGGTGTGGATCTTTGTGGCCGCGGCGTTGGCCATTATTCCCGTCGCCGGCTGGATGGGCCACGCGACGGAACACCTGGCCACACGGCTCGGCGAGGGAATCGGAGGATTGCTCAACGCCACGTTCGGCAACGCCGCGGAGTTGATCATCGCGATCATGGCACTCGTGCAGGCGGCGCGCAATCCCGAGCCGGAATCGGTCCGGGCGATGCACGCCATCATCAAGGCGTCGCTCACGGGGTCCATTATCGGCAATATCCTGCTGGTGCTTGGCGCCGCGCTGCTGGGGGGCGGGCTGCGGTACAAGATTCAACGCTTCAGCCCGTTGGCGACGCGCACCTCGGCCACGTTGATGATGCTGGCGGTGATTGCGCTGACCGGACCGACGATGCTCTCCTGGTTCATCCCGACCAAGGCGACGCAGCTCCATAGCGCGGAAGTGGAGTTCCTCAGCCTGGAGGTCTCCGTCCTGCTGCTCGTGGCTTACGCGTTGAGCCTGTTCTTTACGCTGCACACGCACAAGCAGCTTTACAGCAGCGGCGAATCGGTCGAAGAGGCCGGCATCGACGATCCCGTGGCGGTCGAAGCGGAGAAGGGACATCACGCCCCCTGGTCGGTGGGCAAGTCTCTCGCGGTTCTGATCGGCGCGACGGTGTGCGTCGCCGTGCTGGCCGAATTCATGGTCGGCAGCGTTACCGAGGCCAGCGAGTCGATGGGCCTGACGCCGCTGTTCGTCGGCGTGATCGTCGTGGCGATCGTCGGCAACGCGGCCGAGCACAGCACCGCGGTGCTCGTCGCGCTGCGGAATCGCATGGACCTGAGCCTCTCGATCGCGATCGGCTCGTCGATTCAGATCGCGTTGTTCGTCGCGCCGGCGCTGGTCTGGATCAGCTTTTTCATGGGCGTGCCGATGGACCTGGTGTTCACGGTTCCTGAAATCACGACGATGGCGCTGGCGGTTTTGATCACGTCGCAAATCGCCGGCGACGGCGAAAGCAACTGGCTGGAAGGGGTCTTGTTGTTGATCGTCTACGCGCTGGTCGGAGCGCTGTTCTTCTACCTGCCGGGCGACGTGCAAACGGCGACCGAAGCGCTGCAGACGCATCCGTAGGGGATCCGCGTCATTGTTACCCCGTGTTGATTCCTCCCCTGCATATCGAGGCATATCGTGACGCAGGTTTTCGCTGTCACCGAAAATGTATTCTGCGTGCGTCGGCCTTCGTATCTGACTTGCTCGTATTTGGTCCGCACGCCCGCCGGCGTCGTACTCGTGGATGCCGGGATGGATTCTTCCGGCGATGATATCGTGCAGGGCCTGTCGGCGATGGGGGCGCCGGCCTCGTCGGTGCGCTCGATCTTGCTGACGCACTGGCATAACGACCATGCGGCTGGAGCCCGCGCCATGCAAGAGGCTTCGCCCGCCGTCGCCTATTGCCACCAGAACGACGCCCCTCAGTTGACGCGCGCGACCGCACATCGTGGCGTGCGCGGAACCGTGAGCGAATTCATTCCCGAATGGGGATTGTTCGTGCTCTTCAAAGGGCTGCTCGGCGAAGCGACGCCGCGAGCGGTCCGCGACCCGCGGTTCGTCGGAGACGGCGACGTCATCGACGAGTATTTCGAAGTCATCGAAACGCCCGGGCATACGCCGGGGCATCTCAGTTTTTTCTATCGCCCCGAGAAGCTGCTGTTCGTCGGCGACGCTCTAGCGGTCGTCGCCGACGACGTGCGTTTCATGGCGCGAGCGGTCACGCCCGATCTGACGGCGGCGCGACAATCGATGCGCAAGTGCCTGGAGCGAGAAATTCACGGCATTTGCCCTGGACATCGCGCCCCGCTGAAGACGGACGTACAGCGGAAGTGCCGCGAGATGCTAAACAAGATCGATGCGGGAATTCATTGGCCGTTGCTCGGATAGATCGGTTGGCGCCGGAGAAACCGTCGTTAGTACGGACCAAAACGGGCGTAACACTTGGCGTTCAAGTCTCCGGCCATCGTCAGTCGGGAATCGATCGCACCGGCGCGGCTCTCGACTCCAGTACTTCGAACACGTCCGGCCAGTCCGTGCGTTGGTCGAGAAAAACCGGCTTCACCGCGCCGCATTTGGCTCCCTGCTGCATGCGGCGGCGCTCGTAGAGCAGCCAGGCCGATTCGCCGTCGGGCGGCAGCACTGCGATTTCCACCGGGTCGAGCTGTCCGAGCGCAACGGCCTGGCGGTAGTACAGGTTTTCGGAAAGTCCTCGCTCTAACTCAACGCGCACGGCTGCCGAATTTGGCGTGTCGACATCCAGGCCGGTCGCCTGGAGATAAAGCCGGTAACGCGGCCGGCCCTCGACAAGGGGGACCAGCATCGCGAACTTTATGACGAGTTGATGTGCCGCGGTCAGACGCTCGACGACGCTACGGACGTGCGGCTCGGAGAGTTTTTCTCCGACGAGGTCGCTGGTCAGATCGCTGCGCCCCAGGAAACGGATCAACGGGCATTCGTGGTGAAACCCGACGACTTCGATCTCGTCGCGCAAACGATAACGATATAATCCGCCGGCCGTAGTGAGTACGACGCGATAGCGGCTGCCGAGGGACAATTCGTGCGCGAGCGCGCAGCGATCGCGATCTATTTCCTCGAACTCAAAGAAGTGCGAACCGATCGAAAGCGCACTGCCTGGCGCCTCGACGAGTGGGAAGGACACAAAGCCTTCCGTCGCCAGCAGCCCTTTCGGTTGAATCTCGACACCGGGAAACAATTCTTGCAGCTGCGGCACGAACTGGGCCGCGCCGGCGTCGGCCCAGCAACTGATGAGCGCCAGATGCGGCCAGACGGCGCGTAGTCGATCCCCGAGCGGCCCTCCGGCACCCAGCGAGCTCTTCACGATGTCAGCGCGTCGATGGTCCGCGGCTCGACGCGCGCCGTTGGCGCGCTGTTTCGCATTGTCCCAACTGCCCGGCGGCGTGATGCTGCCCTCGCGCAAATCCTGGCACAGGCGTTCGCGCCACTCTTCGATCGGCGCGAGCAGCGTCGTCAGAAATGTCGGGCTCCACACGGAAATCAACGAGAGATCCTCCGCCGCCAGCAACGAGAGCAGCGTGCAGTAGCGAAACGTTTCCACATCCGCGAGACGCGCCCAGCCTGACGGCGCGACGAGCAGACGGCGCAGCGCAAATTGCTCCACCCTTCCCAGGTACGCGGCATCGTCGTCGAAGCCGATCGGAATGCCGCCGGAGCTGCGCCGCGTATCCGTGAACGCCGGCGAAATCGACCAATAGGCCCGCCCGCGCCGCACGGCCGGTCGTCGCGAGAAAAGATCGTAAATCCAGGCCTCTACGCCGCGTTGAAATTGCCGTTGCATACCGCGGGTGTAAGGAATCAGCCTTTCGCCTCCACTCGTGCCGCTGGTGGGTTCGAGCAAGCGCACCGGCTCGCGCGTGAGTACATTCGCTTCGCCACCCGCAATGCGTCCCACGCTGGATGCGAAGTCATCAAAATCGGCGAGGGGGACGCGCTCTTGAAACTCCTGCGCACTCTGGATCGAACCCAATCGATAGCGCGCGCCGAACTCGGTGTCACGATTAGCTCGCAACATTCCGAGGAGCAGTTGTTCCTGTGAGTTCGCGACGCGATGGCTCGCGCGAGCGAACTCCGCGGCCGTGCGGCGGCATTTGAGCATCCAGGCGGTATTGAGCGCCCAGGCCATCCGGTTCATGGCGACTTCAACTCCCTCGGTCCTTCGGCAATGACACGGTATGCCGCTGCGGTAAAGTTGCCACGAGTCAAAGGCGCGAGACAATTCAGTTCGTCACCGCGGACGTGTCCGGGATTACGCTGGTGGAAGAACTCGACGTGCGGATCGCGCAACCGCTCGGGCGTGACCTCT
>CAZUBB010000130.1:5408-5874 GCA_964618485.1 uncultured Pirellulales bacterium
CGCAAGCGGTATTGCGTCGCCGCCGCGTGGATGACGCCTTGTTCCGCATCGAACTGGCTCGGAAATCGCTCTCGTGCAAGGGCATCCAGCACGGCCTTTGCGCGACACGGCGTCGGCGTATTCAAGCGAGGGTAGTACTCGTAAAAGAACAGCGGGAGAAAGCGGTACGTGCGATAGCCCTGCGAAAGGAGCCACCAGTACAGTTCGCGGCGCGGTTGGGCGTCGATTAACTGGAGGGCAAGCCTGCCCCATTGTTGCGACAGTGCGCGATCTCCCCAATGATCGCGGTGGACGATGGTATCGCCGGAGTAGAGCGCCGTCACCTGGCGGCCATCCACCGTGGTCTCGAGCAGCCGCTGCGTCGAGAAACCGCAGAGCCGCTTCGTTTCCGGATGCAGGACGACGATCACCCACTGCTTTTCAGCCAGGTCGGCGTCGAACGCTGCGCGCTGGACATTCGCGTAGT
>CAZUBB010000130.1:5905-13164 GCA_964618485.1 uncultured Pirellulales bacterium
CTGCTCGCGCAACGAATCACTCAGCGCATCCGCATCAGCGAGTCGTGCTACCAGTCCCATGCATTCCGCCGGCAAGTCATAAGCTGCCAAGTTCGAGGTACGGCGGGCGATCGTCGAGCGCTGCACGGGCCGATTCGCCATCCCGCCAACAGGCATAATACAGCTGCGTCGTGTAGCGCGTGGCGCGAAAAAGTCGCGCGATGCCGAGGAGCGGATCGGATTCGTGCAAGCCGATCAACAGGTGCGACCAAGGCCCGCCAGACGATTGACGCAACAACGTCGACAAGAGCGATTGGAAAACCTGTTCATCGTCACGCTCTACAATCGGCAGCGCCGCCAGCAAATACCGAAAAGGCTCCCCCGGACTTGGCAAACCGAAGCGACCGCGGAGGCGCGACCAAGCGTTATATGCTGGGCGCGTCCAACTAAGCGCGCCGTGATACCCTTGCACGACGGTTTGCCGAAACTCGTGTTGATCCCAACCGGCCAATGTGCCGACGATTCGTCCTGCCCGCTCGTAGAGGAACATCCGGTCGAGCGTCAATCCGCGCATCAGTCCGTCAGGATTCAGAAAGTCAGCGGCGCGCAGTCGCGGAAAGAACTGTCGCTTGGGACCGTTTGCATTGCAAAACTCAAGTAGCTTTGGCAGATCCTCAGGTCGCGCGGGGCGAATACCGGATTCAACGTCTCCTCGATTGATTACCTTTCGCGGGAGCGCAATCGCCAGCGTGTGGTAGTCTCCCGCGGAATGATACTTCGGCAATCCAGCGCGGGCCGACGTAAGCATGTTCAGCCCGATTTCGTTCTTCGCCGCGATCGTCGTCAGGTAAAACGGCGCGCGACCGTCTTGATGCAGTTCGTGCAGGAATCGATAACCTCGAGCCAGGAGGCCGCGGCGACGATGCTCCGGCAGCAATCGCAAATTGCTTAGGTAGCCGACTTGCGACGGCGCGCCGTTGATAAAGACATCGCGCAATGAACGGCAGCCCTGGCCGATGATCTGGCCCGTCTTCGTGTCGCGGCAAACGAGCACTTGCCGCTCGCGGCCGTCGACGACCGCGCCCGCGAACCAACTCGGTTCGCGGCGAAATGTCAAGGAAATTGGCCCTTCCATGGGCGTCGCCTCCAGGACTTGCCGCAGGGCGCGATCGTCGTTCGGAGTCGCCAACTCAAACCGGTACCGGCTCATCGACGGGCTTCCAGTCAGCGAGTCCCGCGCCCAACTGCAGTCCTTGGCGGCGATCGATGTCAAAATGCGCTCCCAGGTTGAGGCCGATGTAAACGCCCGCCATCAGCAGGTTGCGGGCGTTGGCGCGGCGATCCCACATCCGCTCCCAGATGGACGACCAGCCGTAAAACTGTCGGCGCGCGTCGAGGCAGAGTTCTTCAAGTTCCTCGGGCGCGAGCTTGTTCGGCCGGAAGCTGACTTCGCCGACGCGGCTGTTGGGGTCGAGCCACCAGCGCGGCTTGGTGAGGCGGCCTTCGCGCTCCAGCCGATGATAAAGCGGCGTCCCAGGAAACGGCACCAGGTGATTGAACGCCGCCAGGAAGAGCTGTTGCTCACGCGCGAAATCGATGCTGCGTTGAATGAGTGCCCGATCGTCGTTGTCGTAACCGAACACGAACGTGCCATACACCGCGAGGCCATGCTCGCGGAAGCGCCGCAGGTTCTCGGCGTAGTCGCCATGGGCGATGTTCCATTCTTTGCCCATCGAACGCAGGTTCGCGGGGTCGAGCGACTCCATGCCAATTAGCACGCCGAGGCAGCCGCTCGCGGCCATCAGGCGGAGCAGTTCGTCGTCGTGCGCGATATGAATGCTGGCCTGGCCGACCCAATGCACCTTCAGGGGCGCCAGCGCGCGGCACAGTTCACGCGCCTGTGCGGGTTGACTGACGAGGTTGTCATCGACGATGAAGAATCGCCGGCTGCCGGTTGCAGCCATTTCCGCGGCGACGTCGGCGGCCGGGCGATGATGCTGCGCCGCGTGGTGAAACGCCGTGATGGAGCAAAAGTCGCACTTGAAATTGCAGCCGCGCGCGGATTCGACGAGCGTGACGTTTTGATAGGGCTTCCCACGGAACAGCTCGCGCCGCGGGCGCAGTCCGGCTAGCGAGCGGCGTCCCCGCGCGCGATACACCGGCTTCAATTGCCGCCGCCGGGCGTCGTCGAGCACTTCGGCCCAGACTCCTTCGGCGTCGCCGATCACGATCGCGTCGGCTTCTTGCGCCACTTCGTCCGGCACCAGCGTAGCGTGATAACCTCCCATCACCACCGGCACGCCGCGAGCGCGAAACTCCCGCGCGATTTTGTACGCCCGTAGCGCCGTGAACGTTTCGACACTGATGGCCACCAGGTCGGTCGGATGGTCGAAGTCGATTTCCTCGACGCGGTCGTCGAAGAAGCGCACGTCGACGTCGGCCGGCGTCAGGCTGGCCAAAAGCGCCATCGAAAGCGGTTCCATGCGCCAGGCGCGCACGTAGGGCGTGCGCTCCTTGCGGCCGACCGACGGGTAAATCAGCGTGAGCCGCATGTCTCGGCACTCAGCGTAGGCTTGTTTTCGCGCGAAGTGCGCCGCGGAAAGCCGAGCGACATCATCCAATCACAGTTGTAGAAGCGATGCAAACGGAAAGCGTAGTAGCGATAGCCGAGATTTGTCAGCGCGGCGACGTGCCAAGGGGCCGCCGTGTAACGCAAGCGGCGGGCGATATTCGACCAGCGATAGGCGTATTTCCAGGCGAACTCCGCGCCTTCCTGCAATTGGCGCACGGTCATTTGCGCCGGTTGAAACACCACATGCTGGCCGTCGTAGAGTTCCCAATTCCTGGTGAGGATTCGCTCTTCGGCTGCGAGCCTTTGGTACAGGTCGGTCCCGGGGAACGGCGTGACGATCGCAAAGCGCGGCAGGTCGATCTTCGCTTCGACGGCAAACCGCGCCGTCTTCTCAAACACCTCGGGCGTATCTTCGTCGAGCCCGAACACAAAACAACCTTGTAGCGCGATGCGGCGCTCGTGCAAGCGCGCGACGACGTCGCGGTAGCGTCCGGGGTCGTTGAAGGCCTTGTGATTCGTGCGCAGGTTGCTCTGCTCGATCGACTCCAGCCCCATTAACAATCCGCGGCAACCACTAAGGGCCGCGAGATCGAGCAGCGGCAAGTCATCGCAGAGGAGTGTCGTGGCCAGTCCGTACCATTCGAGCTGGAGCGGCACGAGCGCCTCGAACAGCCGTGCGGCGTAGTCCTTGTCGGCGATCAGATTCAGATCGATGAAGATCGCCTTTTTTGCCCGCTGGCGGCGGATATCGGCCACGATGTCTGCGACCGGCTTTTGATACGGCTTGCGCCCCCAGGCGTTCGGCACGACGCAAAAGCTGCAGTTGTGCACGCAGCCGCGCGTGGCCTCAAAGACGCTGTCGGTCAAGTAACTTTTCCGGTTCAACACGCTGCGATCCGGCAACGGGCGGTTTGCCAGGTCGAGGTCGCGGCGCTGTACATAGCGCGGGGCCAGGCGATTCGCAGCGAAGTCGCGCAAGAGTCGCGGCCATTCGTCTTCTGCATAACCGACCACGATGCTGTCGGCGTGCGGCTGAGCATCGTCCGGAGCGAGCGTCACATGCGGGCCGCCCAACACGACCGTCGCACCGCGGGCGCGAAACGCGGCGGAAAGTTCATAGGCCCGCATGGCCGTGCCGGTGATCACAGTGAGGCCGACCAGGTCCGCATCGATGCGTTCCGGATCGACGTCGCCGATTCCTTCGTCGAAGCAGGCGACTTCCGCGTTCAGCTCCGCGGGCACGAGCGACGCGAGCGTTGGCAGCGTCAGCGGCATGTATCGCAACGACCGCCCGAAGATGCCGCCGCGATGGCGGTACAGCGGACCTTTCGGCGAAACGAGCGCGATGCGCAGCCGACCGCGATGCATGGGCGTTCCTTCTGAGCCTGCGCGGATTGTACCGATCGAAGCTTGCCCCGTCTATCAACTCCAGGCGAAGAAGCACTCTCCTTATAACGGATGACTGCGGGAGTTCTACGGGTCGAGGAACGACATCGACAATAATCTCGCTCAGGTGCGTTGCGCCGCTGTTTTCCTGACGCCTAATCGGATAGACTGCACCGCCTTATTGGTCTCCGCCTGGCCTTTCGCACCGACGCCTGGCTATGTTGACGGACTCGACGCGCTTATCGCCTGCTGCCGAGACGTGGGATCGCCACCGGCCGCCGGATTTGAACGAGGCGGAGCGGTCGTTGTTTCGCGAGGTCGAGGCATATAAACATGCTCCGCGCCTGGCCGATCTGAATGCGGAACGGATGCGCAGCATCGTGGCCGAGCGCGGACTCGATTTTGCGACGGCGCTCCTTTACGACCGCGTGCGCACATCGGCGGAATATAGTCGCGTGATCGACGCGATTGACCGACAATGTGCAGCGCCGAATACGTCGGCGTCGCCGGTCCGCGTGGCGATCGTGCCTGGATTTCTGTATCGCGAGTATCCTTCCAGTGGGGCGGATGGTCGGATGCTCGTGGAGGCGGCCCGGCGCATCGGCTGGGAGTGCGATGTCATTCCCGTCGCCAGCACGGGGCGATTACGAAACAATGGCGAGATCATTCTCCAATGGCTGCGCGAACACGACGATGGGCGGCCGGTTGTCCTCGCCTCGATCAGCAAGGGCGGCTCTGACATCGCCGCGGCGCTGCAGCATCCCGAACGCGACGCAGCGTTTCGCAATGTCGTCGGTTGGGTCAACGTTTGTGGAATCGTCCGCGGCTCTCAGGTGGTCGATCGCACGCTCGCGCGGTGGTGGCAGAACGTCGGCTTCCGGCTGTTGTTTGCCGCCCGGCGCTGGGACTTCGGCGCGGTGCGCGATCTGCGGCAGATGGGCGGCCCGCTCGAAGAACCTTTCGATGCGCCTGCGGCGATGCGCATCGTACATGCCGTGGGGTTTCCGCTCGCCGCGCATTTCACGAATTCGCGATTAAGCGCCTTTCACCGGTTGATCGGCGATCTCGGTCCCAACGACGGCGCGATCGTGTTGACCGATCTGCTGCAAGCACCGGGCGTTATCTACCCCGTCTGGGGCGCGGACCATTATCTGCGTCCGCGCTTCCGCACGCAGCCGTTGTGCGAAGCGCTGTTGCGCTACGCGGCCGCCGGTCCTCCCGCGGAGGACGCCGATGATTAGCGTGCATGGCGAAGCAGCTGAGAAGTCCGCCTTGCCGCGACCGCCGCGGGAGTCGGATTTCGCGCGCTGGCCTGCCTCCTGGTATCGGCTTTGCGCGAGCCACGAGATCGACCGCCGTCCCTTCGCGCGGCAGGTCTTCGACCGCCGGCTTGTGGCCTACCGCACGCATTCGGGCGCGCCGGTCGTACTCGACGCCACCTGTTCGCACCTGGGCGCAGACTTGGGGAAAGGACGCGTCGCCGGCGATTGCATTCGGTGCCCGTTTCACGAATGGGAATACGATCCGCAAGGCGTGTGCCGGCGGGTGCCGCAAGCGGCGGCGCCTCCCGCGTTCGCGCGGCAACGCGCGTACCCGGTCGCGGAGCGTCACGGCTCGATTTATTTCTTCAACGGGGCCGGGGCGACATTCCCGCTGCCGTTTTTCTTCGGCGAATCGCCCGAGGATTACCGCGCCATCGCGCCGCAAGGATTCGTTGCACATTGCACATGGTTCATGGTCAACGCCCACGCTTTTGACCTGCAGCACTTCGCCACGGTCCACGGGCGGCGGCTGACGACGCCGCTCGCAGTCGATTGCCCCGCCGAGCATGCACGTCGGAGCCGGTATCGCGCCGAGATCATCGGCGAACGTTGCAGCGACCGGTTTCTGCGCCGTGCGCTCGGCCGCGAAGTAGAGATTTCGCTCACGATCTGGGGCGGCACGCTGGCCGCGGTGACGGGCGACTTCGGCGGGCGGCGGAGCCGTTTTTTCGTGATCAGCGAGCCAATCGCCAACGGCGACACACGGTGCGACGTGCTGGTGTTCACGCCGAAGCTTGCGCCGCGCTGGCTGGGGGCGGTGATTGAGCCCTTGTTATTGCGACTGCGCCGAGCGCTGACGACGGCCTACTTGCGCGAGGAAAGCCAGGCGCTTGGCTGCCCGCGGTACCATCCCCATGCGCTCACGGAAGTGGACCGCGACATGATTGAATACTTCTGCTGGGCGGCGGCGCTGGAGTGATCGACTTCGCTGCTAGAGCATCTCATTTCATACAACCGACGAGAGAACGCCATGTTCAGTTCCCAGCGATCCACCGTACTCGTTGCCTTGACGCTTGGCCTCGCGCTCCTGGCAGGTGGCACGTCCGGCGCGCAAGAGACGACGGAAACGCCTCCCGCGACAGGCGCCATCGAGGACCCCGCGCATAACAAACTGCGGGAGCTGCGCGACCGGCTCACCGACCATGTGAACCAGCAGCAATGGGCGCCGCTGACGGAGATGCTGTCCGAGAAGGTCGTCGTCACCTGGCTCGACGGCACGCAGAGCCACGGGCGGACGGAAGTGCTCGACTATCTGAACGAAAAGACGGGCGGCGAGAGCCCGCTCGTGGAGAAGTTCACTCTGTCGGTCGACGTCGCGGAACTTTCGGACTTGTTTGGAGACGACGCGGCCACGGCGTATGGCACGGCGAAGAGCGCCTTCGTGCTGCGCGGCAAGGAACTCGTGATCGAAGGCCCCTGGACTGCGACGATGGTCCGCGAAGGGGACGCCTGGAAGATCGCTTCGGCGCACGCGTCGTTAGGAGCGTTCGATAATCCGCTCCTCACCTGGGCCGGGCGGATGATCTGGATCGCGGGGGGAGTGGCGGCGCTCGTTGGGCTGGCGATCGGTTGGTGGCTCGGCGGCCGGCGCGCGAACGCGGTAAAACCAGCGCACGCAGAGTAACGCTAGGATCCAGCCGCTCACGACGTCGACGACGTGGTGCTCGTGGATGAGCAGGGTCGAAGCGGCGATCACGACCGCCCAAGTCCAAAGCGCGGCCGCCTGCCAGCGCCGCGCATATTTGGCATACACCGCAACGCAGGCCACGCTCAGCCCGACGTGAAGTGACGGAGCGAGGTTATACCGCAGGTTCAACAGGTCCGCGAAGGCCATCCACCTCTGCCAATCGCCGGCCGACGCACGCGTTTCGTAAGCTAACTCCGCCGGTACCATTACGAAGACCGCGCCGGAGATCGTGATCAAGATCAGCAACGTGCGAGCAAACCGCCATAGCTCCTCTGAAGTCTGCAGGACAAACGGCGCCATCAGGAAGAGCGGA
>CAZUBB010000131.1:0-3257 GCA_964618485.1 uncultured Pirellulales bacterium
AATGGACCGACTACTGGAAAAATCCCCCCACAACCCATAAACGGTGATCGCACCCAACTCTCGCAGCATCTTGCCGAACGACGCCTCGCCCCCTTAAACTAGCGCAAGACCCACCGCGCCGCGCCGAGCGCCACCATCCTTCCTCCATCCCCGAGGCGCAACATGCATCCCCAATTCAATCGCCGTGAGTTGCTGCGCATCGGCGGCGTCAGCATTCTGGGATCATTGCTGCCACGGCGAAACGTCCGCGCTGAAGCCACGCTCGCCCCGGCGGCGGAGCATTGCATCTTCATGCTCCTGCAAGGCGGTCCCAGCCACCTCGATCTTTGGGACCCCAAACCCCACGCCCCGGCCGAAGTGCGCGGGCCATTCTCGACGATCTCCACCAGCGTGCCGGGCACGGAGTTCACGACGATGGCCCCTGAAGCGGCGAAGATCGCCGATCGGCTGCTCGTCGTCCGCTCGATGGAACACCGCTTCACGAATCACATCGCCGGAACATATGTCACGCTAACCGGATCGAACGATCAGCCCGACCAGGATCGGGAAGCCAAGGGAGATGACTTCCCCGGCCCCGGCGCGGTACTGAATTATCTGCAGCGCGAGCCATCCCCCATTCCGCTCAGCGTCTCGCTTCCCACCTGGCTGAGCATTCCGGGCCCGTCGAATCGCATGCCCGGCCAATACTCCGGGTTCCTCGGCCCGGTACACGATCCCTTCCTGATCGCCGGCGAACCCCAACAAAAAGAATTCCGCCCGCTGGCGCTGACGTTGCCCGAGGGCTTCGCGTCGTCCCGGATGGCGTCGCGCTGGTCGTTGCTGTCACAACTCGACGACGCCGCGCGCAAGATCGAACGCTCGCAACTCACCACGCACGATCGCCTTCGACAAAGCGCCTATGAACTCATCGTCGACCCGCGCGTCCGCGAAGCGGTCGATCTCTCGCTCGAATCGGACGCGGTCCGCGATCGCTACGGCCGCACGAAAATCGGCCAGTCGCTACTGCTCGCGCGGCGACTCATCGAAGCCGGCGTGAAGCTCGTCTCCTACAATGCCTTCAATCAGGAGTGGGACACGCACGGCGGACTCGAAGGGCGCTACAAAGACATCATGCCTCGCACCGATCAGGCGTTCGCGGCCCTGGTCAGCGATCTCGCCGAACGTGGGCTGCTCGAAAAAACCCTCGTCGTCAACACCGGCGAGTTCGGCCGCACGCCGATCATCAATAAAGACGCCGGCCGCGACCACTGGCCGAGCGCCTACACCACGGTCCTCGCCGGCGGCGGACTCAAGTCCGGCCTGGTCTACGGCGCCAGCGACAAGAAAGGCGCCTTCGTCGCCGACCTCCCGGTCCATCCCTGCGACGTCCTCGCCACACTCTACCACCAACTTGGCATCCAACCGGACCTGGAACTCCAAGACACGTTCTCCCGCCCCCACACGCTGAGCCGCGGAAGGGTGATGCGCGAGTGGTTGGCGTAGGGACGAGGCTCGTCCAGTGTTCGGTTTTCAGTGTTCAGTTTTCAGTGGGAGGAGAAGTGAAGAAGAGAAGAAAAGAATGAGGATGAAGTTTCCTCCTCCCTCCAGCCTCCTCCTTCCCGCCTGTCCATGCTCCATCTCGGCCAACTCACCCGACGCGAGTTCCGCGCCCGGATCGCCTCCGGCGAACTCCAGGGCGTGATCATCCCCCTCGGCGCGATCGAACAGCATCTCGAACACCTCGCGATGGAACACGATTGGCGCAGCGTCACGCTCGTCGCCGAGCGCGTCGCCGCACGGCTCGCCCCGCGCGTTCTGATCGCCTCCGGCGTGATGGCCGGCATCAGCGAACATCACATGCGCCACGCCGGCACGCTCAGCCTGCGCCCCGGCACGTTTCTCGCCGTGGTGAACGACTTGATCGACAGCGCCGTCCGCGCCGGCTTTCGTCACGTGCTGGTCCTCAACGGCCACGGCGGCAACGTCGCCCCCTGCCATGGCGTCTGGGATCAATTCCAACGCCTCGCTGGCGTCAACGTCCATTTCCTTTCGTACTGGGACGTACTCACCGAACAAGACGCCCGCGAACTCCTGCAAACCGGCCACCGCCTCCCGGAAGACCTCCCCGGCCACGCGCAGGAATTCGAAACCTCGACCGCCTTGGCCGCCTTCCCAGACAACGTCCGCACCGACATGTGGCAAGACCAGGCCGACCCAAAACCCTCCCAAGCCACAGCCGCCACCGGCGAAGCCTTCCTCGCCCGCATCACCGACCGCGTCAGCGCGTATTTTGCAGAGATGCTGGCCGGAAAACGCGTGCAGCCGACGCCGGATTATTTTCCGTAGCAGAATCTTTGCTCGCTGCGAATCGATTCCTGGCCGAGTCGTTACGCGGGGCTCAACAAACGCTCATCCTTTCCGGCTAGATTCCCCGGCTTCTTGCGATTGCATTCCATCGAACCAGCGCAATCGAATTGGCTCATCACCACGGGGAGCAAGCATCATGTTTTTCGGACGATGGTCCGCGCGCGGCGCTCGTGCGGCGGGATTCGCGGCGGTTCTCTTTACGGCGACTCCCGCAGTCGCCGATTTCTCACTGACGCTTCTCCACAATAACGATGGAGAATCCCAACTGATCAATGCCGGTGCCGGTCTGACCGATTTTGGCGGAGTCGCCCGGTTCAAAACGCTCGTCGATCAATTGCGATCGACCGCGGCGACCAACGGCGTACTCACGCTCTCCAGCGGCGATAACTTCTTGGCCGGGCCGGAGTTTAACGCGTCGCTGACGGACCCCGGCGGAAAGTTCTACGACGCCCTGGCCCTCGGCGCCATTGGCTATGACGCCATCATCATGGGCAACCATGATTTCGATTTTGGCCCGGACGTGCTCGCCGACTTCATTCAAGGCACGGGAACCAATACGCCGTTTCTCAGCGCGAACCTCGATTTTAGCGCGGAACCATCGCTGAACGCGTTGGTCGGCTCGGGACGAATCGCGAAGAGCCTGATCGTTACCACAGGCGGGCAGCAAGTAGGAATTGTCGGCGCCACGACGCCCGATCTGCCATTCATTTCCAGCCCGCGCAATGTGGTCGTCAATCCGGATGTTGCGGCAGTGGTCCAACAGCAAATCGACCAATTACACGCCGCGGGAGTGAATAAGGTTGTGCTGGTGAGTCATTTGCAGAGCGTCGCCGAAGACCTGGCGCTGATCCCGCAGTTGAGCGGCGTCGATATTGCCATCGCCGGTGGCGGCGATGAGTTGCTGGCGAACG
>CAZUBB010000131.1:3267-8187 GCA_964618485.1 uncultured Pirellulales bacterium
TCATACGTTTTTGTGATGGCGTAAAACTTTTCAATGAGTTGCTGGCGAACGCGGCAAATCCGCTCGTGCCCGATGGAACTGCCGTGTTTGGTCCGTACCCGCTCTCGGCCGTCGGCCAAGACGGCGCCACCGTGCCGGTGATCACGACGGCAGGCGATTACAAGTACCTCGGCCGGCTGGAAGCCACGTTCGACGACGACGGCAAGCTCACCGCCTTCACGGGCGGGCCGGTGCGCGTGGTCGACGCGGCAAGCGTCGCGGTGGTGCCGGAAGACTTCGCCGTCGTACCCGACGCCACGGTGCTGAACGATATCGTGGCGCCGGTGCAAGCGTCGATCGCCGGACTGTCCTCGAACATCATTGGCCACAGCGAAGTTGCCCTCGACGGCATTCGCAATAATGTACGCAGCCGGGAGACTAACCTCGGCGACCTCCTGACGGATTCGATCCTCTGGCAGGCGCAGGAACTCGCCGACGCGTTCGGCGTCCCCCGGCCGGTCGTGGCGTTTCAAAACGGCGGCGGCATTCGCAACAACGCGCTAATTCCCGCCGGCGATCTTTCCGAACTCAACACGTTCGACGTCGCCCCGTTTGCGAACTTCGTTTCAGTCGTCGAGGACGTCTCGATCGAAGAACTGCTCGCCGTTCTGGAAAACGCCGTGTCCCAGGTGGAAACGTTCAACGGCCGGTTCGCGCAGATCGCCGGTCTGGAGTTTACCTACAATCCCAATCTCGCCGCTGGTTCGCGCGTGCAAGACGTTCGTCTGGCTGACGGCACGCTGGTTGTGAACAACGGCGTCATCCTCGACGCAGAGCTCGCGCTGTCGGTCGCCACGATCGATTTCCTTGCCACGGGCGGCGACCAGTACGATTTCGGCGACGGTGAGTTCACGCGCATGGGCGTTACGTATCAGCAGGCGCTCGCTGGATACATCGGCAATGAACTCGGCGGTCTCGTCACGGCGGCCGACTACCCCCTTGAAGGGCTCGGGCGCATTACCGCCGTCCCGGAACCCGGCACGGCGGCGTTGGCGTTCGCCGGGCTCTCCATTCTCCTGGCAGCGCCGTTGCGTCGCTCGCGTCTCGAAACGCCTTCGCCGCGGTGATCGCCGGCGCGGGAAGGCAATCGCATTCCCTCGAAAACCGCATCGACGCCTGCGATTGAAAATATCCCGGAGCGTTGCCCCAATAGTCGCGGGGTGCGCTCCGGTTCTGTTTCTTCGCTGACACGCTCCCTCGTTGAGCGAACGCCTTACCGCGGCTATACCTAGGAGGATCGTTTCCCGTTTCCTCCTGTCGGCGCAGCGGCTCGCTCATCGTGGATCAACTTCGCGGCATCCTGCGGCAGGTCTGGGGCTTCGACAGTTTTCGCCCCTTGCAGGCCGAGGCGATGCGGAGCGTGGTCGAAGGGCGCGATAGCGTCGTCGTCTTGCCGACGGGCGGTGGAAAGTCGCTCTGCTTTCAGGCGCCCGCGCTGGCCATGGACGGCGTCGCGGTGGTCCTTTCGCCGCTCATCTCGCTGATGAAGGACCAGATCGACGCCCTCAGCGACAACGGCGTGGCCGCCGCCAGCGTCAATAGCGCCATGCCCCCCGCCGAGCGGCTGCGCGTCGCCAACGAAGTCCGCGCTGGGCGGCTCAAGCTGCTCTACATGTCCCCCGAGCGGCTGATGAACGAGCGCACGCTCGATTTTCTCCGCGAGCAGACCGTCTCGTTCTTCGCCATCGACGAAGCGCACTGCATCAGCGACTGGGGGCACGATTTCCGCCCCGAGTACCGCATGCTCCGCGCGCTCAAGGAAACCTTTCCCAACGTCGGCGTTCACGCTTACACCGCCACCGCCACGCCGCGCGTCCGCGAAGATATCGCCCGCGAGTTGCACCTCCATGAGCCCGAATTCCTGGTCGGCTCTTTCGACCGCCCCAATCTGCAATATCGCGTCGTCCGCCGCAACGACGTCTACCGGCAGATGCGCGACGTGATCGATCGCTTCCCGGACGACTCCGGCATCATCTACTGCATCCGCCGCGCCGACGTCGACGAGCTCTGCGCCAGGCTCCGCGCCGAGGGGCTCGCAGCGCTCCCGTATCACGCCGGTCTCTCTGACGAGGAACGTCGCGCCAATCAAGACGCCTTCATCAACGATCGCTGCCGCATCGTCGTCGCCACCGTCGCCTTCGGCATGGGCATCGACAAATCGAACGTCCGCTACGTCCTTCACGCCGCCGCGCCCAAGAGCCTGGAAGCCTATCAACAGGAGAGCGGCCGCGCCGGTCGTGACAGCCTCGAAGCCGAATGCTGGCTCTTCTGGTCTCCGCAAGATTTTCAAGTATGGCGGCGCATTCAACAGGAATTGCCGAAAGAAGCCTACGACATCGCCATGCAGGTTCTGCAAGGGATCGATCGTTACTGCTCCTCACTGGAATGCCGCCACCGCTTGCTCGTCCGCCATTTCGGCCAGGACCTGCCGCGCGAAGATTGCGGCGCCTGCGACGTCTGCCTCGGCGACGTGCAACTCGTCGAAGATCGCCAGGTCCTCGCGCAGAAGATCATTTCCTGCGTGCTCCGTCTCAAGGAATCCTTCGGCGCGGAACACACCGCGCTCGTGCTCGTCGGCTCGCAGGACGAAAAAGTCCTGTCCCGTCGCCACGACAGCCTCAGCACGTACGGCCTCCTGCAGCAGCACGATAAGCGCCACGTTCGCGATTGGATCGAGCAACTGCTGAGTCAAGGCTATCTGGAACGCGTCGGCGACTACAACGTTCTGCAGGTCACGCCAACCGGTTGGGAAGTGATCCGCGGCACGCGCACCCCCATGCTCGCCAAGCCGCACGTCCGCGTGCGTAAGAGTCGCAAAGCGGAGCGCGCCGCAACCGGCCCATCCGCAGGGGCCATCGATCACGGATCGTGGGAAGGCGTCGATCGCCCTCTCTTCGACGCCCTCCGCAAACTCCGTCGGCAAAAGGCGGACGAAAAAGGCCTCCCGCCGTTCATCATTTTTGGCGACGCCACGCTCCGCGACATGGCCCGCCGCCGCCCTTCGTCGCTCGCCGCCATGCGCCACGTCCACGGCGTCGGCGATAAGAAACTCGCCGACTACGGCGCGGAGTTCGTCGCGCTCATTGTCGAACATTGCCAATCGAACCAGCTCCCGCTCGACGATCCCGCCGAGTTCCAGGACGACACGTTCGACGACCTCCCAGAAACGCCGGCGCCGGAACCTGAATCGCGTTCCAACTCGAAGACCAAGTCCGCGGCCTTTGCCCTCTTCGCCACCGGAAAATCAATCGAAGAAGTTCAACAGGCCACGGGCCGCGCCCGCTCCACGACGTTCCAATACCTCGCGGAATTCGTCCAGGAACACCACATCACCGACCTCAGTCCCTGGCTCGACGACGCCACGTTCGCCCGTATCTGCCAGACCGGCCTGAAAGTCGGCACCGAGCGATTGAAACCAATCTTCGAAGCACTCGATGGCCAGGTCCCTTACGACGAGATCCGCCTCGCGCTCGAATGCCTCCGCAACGCCAACGAAGAATAAAGCGAGCAACGTTGTCCTCCACCGAGCCCACCAGAGACCGCCGCTACGCCATCATCGCCAGCGTGGCGATTGCCGCGATTGCGCTGCACCTCGTGCTCCGCTTCGCGACGGACGTCTCTCCGCTGACGGCGAACTTCCCGCTCTTCGCGGCGCTCGCGATCGGCGGCATCCCGCTCGTCGGCGAATTACTGCTCAAGACCCTGCATCGCGAATTCGGCTCCGACCTGCTCGCCGGCATCTCGATCGTCACCTCGGTCCTCTTGGGCGAATACCTCGCCGGGGCAATCGTCGTCCTCATGCTCTCCGGCGGCGAAGCACTCGAACAATACGCGGTCCGCAGCGCCTCGAGCGTCCTCCGCGCGCTCGCCAAGCGCATGCCCTCCGCAGCGCACCGCCGCCGCGACGGCGGCATCGAAGAAATCGCCGTTGATCAGATCGAACCGGACGACGTGATCGTCGTCATGCCGCACGAAATCTGCCCCGTTGATGGCATCGTCACCGAGGGGCACGGTTCCATGGACGAGTCGTTCCTCACCGGCGAGCCGTATGACGTCTCCAAGACTCCGGGCGTCGATGTCATCTCCGGTGCCGTCAACGGCCCGTCGAGCCTCACCATCCGCGCCACCAAACGGGCCGTCGATTCGCGCTACGCGCAAATCATGCGCGTGATGGAACGATCTGAACAGTATCGCCCAAAGATTCGCCGGCTCGGCGATCAACTCGGCGCGTTCTACACCCCGGTCGCCGTGGCGATCGCAGTCATCGCCTGGGCGGCGAGCGGCAACCCCACGCGGTTTCTCGCCGTCCTTGTCACCGCCACGCCTTGCCCGCTGTTGATCGCGATCCCCGTGGCGATCATCGGTTCGATCTCGCTCGCGGCCAAGCGCGGCATCATCATCAAGAACCCGGTCGTGTTGGAACAGATCGACCGCTGCACCGTGGCGATCTTCGACAAGACCGGCACGCTCACCTACGGCGAGCCGCGGCTGTCGGAACAACTCGTCGCGCCGAATTTCAAACGCTACTCAAAACACCCGCTGGCGAATGCCATCCTCCGCGCCGCCAAAGCCGAAAAGCTCCAAGGCGCTGAAGCTGGCGAGATCCACGAGCCGCCCGGTCAGGGACTCGTGGGCCGCGTCGAAGGGCGCGAGGTCACGATCACGCATCGCAAGCGCCTCACGCGCGAGCGCCCGGAGATCGCCGCGCAATTGCCCCCGCAAGCCAGCGGCATGGAATGCGTCGTTCTGATCGACGGCCAATACGCCGCCACGTATCGCTTCCGCGATCAACCGCGCACCGATGGCCGCGAGTTCATCGATCACCTCGGCCCGCGCCACGAATTGAATCGCCTACTGCTCGTCTCCGGCGATCGCCGCAGC
>CAZUBB010000131.1:8197-13133 GCA_964618485.1 uncultured Pirellulales bacterium
TCGCCAGCCGGGTCGGCATCCACGAAGTCCACGCCGAACAAAGCCCCGAAGACAAGGTCCGCATCGTCCGCGAGGAAACCGCCAAGGCCAAGACGATCTTCCTCGGCGACGGCATCAACGACGCCCCCGCTCTCCAGGCGGCCACCGTCGGCATCGCCTTCGGTCAGCAAAGCGACGTCACCGCGGAAGCGGCCGGCGCGGTGATCATGGATAGCTCGCTCGCCAAGGTCGACGAACTCCTCCACATCAGTCGCCGCATGCGGATTATCGCGCTGCAGAGCGCCGTCGGCGGCATGGCCCTCTCGATCCTCGGCATGCTCTTCGCAGCCGCCGGCTACTTGCCGCCCGTAGCCGGCGCGCTCCTGCAGGAAGCGATCGACGTCCTCGCAGTCCTCAACGCCCTCCGCGCCGCGTTACGGCCGAGAACACTGACCGACTTTGAAGAGCAATAACTGTTTGCTCTTTTTCAACGCAGAGGCGCGGAGTCGCAGAGCCAGGAAGAGAGAACGGATTGCTGAGCGAAACAACACTCATCACTCCGCACTCATCACTTCCTCTTCACCTCCGGCCTCCCGCCTACCGCCTGTCCCCTACCCCACCGCCGCCGGATGCCCCTCGGCCAGCACGCGCTGCGCCGCGCGGCAGCCTGCGCCGAACTCCACGTTTCGGCCCAGTTCATCGAGCACCAGTTCGATCGCCGCCAGCGTGCTGAGAATATCCAGCTCGTCGACGATCCCCATGTGCGCGATGCGGAAGATCTTTCCCTTGATGTGCCCCTGGCCGCCGGCCACCTTGATGCCGAACCGCTGTTCCAGGCGCTTGAGGAACGCCCCGCCGTCGACGTCCGTCGGCAAGTAAACGCTCGTCAGGCCGTCCGCCGGACGCGCAGCAAACAGTTCCAGGCCGATCGCTTCAATCCCCGCGCGCGTCGCGCGGCCCAGCGTCTTGGCGCGGGCCCAAACGTTCTCAATCCCTTCCGCGCGAATCAACTTCAGGTTCTCGGCGAGCGCGGCGATCAGCGTATGCGCAGGCGTCCAGGGCGTATCAGGCCCTTCGAGGATCTTCGCGCGGTGCTGCTTCAGGTCAAAGTAAAACGCCTGCGGCTTCACCTGCTCCATTTGCTTGAGCGCCTTGGGACTCAGCGTCACGAAGGCCAATCCCGGCGGCAGCATCAGCGCCTTCTGCGAGCCCGCGACCACCACGTCGATGCCCCACGCATCGGTGCGGCACTCCATCACCGCCGCGCCGCTGATGCCGTCCACGACGAACAGCGCGTTCGTCCCACGCACCACGTCCGCGATCCCCTGCACGTCATGCCCGACGCCGGTGCTGCTCTCCATGAGCGTGCCGAAGACTGCGACAGCGTCCGGATGCTCCGCCAACAGCCGCTTCACGTCGGCCGGATCGACCGCTTCGCCCCAGGTCACTTCATGCCGCACGACGGTGATGCCAAACGCGTCGCAAATCTTCCGCCAGCGCTGTGCGAAGTTCCCCGCCTCGAGCACGATCGCCTTCCCGCCCCGCGGGACCAGGTTCACGACCGCGGCCTCCATCGCCCCCGAGCCCGAGCTCGTCAGCACGATCACGTCATGCTGCGTGGCGAACACTTCCTTCAGCCCCACCAGCACCTCGGCGAACAGCTTGCGGAACTCCGCCGTGCGGTGGTGCGTGACCTGCTTCGCCAACGTCAACAGGGCCTCTTCCGGAACCTGCGTTGGTCCGGGGGTCATCAATCGCTTCTTGATCATGAGTTCAACCGTGAAGGTGTTGTTTGGTTCAAGCGTGTCAGAACTGCCGCCCGTCTGTAGCCGAGGTCTGTGACCTCGGTCCTCGGTAGTCGAGGCTGGTGACCTCGGTCGGCTCAATACATGAATTCTACCCGGCCCGGCGAGGTCCCCGACCCCAGCCCCGGAAGGGCGAGTCCCGCGTTTACATCCCCATCCCCATGCAGCCGCCCCCGCCGCATTGCGGCAGTCCGCAGCCGCCCCCGGGAGACGGCGGCGCACAAACCGGCAGGCTGGAGGCCGACGCCGTATGGGCCGCCGGCACGCTCAGCCGCTTCTCCAGCCGCTGCCCGCCGCACTCGGGGCATTCCGGTCGCTCCTGGCCGCGAATAAGCAACTCAAAATCGCGCCGGCAACCCTGGCAGGTGTATTCGTAGATCGGCATGGCAGTCGATAGGTTCAGGATTGAGAAAGAATAGCCCCCGATTTTCGCTTCCGAGCCCCCGTCGAGCAAGCCGGGCGAACCTTCGCCATGCGCCGCCGTATCGAAAACCAAGCGAGCCGGAAGCGTCAGCGCCCGGAGTGACGGCCGCTTTCGCAACTCCGGCCCGAACCTTCCCCAGCTTCTCTTCCGCCGCCGCCCCCGCTTCGCTATCGTTCGCACCGCGCGAGGGGATTCCGCGCACCTGGCTCCAGCGAAGGGATTTTCATATGGCTCGCCCGACCGTCCGACTGCTGACCCTGGCTCTCTGCCTCGCCAACGCTTTGTCGCTCGCGGCCGCGGAGTTCCGCATTGAAAACCGGGTCTTTCTCGACGACGAAAAAGAGCCGGTCAGCGAATCGACGACCCTCTTCCACGGGGGCCGGGTCTACGACTTCTTTGGCGGCGAGGACGCGGAAATCGCCGTCTTCGATCCCTCGCGCCAGCGTTTTATCCTTCTCGACCCCGCGCGCCGCGTGAAAACCGAAGTGCAAACCAGCTACATCGACTCCTACGTCGAAGCGTTGCAGAAAAAAGCCATCGGGCATGAGAACGAATTCGTCCGCTTCCTGGCCGATCCCAAGTTCACCCGCGCATTCGACCAGGACGCCGCCCGCCTGACGATGTCGTCCCCGTCGATGACCTACCGCGTCGACACCGTCCCCGCCACGAGCGAAGAGGCCGCCCGTGTCTACTCCCTATTCTCCGACGCCTACGCCCGGCTGAGCGCCGTGACCAGCGACGTCCCGCTTCCGCCGTTCCCGCGCTTGGCCGTGAACGCCGTCCTCCGCGAACGCAAGGAACTCCCTAAGCGCGTTGAGCGCACCGTCGAGCGCACCGGCCTCGGCCCGTTGCCCGACAAGAGCGTCACGATCTACAGCGAGCACAAAATCGCCTGGCGTCTCCTCGACGCGGACCAACGCCGCATCGACCTGGCCGGCAAATGCCTGGCCTCCTTCCAAGACGTCCCCCTCCAGGTCTATCGCGCCGCCCCGCCGCCCACGACTGCGCAAAAGTAAAGCGCACCTCCTGCGCACTTCTCTGGGAGGCAACTCCGTCGCCGAATGGGGCTCTCCCACTCCTAAGCGACGAATAGACAAACCGCGACCCACGCACCAAACATGAGTAGCGCGGTGATCGCTTTCAGCGCAGCGCGCGGCATTCCAAAATCAACCGTTGCGCAATAGATGAGCGGCGCCAGCGATGCGATCGGCCAGCCAACAATCATCCAAGGCAGCCACAGGTAAATAAGCAGCCAATGAAAGACGGTCAGCTCGTCTTTTTCGGGATCGACCGCCGCTCCGAACCACAACAGCAGATAAAAAACGATCGAAGCGATGTTCGCCCACAGGAACACCGACATCGCCAGGGTGACGTGCGGGTAACGCCAATCAGGTGCCGGCGCGCGACGAACCGAGTTGCTTTCAACTGACGTCGGCGCAGCGTACGGATTCTCCATCTCGTCCATCCCGCCAGCATAATCCATCGCGCCATCGCGGTGCGACGTGCATCCCGACCGCGCCGCCGTTACGATGATCTCGTGTGGATCAACGCAACCCTGCGCCCGCCGGCCTTGCCATGACGCCTATCGCTGCGCTGCTCGCCGCGTCGCTCCTCGCGGCCTCCCCGGTCCGCTCGGACGAAACCGTCATCTTGTTCCCGACCGCCGCGCACTTCGACGCGAAGCAAGACGCCTGGGTGGGCGAAATCCACGGCTGGATCCACGAGCCGGAAGCCGATTCCGACTGGCGCAACGAAGTCGTCGATTCGCTCGCAGAGGCCGCGGACCTCGACCATATCGAATGGGACCGCGAATTGCTGCGCGAACGCGTGCTGCCGTTCCTCGCCGACAATGAACGAGGCAAGCAACTCGACGTCCGCATCGCCGGCCAAACAATCCACTGCGACGACTCCGCGCCAAACGGTCACTTCTTCGGCCGATTTACGATCCCGCGCACCGCGGTCGCAGCGGACGTCGCGCAACTGCCGATTGAAATCGTGCTCAATTCGGAAGACTCGCGGCGCTTCGCCAGCGAGGTGTTTCTGATTCCGCCGGAGGGCGTCTCCGTCATCTCTGACATCGACGACACGATCAAAATCAGCCAGGTCACCGACAAGGTCGAGTTGCTCCGCAACACCTTCGCGCGCCCCTTCGCTCCCGTCCCCGGCATGCCGGAGAGTTATCGCGCGCAGGCCGAGCGCGGCGCAACGTTCCATTACGTCTCCGCCAGCCCCTGGCAACTCTATGCGCCGTTGAATGCCTTCCGCAGGGAAGCGCAATTCCCCGCCGGCACGTACGACATGAAAACGTTCCGCGCCTGGGACGACTCTTGGCAAAACCTGCTGGCCGACTCCGCCCTCATCAAGACGCCCGCGATCGAGCGTCTACTCAAAGACAATCCACGACGAAGATGCCTGCTGATCGGCGACAGCGGCGAATCCGATCCCGAAATCTACGGCGACATCGCCCGCCAATTCCCCACCCAAATCCTCGGCATCGCCATCCGCACCGTCCGCGAAAACGAGTCCCTCACCGACGACCGATTCCAAAACGCCTTCCAGGAAATCCCACCAGAAAAAATCCTCCTCTTCACCGCCCCCCAGCAACTCACCGAAAAATCTCAGCAATGGCTTAACGACCACTAACACAGTTGTGTCACGGTCTCCCGACCGTGGCACCACCCCGACCGAAGACATCTGAGGTCTCCTGTCAACAGCGTAGGGAATTTTT
>CAZUBB010000132.1:0-12074 GCA_964618485.1 uncultured Pirellulales bacterium
GGCGATACATTCGAACCAGCGAGGTGTCGACCGACGCGGCGTTTTTCGAGGCCAGCGTCTCGACTTCGAGTTCCTTGAGCATCGCCGGTTCGTCGGTGCGATAGCCGTAGTGAACCCCGTCGTAGCGGGCGAGGTTGCTGGAGGCCTCGCATGGCGCGATCACGTAGTACGTGGCGACGCCGTAGCGGCCGTGCGGCAGTTCAACATCTTTGATCGTCGCGCCCAGCGAGCGGAAGACGTCGATCGCTTGCGTCACCGCGCTGGCGACCTCTGGTTCGAGACCGGCGCCGAAGTGTTCTTTCACCACGCCGAGACGCAGTCCCTTGAGCGGCGCTGCGAGCGCCTCGCTATACGCCGGCGCGGGGCGATTGACGCTCGTGGCGTCGCGCGGGTCGTGGCCGGCGAGCGTTTCCAGCAGCAGCGCACAATCTTCCGCGGTGTGGGCCATCGGGCCGATCTGATCGAGGCTGCTGGCGAAGGCGACCAGGCCGTAACGGCTGACGCGGCCGTAGGTTGGCTTCAGCCCCGTGATACCGCAGAGGCCGGCCGGCTGGCGGATGGAACCGCCAGTGTCGGTGCCAATCGCCAACGGCGCCAACGACGCCGCGACGGCCGCCGCCGAACCGCCGCTGCTGCCGCCCGCGATGCAGCGGAGGTCCCAGGGGTTGTGCGTGGGGCCGAAGATCGACGATTCGGTGGAGCCGCCCATCGCGAATTCGTCGAGGTTCGTCTTGCCGAGGATCACGGCGTCCGCGGCGCGGAGCCGGGCCACGGCCGTGGCGTCATAAGGAGGGCGAAAGTCGCGGAGCATGTGCGAGCCGCAGGTGGTCGGTTCGCCGGCGGTGCAGAGCAGGTCTTTGACCGCGACCGGCAGCCCGGCGAGCGTGCCGAGCGGTTCCTTGGCCTTGCGGCGGCGATCGATCTGCGCGGCGTCGGCCAGCACGCGCTCGCGGTCGACGCGGACGTAGGCGTTGACGCCCGGATTGAGCTTCTCGATGCGATCGAGATAGGCCGTGGCGGCGTCGACGGCGCTCGCGCTTCCGGCACGCAGCTCCCGCAGCAGTTCCGCGGCGGTAAGATCGACCAGCGACACCGGCTTATTCTCCCAGGACCGCCGGCACGAGGAAGCAAGCGTCGTCGTGGTGGGGCGCATTCGCCAGAGCCTGCTCGCGCGGCAAGGAAGGAGTGACAAGATCGTCCCGGAAGACGTTCGTCACCTCCACCGCGTGGGCCATGGGGGCCACGCCCTGGGTGTCGAGCTCGCCGAGCTGCTCGACGTAACCCACGATGTGCGAAAGCTGATTCGTGAGCTGATCGAGCTCAGCTGGCGTGAAACGGAGACGGGCCAGGAGGGCCACTTTTTCCACGTCTTCGCGGGTCAGGCTCATCGTCGACTCCGCGCAACATCGCGGCGGCTCTGGCCCGGGTTAGCGGGCGGCGGCTGCCTTAGCGGGGGTGGATTCGCCGGTCGGGAGACGGAACGGGGCTGCCTGGACCGCCTTACGGACGACGCCGCTGCGGAGGCACCGCGTGCAGCAGAGCACGGTCCGGTTGCCGCCGGCGTTGGTGATTTTGACCCGCTGCAGGTTCGGCTTGAACTGCCGCTTGCTGATGCCGGTCACCTTGGTACCGACCCCGCCGAGGTACTTGGCCTTACCGCGGATCGTCATCGAATTCCCGGTCTGGGGGCCACGTCCGCAAATATCACACTGGCGAGCCATCGCTATCGCACCCTCGCGGGCGTTCCCGTTCGTCAAGTCGTTCGGTGAGTCGAAACGCATAGTATACGGGTCGGAAGGAATGCCGCAAGGCGGGTGGGGAAATGGTTAGTTTCCCGGCCAGAGTTTCCACACGGTCCCGATAATTGAGGCCTTGTGACGACAATTTTCAGGAAGTCGTCAATCGGCCACCCCTTAGCTGCGGCTGCGAAGGTATGCCACGAACTTCGGCAAACCAAGCCAGCCGGCCGCGGCGACTAGGCACAAGCCGGACAGATCATGCGCGAGATTCGCATAGTAATGAAGCTGGGAGTCCCGTTCTGAAAACCAGCGAATTGCAGTCGAGGTGAGCAGGACAAACGCGGCCACGTAGCTTAGGATCTCGGGGGCACGGAAGCGTGAGCCTCTCGTGATATCACTCTGCGGCGACTGGTAGGGGTTCTCGTTCATGCACGCTGATTGTACCGGATTGGGCACGCGAGGGCCGTGGAGCGAGTGGGGCGGACGATTAGTTATTGGCCGACAAGTTGTTCCTTATTCCGGCGGCCGCCCGATCTCCCAATGATGCCCATACGGGTCGACGACGCGCCCCACGCGCCAGCCGTGTTGATCGTTGACGGGCCAGACTTCGGTGGCGCCGGCGTTGATGGCTTGGGCGAAGACGGCGTCGGGGTCTGCGACCGTGAGGATCATCCGCACCGTGCCGCCGCCGAGGGATTCCGGGCTGAAGTTGGCGTGTTCGGGGGACTCGTCCGCGAGCCAGAACTCGGCGCCGGCGACTGAGAGCCGGGCGACGACTTCGCCGTCGGGGCTTTCGACCAGGTAGGTGACTTCGGCCGCGAAGGCGGATTGATAGAAGGCGATCGCCTCTTTCCCGCGGCGGACCGAGAGCATGGGGGCGATGGAAGTTGAATTGACGGCGCACATGCTCGCAAGCTCCTGAAATCGGCGTCTTACTCAGTGCGGCTACGGCGGCCGCAAGCCCCTTTGACTACGCCGATTTGCCGTCGAATCTTCGATCGACTTGCGGATCATAGAGTGGACAATCGAATTCTCTTGCCACGTCGATGATGCGATTCATGTCTTCGTCCGTCAGGTCCCGACAGCAAATATGCACATGCTGTGGCGAGCAATCCACCTCGAACATGCCCCGCTCATCGCCTTCCCAGTACGTCAGCCCTCCATCCGTGACAATGCCTGGAAACTCTTTGGCAAGACGACCGACGATGCGATCAACCGGCAATTCGGCAAGATGCGAAACTTGACGGCCTTCCGCGAGTTCCTCGAAAATCTTGGCAGCAGACAGATCGGACTTGGTCGCTTCCTTCCAAAATACAAGGTCGTAACTCACCGTCATGCTCCTAACTAGGTTAAGAAAATAACCACGCTGTCATCGTCACCTGCCACGCCGCTGCAGCATAACGAGTGTGATTGGCAAATGCGATTCGTCACGCGTGCTCATTTGGGCGTCTGTTACGTCAGGGGCAGGTTCCGGTACCATCACTCCCCTATGTCCCACGGACTCAATCCCGCCCAAAAAGATGCCGTCGAGACCCTGGCTGGGCCGCTCTTGGTGCTGGCCGGGGCGGGGACCGGGAAGACGCGGGTGGTGACGTATCGGATTGCCAATTTGATTCGGCATGGGACGGCCCCCGAGCGGATTCTGGCCGTCACCTTTACGAACAAGGCCGCCGGGGAGATGCAGGAACGGGCCGCCACGCTCCTCGGCAAGCGGCGGCCGACGCGGCCGGAAATTTCCACGTTTCACTCCCTCTGCGTGCGGGTCTTGCGGCGGCACATCGCCCTGCTGGGGTATCCGGCCGAGTTCGCCATCTGCGACCGCGGGGACCAGGAGAGCGTGGCCCGGCAGGCGTTGCAGGAGATTGACGTCGCGCAGGAGACGATGAAGCCGGGGGACCTGGTGAACCAGATCAGCCGCTGGAAATCGGCCTCGGTGCGCCCGGCCCAGGCGTCGGCCGTGGCCCGGACCGACAAGGAACACCTGGCGGCGGCCGCGTATCGGCGTTATCAGAACGCGCTCAAGGCGGCGGGAACGGTCGACTTTGACGATCTGCTGCTGCTGACGGAGGAGATTTTCGAAAAACACCCGGCGGCGATTCGGGCGGAACGGGAACGGTTCGAGCAGGTGCTGGTCGACGAGTATCAAGACACGAACGGCTCGCAGTACCGGATCATCAAGGCGCTCGCTTCCGGGCACCGCAATCTGTGCGTCGTAGGAGATGACGACCAATCGATTTACGGCTGGCGCGGCGCGGAGGTGGCGCACATCTTGCGGTTCCGCAAGGACTGGCCGGAGGCCAAGGTGGTGCGGCTGGAGGAGAACTATCGCTCGACCGGCGAAATCATCGCGCTGGCGAATCGGCTGATTGCGCACAACAAGAATCGGCACGATAAGATCCTCCGCGCGGGGCGCGAGCCGGGGCCGAAGCCGAAGCTGTGGCAGTGCGAGACCGCCGAGGCCGAGGCTCATGCCGTGGTGGAGGAAATCCGCCGGCAGGTATTTCAGCGCGAGGCTCAGCCGCGCGACTTCACGATTCTGTTCCGCACCAATCAGCAGCCGCGGCTGTTTGAGCAGGAATTGCGGCGCGAAAAAATTCCGTACGTGATCATGGGGAGCCGGTCGTTCTTCGATCGCAAAGAAGTGCGCGACATCCTCGCGTACTTGAAGGTGTTAGCCAACGCGTCCGATGACGTGTCGCTCCGGCGCATCATCAATCTGCCGCCGCGCGGGATAACACAAAGCACGGTCGAAAAACTCACCGAGGTGGCCGCGAAAGCAAAAAAATCGTGCGGCGAGTTGCTCGCCAGCCCCGGCGCCGTGCCTGGCGTCACGGCGACGGCGGCCACGGCAATGGAGCGGTTCGGCCAATTGCTGGAGCGTTACCGTCGCCGCATCAAGAGTGAACCGCTCGCCGAAGTGGTGACCGATCTCGTGCGGGAGATTCGCTACGAGGATGAACTGACGCGGCTCTTCAAAGATCCGAACGAAGCGATCACGCGCTGGAACGCGGTGCAGGAAGTGGTGAACTCGCTGGCGGAGTTTTCGCAAAAGAATGCACGCGGCAAGCTCAGCGATTTTCTGGAAGAGATTGCCCTCGGCGATCGCGAGGAGGAAGACGACAAGGAATCGAAGCTGGAAAAGAACGCCGTCGCGCTATTGACGCTGCATGCGGCCAAAGGGCTGGAATTCCCGCAGGTGTTTCTGGTCGGCATGGAAGAGGGCTTTCTGCCGCACATCCGTTCGATCAAGGAGGAAGGGTCCGCCATCGAAGAGGAACGCCGGCTCTGTTACGTCGGCGTCACGAGGGCGCGCGACCGGCTGACAGTTTCATTGGCGCTCGGGCGCATGAAATGGGGCAAGCCACGCCCGACCATTCCGAGCCGTTTTCTGTTCGAGATGCAAGGCAAATCGGACAGCCCCCAGGCGAGGATGGCGCTCTGCCGCGTGGGGGAGGAATTCCGCGGCCAGGCGGCGGAATTGGACGTCGAAACCCGGGCCGACCCCGCGATCGATCGCTCCGAGGGCCCGCACTCGCCTAAAAAACCGCCCCGACGCCCCACCAAAGGCAGCCGCGGCCGCCCTAGGCGCTGACGCCTCGCCCGGCCTGAACCCACCGTCGGTCTAGCCGCTCCGTTATGATGGAACGCGTGCCTTTTCCCTGTCGCCTGAAGTCTGCCAATGTCCTTCGTCCGCCCCAACATTGCCGCCTTGGCCGGGTATGCCCCGGGTGAACAGCCCCAGGGGGGAAAGTTCATCAAGCTCAATACGAATGAGAATCCCTATCCGTGCTCGCCGGCGGTCGCGCAGGCGATCGAGGCCGCGCTGCGGGGCGGGTTGCAGCGTTACCCCGATCCGATGGCGACGGCGTTTCGTTTGCGGGCAGCGCAACTGTTTGCGGCCGACGTGCCGGGAATCGGTCCCGATTGGATTCTGTGCGGGAACGGCAGCGACGACCTGCTGACGATCTTGACTCGGACGTTCATCGGCGAAGGAGAATTGCTGCGGCTGCCGTACCCAAGTTACATCCTCTATCGCACGCTGGCGGAAATCCAAGGCGCGCGGGCGGAAGAGGTGCGGTTCGACGCCGACTGGTCGTTGCCCGACGCCTTCGGCGCGGCGACCGCGGGATTGAAGCTGGCGTTCCTGCCGAACCCGAACAGCCCGTCCGGAACGTACATTCGCCCGGAACGCGTGCTGGAGATCGCCGAGCGGTTGCCTTGCCCGCTCGTCGTCGACGAAGCGTACGTCGACTTCGCGGAAACGAATTGCCTGGCGCTCGTGGCGATGAGCGAGAAGATCATCGTCACGCGCACGTTGAGCAAGTCGTACGCGCTCGCTGGATTGCGT
Source organism: uncultured Pirellulales bacterium (assembly GCA_964618485.1). Classification (GTDB taxonomy): domain Bacteria; phylum Planctomycetota; class Planctomycetia; order Pirellulales; family JALHLM01; genus JALHLM01. Next base: position 6,088 of record CAZUBB010000132.1, read on the forward strand.
TTCGGTTTCGCCATCGCGCAGCCGGCGCTGGTGCGCGAGATGATCAAGGTGAAGGATTCGTATAACGTCGACGCGCTCTCGATTGCCGGGGCGACCGCCGCGATCGACGACCAGGCGTGGCTCCGCGAGAATCGCCGCAAGGTGCTCGTCACGCGCGACAAACTCTCCGCCGGGATGCAGGCGTTGGGGTTCCAGCCGGTGCCGTCGCAGGCGAATTTCGTCTGGTCCCCGCACCCAACCGTGCCGGTCAAACCGCTGTACGAGCGGCTCAAGGCGTCCGGCGTACTGGTACGCTATATGAACTATCCCGGCTGGTCGGACGGACTGCGGATTTCGGTCGGCACAGACGACCAGATCGAGGCCTGCCTGGGGCTGCTGCGCGGTATGGTTTGAGGGGGAGGAGAAAAGGAGAAGAGGAGAAAAGGAGAAAAGAAGGGGGAGCGGAACGATGAAGTATGAACGATGAGTGATGAACGGGAAGGAGAGTCAGTTCCTATATCGTTCGTCGTTCATACTTCATCATTCATCGTTCATTGTTTTACTCCTCTTCTCCTCCCTCCTCTCCGTGTCCTCCGTGGCTCTGTGGTGAAACTCTGTTGGAGCGATGTCGATGAGCGGTAGGGTTGGTAAAGTCGAACGGGCTACTGCTGAGACGAAGATTTCGCTGGAGTTGAACCTGGATGGTTCGGGCCAGGCGGAGATCGCCACCGGCGTGGGGTTTTTCGATCACATGCTGACGCTGTTGGCGCGGCATGGGGCGTTCGATCTGCGCGTCAAGGCGGACGGCGACTTGCACGTCGATCAGCATCACACCGTCGAGGACACCGGCATCTGCCTCGGCCAGGCGATCAAGGCGGCACTCGGCGATAAGGCCGGCATTCGCCGCTACGGGCACTTTACGCTGCCGATGGAAGAGACGCTCGTCACCACGGCGCTCGACCTGAGCGGCCGCTATTACCACGTATTCAACGCGCCGATTCCGGCCAGCAAGATCGGCGACTTCGACAGCGAACTCGTGGAAGACTTCTGGCAAGCGGTCGCCGCCAACGCGCTGATGAACCTGCACGTCGTGCTGCACCACGGTCGGAACAGCCATCACATCAGCGAAGGCATCTTCAAAAGCGCGGCGCGGGCACTCCGCATGGCGGTAGAAAAAGACCCGCGAATGACGGGAGTGCCGAGCACGAAGGGGACGCTGACGGAGTGAGGAGGGGAGGAGCCAGGAGCCAGGAGATTGGAGTTCGGAGCTAGGAGCTTGAATTCTGAATTCTGGAGCCAGAAGCGTTAGCGCCTGGAGTGAGCGGTGGGATATCAGTTCACGTTTCTCAAGCCGCAGCACGCGTACTATGGCGCCTGGCTGGAAAAGCGGCGGCGCCGGGCCTGGGTTTGGCTGACGTTGCTCGCGGTGCTGCCGGGCATGGGATTGGCCATGGCGATCACCGCGCTCATTCAATCCGGGGCGGCGCTCATCATCTTGGGCCTGGCGGCTTTCGTGCCGTACGTTGTCGCCGCACATCGGCTGTTCTATTGGAAATGCCCGCGCTGTGGGAAGGCGTTCTTCATTGATTTCTTCGGCGTGCACCTCTTCACCGACGAATGCCGCCGCTGCGATCTGCCGCTTTACGCGCCCTGCGATCCGGCGGAACAAACTTGGGAGGCCGAAACGAGCCGCGGGGCACGGTTTTTTTCGGAGTGATTCACCACGGAGGCGCGGAGGGCACGGAGGAGAATTCCGAGGGATTGGTTGCGAGCCAGAAGCGTTAGCGCCTGGAGTTGGCCGCGGGCGGCATTGCAGTTTGGACTTTCGGTGCGATCTCGGGCGTCACGAGCATTACTGTCTGCGTCAGCGCCGCCTCCTTCTTCTTGCGACCGCGCTTGTCGGTGGTTTCCATTTCGATATTCCGGATCAGCCCGCGCCAGAAGCAGGTTTCTCCCGGAAGCAGCTCCGCGTTGACGGGGGCCTCTTCGACTCGCATGAGCGGCAGCCCGCCGATCGTGTCGTTGAAATCGGCTTCGTGAAACCAGAAATGCGATTCGACGTTGATGCGTCCGTCGCGCGACGGCTTGGCGAGGGCATCGACATATAGCCCGAGCTTCTTCTTTTCAGTGCTTCCGGGATAACTGAACTCGCCGGTCACGTCTTCCACGTACGACGCTTGCCCCATCGTGGCGTTCAACAAGGTATCGGACAGCACCACGGCGACACCTTGCTGCACGAGCCTATCGAGGGCGGCGATGGCCTGTTGCGCCTGCTCCGGCGTATCGGCAAACGCCGGACGCAGCGTCTGCTCGTTGCCGCCGAGTTCCCAGACATCCTGCAGGAGATTCAATTCCTTGCGGTGTGCCGGCATCTCGCTGAGGTTGATGCGGACGAACTTGAAGCGCAGCTTGACCGGAAGCGCATCGGTAGATGGATAGCCCCCGGACGCAGGTGGCTGACGATTCGCGGTCCCCAGCGAGTCCGGTGGCACGACGATCAGGTCCGGAGTGATGATCCAGGCGACGTCCGTTACCGCGCGAGGCTGCTTTGCCTTCTTCATCGGCTTGGGCTGCCAGGCCACGAAGCTGCTCCCGCCGGTCATGTCGAACGTGCGTTCCATCGTTCTGCTGGTGAGTGCGTGCACATCGTTGCCGTCGGCCTTTTTGCTACGCGACTCGTCGAGCTCGCTGATGTTCATCTTGATGTGGAGCCGGACCTTGTTCGCCTCGGTCGCGGCGCCGGTCAGTTCCACGCTGGTGCCGTACTTCTTGAACTCCACGCTCACATTGTCGGCCTGGTCGACCTTGACGACCGGATATTCGCCTCCCTCGCTGAACGTCGTCGGTCCGTCAGGGCGCAGCAGGAGCGGCATCGTGTTCACGATGGCGATTTTTCGCTTATCCAACTGATCGACGAAGCTCTGCTGGCGCAATTCTCGCTCCAGCCGGGCGTAGCGCTGAACTTCCGTTTCGCCCGGCACGTCGGGAAACATGCCAGAGGCCTGGAGTTCGGCCATTTCAAAGGCGACGCGTTGAATCGTGCAAAGAATGACCTGCTCTTGGCCAAGAATGCGAGTTAGTTGCTCGACCTCGCCTTGGAGCGCCGCCAGTTCCTCGCGTTTGGCCTCGAGCCGTTGGGCGAGTGCTTCTCGATCCTGGGGCGGAGGTTCCTGCGCACAGGCGCTGGTCGCCAATGCGGTTGTGAGCGACACCGCCGCAATTAGCCGAAGAAGAAAACTGGTCATTTGAACGCCTCCGGAAGCGCCGCGAGCCGGGAACGGACGTTTCGAAGCGGCGGAATAGCAAAACCGGGCGAACCGGTCAATCTCGGGTGGCGTCCGACGAGCGGCTGGACGGGCGGGTCCGTCTCCCGGTGTGCTACGGTTGCCGGTAGAATGCCGCGTTTGCGGTTGGGGCGAGCGGCGCTCCGGGCGCTGACGCTTCCGGCTCCTTCTTCCTGTTGATTTGCGCATGTCCCGACGCATCCTCGTTACTTCCGCCCTGCCCTACGCCAACGGCCATATTCATATTGGCCATCTGGTGGAGTACATCCAGACCGACATTTGGGTGCGGTTTCAGAAGCTGCGGGGGAACCGGTGCATTTTCATTTGCGCCGATGACACGCACGGGACGGCGATCATGATTCGCGCCCGGCAAGAGGGACGCAGCGAAGAGGCGCTGATCGCCGACATGCGCGATCACCACGTGAACGACTTCGCCGGCTTCGATATTGAATTCGACAACTACGGCAGCACCAACAGCCCCGAAAATCGTGAGCTGTGCGGGCGGTTCTGGAAGTCGCTGCGCGCGGCGGGGCTGGTGATCGAGCGGGACGTGACGCAGCTCTTCGACGTGAAAGCCGGAACGTTCCTGGCCGATCGCTTCGTCAAGGGAACGTGCCCACGCTGCAAGTCGCCGAATCAATACGGCGATAGCTGCGACAAGTGCGGCTCGACGTATTCGCCATCGGAATTGATCGATCCGGTGAGCACGCTCTCCGGGACGACGCCCGAGGTGCGCAGCGCGCGGCATTTGTTCGTGAATATCGAAAAGCTGCACGGGTTTCTCGAAGACTGGACGCAGAGCGGCGAGCATTTGCAGGACGAAGTAGCGAATTACCTGAAGGGGCACTTCCTCGGCGAGCCGCTCCGCGACTGGGACGTCTCACGCCCGGCCCCGTACTTTGGCTTTGAAATCAGCGATAGCCCCGGCGATTATTGGTACGTCTGGTTCGACGCGCCCATTGGTTACCTGGCCTCGACGTGGGAGTGGTGCAAGCGGAACGGCGAGGAGCTGGACGCGTGGTGGCGCGATCCGGCGACCGAGGTGCATCACTTCATCGGCAAGGACATCACGTACTTTCACACGCTCTTCTGGCCGGCGATGTTGAAGACCGCCGGATTCAATCTGCCGACGCGGGTTCACATCCATGGGTTCCTGACGGTCGGCGGCGAGAAGATGTCGAAGAGCAAGGGGACGTTCGTCCGCGCGCGGACGTACCTGGAGCATCTCGATCCTTCGTACCTGCGCTATTACTATGCGTCGAAGCTGGGTTCGCGGCTCGATGACGTCGACATGAATCTCGACGAGCTGGTCGCGAAAGTGAATTCCGATCTGGTCGGCAAAGTGGTGAACCTGGCCAGCCGGACCGCGGGTTTTCTCAAGACGACGGGCCTCTCCGCGTCGTATCCCGACGACGGAGGGCTCTTTCAGCGCGCCGCCGACGCGGGCGAGGCGATCGCCGCGCATTACGAAAACTGCGATTACCACCAGGCGATGCGGCAGATCATGCTGCTGGCCGACGCCGCGAACAAGTTTATCGACGACCGCGCGCCCTGGGTTCTGAAAAAGGAGCCGGGCAAGGAGCGGGAACTGCAGGACGTTTGCACCGCCGGGCTGAACCTGTTCCGTCAGCTCGCGATTTACCTCGCGCCGGTGTTGCCGCGTCTGGCGAAGCAGGCCGGCGAGTTGCTCGGCGAGCCGCTCACGTCGTGGTCGCAGGCCGCGACGCCGCGCGTCGGCGCGGCGGTCAACAAATTCCAACACATGCTTACCCGAGTCGAATCCTCCCAGGTCTCCGCCATGATTGAAGCCAGCATCGAAGGCGCTCCGACGGAGCAGCCCGCGTATAACGACGGCCCCGAATCGCTCGCGGCCGAACCGCTGCAGCCGACGATCACGATCGACGATTTCGGCAAGGTCGATTTGCGCGTGGCGCGCATCCTCACCGCGGAAGAAGTGCCGACGGCGAACAAGCTGCTCAAGCTTACGGTGAGCCTCGGCGGCGAAGAACGCCGCACGGTGTTCGCCGGCATCAAGGCGGCGTATCAACCGGAGAAGCTCATCGGCCGGCTGGTGATCGTCGTCGCCAACCTGCAGCCACGGCAAATGAAATTCGGCCTCAGCGAAGGCATGGTCGTGGCCTCCGGCCCCGGCGGGAAGGATGTGTTCCTGCTCAGCCCCGACGAAGGCGCCAAGCCAGGCCAACGCGTGCACTAACCGCGCATCGCCACAACCCCAAGCCCAGGGATGGCCGCCACGGACGCAGTTACCGTCCACAAAGTGGCAAGCGGCCTTCCCTGGGATGGCGCGAGGTGCGATCCCAGGGGAGGCCGCACTAAGTCTTTCGAGCACAGGAAGTCCGTGGTGGCCACCCCTGGGCTTGGGCTTATGCGTGCGCCGTGCGTTCGTTTCGCTGCTTGACGCACTACGGCCGAGAACGACGTCGCTGGAACAGCAGGCCGAGACTCAGCAGCGTACCGCCGATGGCGCAGAGCGCGCCGCCACTTGGCTCGGGGACGATATGCCGGTCCGCAACCTGAACGTACCGGAAGATGGCAGCGCCGGTATTTGCCTGCGTGTCTTCAATGTCAACGCCGTAGAAAATGGCCGGCACGCCGGCAGGTGTGAAGCTTGTCGTGAATGTGGCGGTCGGGTTCGTGGGCATCGGATCTGCCGCATACCAGGCCCAGACGGAAACATCTTCGCCGAACGCATCGAGCTGAATG
>CAZUBB010000132.1:12084-13131 GCA_964618485.1 uncultured Pirellulales bacterium
CTTCCTGTGTAGGATCGAGGTCGGTGTCCATGAACCGTTCAATCACGCCGCCCTGCGTACGCCAAAGCGCCCCTTCTCCATCAACTTCGAACGAAACGGAGCCGCCATCAGAACCACGCAAGGCGACGCCCGCGGATTCGTTCACATTGCTGTCGACTCGAACTTTGGCGCGGATCGAACCATCGCGCAACTGCGTGCCGAGCGCGGCCAAAACGCCGCCTTGGCCTGGTATTGATGAGTAGACACGGAGATTGCCATCAACAACCTCAAATTGAGTGCCTGGCCAACCGTCAAGTACGGGCGTCCAAGTCACAGGCGAGCCATCGGAAATGCTGTCGTCGTTGAACGAATCCTTAAAGATGTTCCCCGCGAAAGCAGTGTTGCGAGCCCCGAACATTCCCGACCCGCTGAAGAGCGACACGCCCATCAGCAACGCAACGCACACGACGGTTTTCCATTGAGCGATCATCATGGTGCGCAAGACTCCTTCGGCGAGGGTGAGGGCTCGGATGTTGATGGTTGTTTTGGCGGCAGCTGCACCCCAGGCGAACGTGTCGGCGCTGCGGAGCGTGGTTTCCAGCAGATGGGTAGGTGGCGTTGCGGCCGTAGCGTGGAGCGTTGCTAACAATGCGGCGCCCCCCGTGGCGACGGCGATGCCTTGGCGGACCAACCGGCGTTTGAGTTTTTCTCTGCCACGGGCCAGGCGGCTGCAAATCGTCCCCGCGGGAACGTGCAGCCGGTCGGCGACTTCTTCCCGCGTGAATCCTTCGATGTCGCACATGATCAGGACTTCGCGATACCGCAGCGGCAGCGTCCGCAGTTCTTGATCGATGAGCGCGCGGAGCGTTTCGCGTCGGTACATTTCTTCCTCGTCTTTCACCGCTTCCGCCGCACGTTCGATTTGCCGTTGCCGCCGGCGCTCGGCTCGCCCTTGGGCGAGACAAACGCGAATCGTCACGCCGTGCAACCAGGCCGCGAGCGACAACTCCTTGGACAACGACTTCGCACGCCGCGCGAGCACCAGGAACACGGCCTGAAAGGCGTCTT
>CAZUBB010000133.1:0-13130 GCA_964618485.1 uncultured Pirellulales bacterium
CCTGCTGCTCTTCGGCATAAACGGTCCGGTCCACGCCGTGATGCGCACGGCCTACCGGTATTTCAGCGGCAGCGGCGGAAGCGCAATCGCCTGGCCATGGGCCTTCACCGGCGCCGTCGTGATGCTCGGCACCAACTGGTCCACGCCCAACCTCGGAGCCAGCATCAAGGTCGGTGCGATGCACCGCCGTGAATGCGCCCCGATCTGAAGCGGCGGCCTGTTGCGTTCCAACGCAGGCATCGCGAGAAGTCCCGCTGCGAGGACATTTTTTTGAAAGGTTTCGTGCAGCAGTCAGTACCTGTAGTGACGTCAGTGATTGCCGCTGACACATCAACATCCTTTAGACTTCTTGCGAGGTTACGCCATGAATCGTCGATCCAGCATGTTTGAGCGGTTGGAAAATCGCGAGGTCTTCTCCGCCGATCCCATCCTGGGATCCGTGGCCGCGTTTTCAGCGGACGCGGCGGTCGTTTCGACGCCCACGACCAACCCAGCGCTAGAACTAAGTTCGCTGGGGCGCCCCGATGACACGCGGCAGCAGATCATCGCCATTCTGATTGGCTTGGCGTATCCTCCGCCCGGCACGACGACGCACTCGGGCAACCATTTGGTGGGAGCGTCGCACGATGCGGCGCTCGACGACATCGCGGCGACGATTCACGTCAACACGGGAGTCGGCAACGACCGGATTGACTCGCCATTTCCCCAAGCGACGGCGTCAGCGCCGCGCACGCGCTAGTTCTTGCGTCGGCGGACGGCCTCGCGCCGTCCGCCGCCATCGCGCGATGAGTGCGCCGATGGATCCACTATTGCAATAGATCTTCACCCTCGGTGGTGCTGGCGTCTTGCACGGCGTCGGACGGCGAAGCGGAAGGATCGGTCGACAGATCAGCGCCGAACTGCGACAAATTGATGCCCGGCGTTTCCCCTTGAACGGATTCGGTCGCCCCGATGCGCCAGAACGCCTCCCATGCCGGCAGGTCGGTGGGGGCGCCGGCGATCGCGGCGATCGGCAATCGTGGCGAATCGTGCGCCAGGAACCGCAGCTTCCCAGCGTAGGCGTTCCGCTTTTCCCGCCACCGCAGTACGCGCCGAATCTGATCAGCCGACTCCTGCAGCGCGGGGCGTTCGAGCGCCCTTGGCCCAGCGAGGCTCCAGTCCAGGACGACCACGTGCTGCACGTCTACGCGGCATTGCTCGAGCGTTGATTGAATCTGATGCTTAGGACCGATCGCGCCGCGTAGATCAAGCAAACGCCCGCCGCGCAACGTGCTGCGCACGATTGCGAGGTTGCCTTCGTAAGAAGCGCCCGCGGCGGCGTCGACCATGGCCGCGATGCCGTACTCGGCGACGACTTCACAGTTATCCAGACGCAATTCGGCCGCTTCTTGAAGACGCCAGGACACTCCCACGCCCCGGGGAGCATTCAACCGTGTATTCCGCAAGCGGCAGGCAGATCCGATCACCCCCAGGCAAACGTTGCGATCGCTGATGCGGATCACGCAATCGATCAATTCCAGCTCGCCGCGCGTCCGCACCGCGCAGGTGTCGATCAGTTGCGTGCGCGATCGCTCGCCGGGCAAGGTCGGTCGCGACCAACGGATTTCGATCCCTTCCATCGTCAGTTTCCCGGACGAATCGATCGCCGGCGAAGCGGCCGAAGCGCCGGCCGCGAACACGACGATGGGGCGTTCTCCGCCCGCAGCGAGAAGCGTGAGGTTCTTGTCGCCCAGGTCAATCGGCTCACTGGCATGCGGGCCGCGCGTGGCGATGGCGACGGTGTCTCCAGAACGGCTCGAATCGATTGCCGCGCGCAGCGAAGCATACCCCTGACCGGTCCGCTCGATGAAGAAGCTCGCCGACGGCGCGACCGCGGCGCTGCGTGTGCTCGTTGGTTTCGGCGTTTCAACCACTTCCGCAGGCCAGTTCGCGTACAAGAGCGCACTCGCGAGCACAAGCAACGGCGCTGCTACGTACACCGCCTTCGTCCTGCGCCGACGTTGCGCCGGGTTCGCTTCGCCCCGTTGTAGTAGTTCCAGGAGTTCGTCGGCCGATTGCGGGCGCGCGGCCGGATCCTTTTGCAGCAACCGATCGACGATGTCCGAGAACCATCGCGGGATGCCGCCGTTGCACTTGGATAGCGATCGCGGCGAATGACTGCCGACGCGCGCCATGCTCGCCAATAGCGACGGCGCCCGAAACGGCGATTCCCCCGTGCAAGCTTCATAGAGCAAAGCGCCGAGACTGAACAGGTCGCTGCGGGCGTCCAGCGGTCGCCCATCGACTTGCTCCGGAGACATATACTCCGGCGTGCCCGCGATGGCGCTCGCCGCGGTCTGGCCCGGACGATCGAAGAACTTGACCAGTCCGAAATCGGTCAGCTTGTAGTGACCTGCGGACTCGTCGAAGAGCACGTTTCTGGGCTTCACGTCGCGGTGAATCGCCCCCGCGGCGTGCGCCGCGCGGAGAGCGGTGGCGATCTCGCGCGCGAGTTGCAGCACCTGTGGAAAGGCCAGCGTTCCTTGCGATCGGATTTGCTCCGCCAGCGAACCGCCGGCGATGTACTCCATCACCAGGTAGGGCGTTCCCTGATCAATACCCAGGTCATGCACTTTCACAACGTACTCGGAGCGGATGGCGGCGACCGCCTCCGCCTCGCGCAAGAATCGCTCCTCCAGATCGGGCTCCGAACTCGCACCCCCGCGCAGCGTCTTGATCGCGACCTGGCGTTTTAAGCGCGGGTCTACCGCCAAGAACACCGCGCCCATTCCTCCCGCGCCGAGCAATCGCTCGACACGATAGCGTTCCAGATGCGGCCGCCGCACCGTACCGCCTCCGCCGGGCGTATTCTTGTCTTGCACGCGCACGGCATGAATCACCGCGCGCACCAGCGGAAGGGTCGGCACGATCTGCAATTCAGGCGGCTCGATGGCGCCGAGCGATGCGTCGCCTTGCGTCGCCAGGCGCTCTAAGATCGCCTGGCACTCGACGCAGCGCCCCACGTGTTCCTCCAGTTCGGAAGCGACCGCATCGACCGGCGTCCCCTGGAGGATGCGTTGCAGCGCGCTTTCGTCAGGGCAAGCGTCGGCGTTCATGAGCGATATCGCTGGAGATCACATTGGCTCGCGCGCCGTCCGAGCGATCGCCCCGCTATCGTGAACGAACGCCGACCCACTACGCGTCGCACGCCTCGATGTCCGCGATCACTTCTCTGATCCTAGCCAACACGCGGCACTTCGCAATATGCACCGCCCCGCTCGTCATGCCGAGGGAAGCGGCCACGCTCGCCGGACTTTCATGCTCGACCGACGTCCGCCAAAACGCCTGCCACGTCGACTCGCGGAAATCGGGCCGGGCGCGTTCGGCCGCCCACTGAAACGTTTGCCAGGCATGCAGCGCGTTCCATGAGTCTTCATCGTTCGCCGGAACCTGGTAGACCTGCTGCAACACGACCGTATCGCCGCTCCCTTGGACTTCGCGATTCCGGCGTGCGTACCAGTCATTCAGCTTATTGCGGGTGATTTGCAGCAACCAGCCGCGAAACGTGCCGCGACTGCGGTCATAGTCCAACTTGCGGATGTACATCGACACCGCCTGTAGCGCCTCTTGCGCGACGTCGGCCGCGTCAGCCTCCTGCAAACCGCGCCGGCGCAGGTAGGCCAGCACCAAGGGCGCATACAACTCCAGCAGTTCGCTCCAGGCCGATTCATCGGCCAGATCGCGAATCCGGTTCACCAGGCTGATGCGCGTCGAGTTCATAAGGGACGTAAGCGCCGGTCCACGCTCGATGTTACCATGACTCGCGACCGCTCGCCCCGGGAACACGGAAAGCCATGGAAAGGCCCGCACGGACTGGAAGCCGCATTTGAACGCCCCGGTAGCTCCCCCTCGCCGGCGCTTCGGGTTACGATGTGGGCTCGCTGGAACCGAATTCGTTGACCTGGCAGGCCCCTTCATGCAACTCGACTATGTGGCGATTCTCCTGCGTTGGATGCACATCCTCTCGGCGGCGGCGACGGTCGGCGGCACCCTGTTGATTCGCACCGCGCTCTTGCCCGCAGCCACGGAACTGACGGACGACGCCCGGCGCAAGATTCTCGAGGGGGTCCGCCGGCGTTGGGCGATGACCGTGCATCTGGCGATCCTGCTGCTACTGGTTTCCGGCCTGGCGAATTTCTTCCTGTACGGAATGAAGCTATTTCCGAAGGGGACGCCGGAATCGGTGCTCTACAACATGCTATTCGGCATCAAGTTTCTGCTCGCCTTCGCGGTCTTCGGACTGGCGGAAGTTCTGCTCGGCGGCTCCGCCGCGGCCGAGAAGCTGCGGGCGAACGCTAAACGTTGGAACGCAGTCAACCTGGGGTTGCTCGTGACGATCGTCTGCATTTCCGGCGTAATGAGCCGGATGCACACGCGTCCGAACGACACGGCCCCGCCTGCCGTGCAGGGAACTCCGGCGCCGTGAATGCTCAAAAAAAGTCGGCTTGCCTGACTTGACAATGCCAGTACACATGTTCACTATATCGGCCGGGTGACGGGGACTGCTTTCTAACTTTTCGGGAGAGACTTCGATGATTCGCATGCGATTGCTGTTCGCGGGTTTGGTTGCCGCCGGTTTCGCCACGCAGGCGTTCGCTCAGGCGCCCCCGGCGCCGGGGCCGGAGCACAAATTGTTGGCGGAAGCCGCCGGCACTTGGGACTGCACGATCAAGATGGCAGGCGTTGAAGGCGAGTCCAAGGCAACGTCCGTCAGCAAAATGGAATTGGGCGGCCTGTGGCTGGTCACCGACTTCAGCGGCGACATGGGAGGGATGAAGTATTCCGGCAAGGGCCTCGACGGCTACGACGCCACGAAGAAGAAATTCATCGGCGTCTGGGCCGACTCGATGGGAGGGTCGCCGATGGTCATGGAAGGCGATTACGATAAGGAAAAGAAGACGCTCACGATGATCGGGGAAGGCCCCGACATGACCGGCGCCACGGTCAAGTGGAAGGGCGTCACCACGCACGCCGACAAGGATCATCAGACCTTCACGATGTCGACGATCGGCGACGACGGCAAGGAAAACCTGATGATGACCATCGAGTACGTGCGCAAGAAATAGCTTTTGCCGCTTGAGGCATCCGGCGTCGCGAGTCGCCGCCGGGTGCCAGCGGCTTTGCCCACGAAAAAGGGACTGTCATGAGCGCGCCGCTCAATTTGCTGTCGTTGAATCACCTCTCGTTTCAGACGAAAAACTTGGAACGCTCCGTCGCGTTTTACCGTGATATTCTCGGTTTCAACGATATGCCGCGCCCCGACCTAGGCTTCCGCGGCGCATGGTTGCGCAATGGCGCCGCCTGCATCCATTTGATCGAGAATGTCGAGCTTCCCGAGCCGGGCCCGACGATCGACCCGCGCGGCAATCACACCGCGTTCGAGGTGCGGAGCGCCGCCGAAGTCCAGCAGCGTCTTGACGCCGCCGGCATTCCGTATCGCGCGAACGCCCTGCGTGGCACGCCGATCACGCAGGTTTTCTTTCGCGATCCGGACGGCTATCAGATCGAAGTCGCCGACTATAGCGTGGGTAAGTAGAAGGAAGGCGTTACTTCTCAAAGCCATCGACCCAATGGTCGATCCCTTCGCGAATCGAGTTTACCGCGGCGCCCTCTAGCAGCTCCGATTCGTCCGCCTTCATCACCGCCGCCATCACCGCTGGATGGTCGGCCCAGTCCGAGGCGTTAAATTCGCGGACGTCGAGAAACGTCTCCGAAAGCGTCGGCGATTGCTTCGGAACCGCCTTCAGGCCGTCCTTGGTGTACAAGAAATGGTACTTGAGCGACGCCATCGTCAGCCCCGACCCGACGACGGCGCCCAAGATGAACCAGCGGATTCGAGCCATGGAATTCCTCCGCTGGCGTGATAGCGAATACGCGGGAACCTCGCAAGACGAACCGAGCCGGTGAACGCGGCGAGCCTGCTAGGCTCGGCGCTTTCGGCAAACTAGCCGGACCGTTGACGCATGGAGAACTACGCGAGAATTCCGCGAACGGCGTCGCAGAGCGCCAGTTCACGTGCCAGCCGCTGGGTCGCCTCGAGGTCGTCGCTGCTGTGCGCGAGCCGCACCTCGCTGGGATCGGACATTGGCAACTGCACGCGCCGCGTGCGGAGGTTGTACACCCCGTACACCACTTCCGTGGTTGGCGTGAGTCGCCCGCGGAATTCCTGCCGTAGCGTCGCCGCGGTGTGCGCGGCGTTAATCGCGACGGCCGTATCGATGAGCGCCTCGCGATATCCGCGCTTTCCGGCGATGTTCGTTCCGTGCGCTTCTTCCATCGCCTGCGCCGCCGCCCGCACCGGAAGCAGCAACCGGTCGACGATCGCCCGCAGCGGATGTGAAGACGCCACGGCCAGATACCGCTCGGGCTCCAAGAACGCGTCGACTGTCGCCGTTACCGCACCGCAACCGCTGTGCCCTAGTACGACAATCAGCTTGATCGACTCGCCTAAATGGTGGAGCGCGTAGTCGATGCTCCCCAAGCACTCGCTCCCGAGCACGTTGCCGGCCACGCGGACGACAAACAGGTCATTGCAGCCCTGATGAAACAACATCTCTGTCGGCGCCCGCGCGTCAGAGCAACCGAGCACGACGGCAAAGGGACGTTGCGGGAGTACCGCATCCCCTTCCGTCGGCAATCCCAGGTCCTCCAGATCGAGCGGCATCAGCAACTTGTGATGCCCCTCGCCGGCCTCCAAAGGATTCGCCATCTCGGCGAATTCGCGGTTGCCTTGCTCGAGCGCCCGGCGCGCCTCGGCCCCGTCGGCCGGATGCGCATGCTCGAGCGGGCGCTCGGGGTCGTAGCGATAGATGATGTCGAGCATGAAAAAGTCGATCCGTCGGTTACTTGTTCCTTAACTGCACCGGCAACTGGTCAATCTTCGCCGCAAGAATGAAATCGTTCTCCGAAAGTCCGCCGATGGCATGTGTCCAGATTTCAATCCACACCTTCCGATAGCCTTCCAAGTGCAAGTCCGGATGATGCCCTTCGTCCTCGGCAAGCGCCGCGACGCGCTGAAAGAAGTCGAGCCCCGCCAGGAAGTTCTTGACGGTCCAATCCTTGCGAATCCGCTGCGCATCATGCGTCAACTTCCAGCCGGGCAGTCGCTCCAAATACGCCTCAGCCTGCGACTTCTCAACAGCCGGCACGCCCCCCTCGCAAGGCACACAATGCTTCGCGGTCAGTTCCGTAGCGTCAGGCGACATCGAAAATCCTCCGTGGTGGGACAGGCGACAGGCTCAGGAGTCAGGAGCGAAGCGTTTCTCCCCCCCCTTCTTTTCTGCTTTTCTCCTTTTCTTCTTTTCTCCTCCCTTTCACCACACATCCGCCGCCGCGACGCGCTGCGCCGCCTTTTCTTCGCCTTCCATCGGTCGGCATTCGAGGCCGACATACCCCGTGTAGCCCAGTTCTTTGGCCTGGCGGAGGACGCGATTGTAGTGCACTTCGCCGGTGCCCGGCTCATAGCGTCCCGGGTTGTCGGCGACCTGCAGATAACCGACCTGGTCGAAGCCATCCTTCAGCCGTCCGCAGAGATCCCCTTCGCTAATCTGCATGTGGTAGAGATCCCAGTTGATCTTCACGTTGGGCGAATTCACCTCGCGGCAGATGCGGACCGGCTTCTCGCTGCCGTAGAGGCAGTGCCCTTTGTGATCGACGCGGATATTCATCGGCTCCAGGATGAGCGTGATATCGTTCTTCTCCGCGATGGGCGCCGCCATCTTGAGCGCCGTGATGATGTTCTCGTGCATCTGCTCCTGCGACATGCCCCGTTGATCGTTCCCTCCGACGACGGTCATCAGTTTGCAGTCGATCTGCTTGGCGACTTCGCAGCCCTTGTCGACGGCCTCGACAAACCGCTGATGATTCTTCGGATCGTTCATTCCCGGCTCGAAGCCCCAGGCGGTGAACTGCGCGATCGCCAGATTCAATTCCTTCGAGAGGTCGGCGATGGCCGCCAAATCCTTTCCCTCCCAGGGCCAGAATTCCACGGCCGGGAAGCCCAGCTTTGCGGACGCCCGCATGCGGTCCAGGAACGGCATACCGCCGAACCACATCTCGATGTTGACGGCGAACTTCGTATTCGGCGTCTGCCCCGGCAGTTTTCCCGCCTCGGCTGCAGAAGCAGCCCCGGCGTCCAACGCCAAGGCGCCGGCAGCGGCGGCCGATGTCCCCAGGAACGAACGACGAGAAAACGTAGACATGGCAAGCGCACTCCGAGAAGCAGGTGGGGGGCGATGGGCTTGACTCGATTATAAGTCGCCCAGGCGGCTCGCCACAATCACTCGAGCGGAAACCCTCGGAATCCATCCCGCGCTGGGCGCAGGGGCGATCCCCGGAATCGCATCAAAAGCAAAGCGTCGAGAATTCGACGAGAAACAGAACGAACAACGGGCGTCACAACGCGAGAGGAAGCCGCCACGGAACTCGCGCGGTTTCCGCGGCGTTTGGTTATCTCGCCGGATCGCGGTTTACTTGTCCGCCGCGCTGCTGGCTTTGACCGCGGCGTCGAAATCCTTGATCTTGTTGATCAGCCGCTTCGTGCCGATATCAGTGCCGATGACGATGGCGAGGAGAAGTCATGCAACGGATTGATGTGAGTCTTCGGATCGAGCAGGCCGCTGACGCGATTCCGCTCCGAATCGCCGCGAACTGCATGGCGCCGAACGCCGTCAATGCGATGGCGGCCAACAGGAACGTTCCGGGTTCCGGAACTACGCCAGGATCGAGCGCCAGGCTAAATGCTGTCACGCCAGTAACGACGTCTTCGACATTCGAACCGTCGAGATTCGCGCGCTGAATCTTCCCCTCTGGCGAATTCGTCCAATAGAGCTTGCCGGCGGCGCTATCGATGGCGAGATCGACGGGGTAATCGTCGAATGGAACATCGAGCGGCAGTTCCTCGATTGCGCCGCCGTCCAGGTCCGCGCGGCCGATCGTCAGAGGGCAACCGCTGCATGCGCCCGACCAATAGATCTTGCCGTGCGGCTCGTCGAGCGCCACGACCATCGTGGGCTGAAACACGTGGCCGACGTTGATGAAATCGACCTGGTTCTCGAACTCGAAATCACCTCGGCGAATCACCCCTTCTTCGGCGTAAGCGACGTACGTATTGGCGCCGGCGGCGTCGATGGCAGCGCCGATCAACTCCGCGCTCGCGCGCGGCGTGAGGTTCGCCGGACCTTCAAACGCGTAGTCGTGCTGATTGCGATTGAAGTACTCCAGCACATAGGCGGCGCCGAGAGTCGCGGCCAGCGCGTTGTACTCTGGCTGATAGCCCAACTGATGAATCAACTCCTGGCGCGTCCCGGCGATGTCCGCCGTGTCGGCGCGATGCAGGCCGAACAACTCGCCGTGAATGTTCGCCGGGTCGCTCTGATCAAAGTGATAGCTGGTCCAATAGAGCGTCGCCGCGCTCGCGCCGGAGCAGCAGCAAGCGACCGCGGCCAACCAACAAAACGCCGCCAGAAATTGTCGCCACATCATGGTCGGAGAATCTCAGAAGGAATCGCGGATTCCGGCCATGATAACAGCTCGAAGGCGTGCGCTGTGCAAATGGTCAGAATACCGAGCGAAAGCCGCGTCGATTGTCTCGCCCTGCGTCGTCAGCGCAATTAACCTGGAACGTCGCCATACTCTGATTTACCTTGCCGAGCCCGCGTTCTGATTGCGGTCGGCTTTGAACGCACCCATGAGCGTGTCATGGAGACTGGGGACCCCGTGAGAATGTGCCTCGTCCTTGTGACTTGCTTCTGCTGCAACAGCCCAGCGTTTGGTGCGATCATCGCCCGACATGATCCCAGCATTATCGGAAATGGCACGGCGCCGCAGGATGGTTTCAACATCACGCTCGATACTGAGACCGGACTGGAATGGCTCGACGTCTCGCTGTCAACGAACCGCGTGATCCCCGATGTCCGGGCGAATCAGGCGCCAGGCGGCGACTTTGCAGGGTTCCGATTCGCCTGGCTGCCGGAAGTCGAGTTGCTTGTCGACCACCTCGAAATCGCCAACTCCGGCGGGGAGGACCCCGCCGTCACGCGGGCGATCGAATTGCTGGGAGACACCGAAGGCGCCCTGCCGATCGTCGGCCAGCTGGCCAGTCTGAACGCGATCTTCGTTGAGGCGTATCCCGGCGCTAACTGGTTTCTCGACATCTCCGACCACACCGAGGGGGCGGTCGTCCCGGATCGCGCCGAATTTGGTTACGCTTGGACCGCGTTTTTTACCGAGACTCCCGTTTCATGGATGGGCTACGCCATGGTCCGCTCGACCCCCGTGCCGGAACCCTCGGCCTTGGCCTTAGCGAGCCTGGCGCTGGCGTGTGGTGGCGCCTGGGCGATGTCGCGCCGTGTTTGCCAGCGACTGGACCGGCGGTAAGCGCGTATCTGCTGAAACAAAAAAACCCTGGCCCGACTCCAAAGGCGAGTCGGACCAGGGTTAGATGTGCCGAGCGACGCCTGGCAATTAGGCGGGCTTGACGTTTTCTGCGCACGGACCCTTCGGTCCGGAGCCGGCTGTATACGTGACCGCTTGGCCTTCATACAACTGGTCGAACGTCGTCCCTTGGACGCTCTTGGAATGGAAGAACAGGTCCTTTTCGCTGTCGGTCTTGATGAACCCGAACCCCTTGTCCGTCAACTTCTTGATGCTGCCTGCGGCCATTTGCTTGCCTTGTCTGTGAAACTCGAAAAACGCGCCAGGTGACAAAGCGTCACCGGCGGGCTTAGTTGTACCCGATATCGGCACCAACCACACCCGCATTTGGCCGCGCCGCCGGAAAAACTTGGGCAGGCCTTTTTTCCCGCGCGCGAATCGCCCGCGACACTGGACCATTCTTGACCATGCCACCCAACGAGATTCGGCGGCCGCATCACCGACACCAAGTCGAGAGACAACACGCCGCTCGCTGTTGAAGTACTGATGAAGTAAATGAACTCGCCGGCCCGGACCACGGACGTCACGGGCCGGGGTGCTTGCGATAATTTGTAGAGTTATGGCTTGCCCACAACCTTGCCATTCTTAAAGCTCACTTCAGGCCAGTCTGAACCATACTGAATCAGCGAAGTTGCGTACCACCAAAGCTCATACTCATCCCCCGTGTATTCGCCCAAGTCGTCTAGCGTTGTTATCTTTAAGGGCTCACCAAGAATCGCGCGCACTTCCTCGGGCGTCATCCCGGTGCGAACCATGTGGAGTTCCGACTCCGAAATGATGTTCGGCAGAAGTGTGTAGATCGCCATCCCTGCCGCGCAGTATGCCACCGCGGTAAGCAGCGTCCGTAGCCCGAAACGAAATCCGCGCTTCTTGGGTTCGTCCATGCCCTGAGTTTAGCAGGCAGCGAGACCGGATGCCGCGCAGCGAGTAATTCAGCCCAGCTCTGGGAATCGGGCGCGGTGTCTTGTTGCACCCACCACTGCATGGACGCTGCACGAAGCCCTATCACTTCCTTAGCGCAATAAGAAACCCGTGCCACAGCCAATCGCGTGGCACGGGCTTGCCGGTGACTGGGGAACTAGGATTTGAACCTAGACTAACTGGTCCAGAGCCAGTCGTGCTACCGTTACACCATTCCCCAAAAGGGTTTCCGTCGCGAAACCACTGGCGGCGGCGCTTCATCAGCCACTGAGCCAGGGTCGGCGCAGGGAGAAAACTCCCTCCAGTTTTGCCAGACTACGACTGCCGCTGGGGCGCGTCAAGTGCGACACGGCACGTGCTGCGAGGTTCACTGCGCGCTCCACCGCTTACTTGAGGCCGTCGGGCAGCCCCGCGAGCCTGATCGGCATTCTTTCTCCCAGCCCGCCCCCTCGTTCTGGGGCCTTCGGCACGCTGAACGTTGGTTTTAGGCGCAAAAATTCAAGATTCTTCGCAGGCCGGCGAAACACTCTCTGTCGCCGGGAGTGCCGGCTCCTTTACTTCGAGAAACCGGGGATTTGCACACGCCCTGGTTTTCCCGCATCGTCGCCGAAATCTGTCTTGGGGAGGAATGCACATGTGCAAGAAGATCGCCATGGCCGCGACCGGGCTGTGCCTGGTCTTGGGGTTGTTTTTTGGCCGGGACGCCGCCAGCTACGTCGGCACCTCGGTCGGTTGGGTCAAGGACTCTGTGAAGCAGAGCGTCCCGCCCGAGTTTGAGCTGGAACGTGCCCGCCGGATGGTCAAGGACCTGGTCCCGGACATCCGCCGCAACATGCACGTGATCGCCCAGGAAGAGGTGGAAGTCGCCCGGCTGGAACGGGACATCGCCGCCACGGAAGAGGCGCTCGTCAAGGACAAGTCGGACATCACGCGGTTGAGCGGCGACCTGAAGGCCCAGCCGGTGTCGTTCAACTACGGCGGCCGGACCTACTCGGAAGACCAGGTCAAGCGCGACCTGAAGGCCCGGTTCGATCGCTTCCGCACCAAGGAAGCGACGCTCGAGAGCCTGCGGGACATCCACGAAGCCCGCGTCGCCAGCCTGCAAGCGGCCCAGAACAAGCTGGCCGGCATGCAGACGGCGAAGCGTCAGCTCGAGGTTGATTTGCAAAACCTCGAAGCCAAGCTGAAAATGGTGGAAGCCGCCCAGACCACGAGCGACTACAACTTCGACGACAGCCGCCTGTCCCGCGCCAAGGAATTGGTCAGCGAGCTGCGCACGCGTCTCGAGGTCGCCCAGCGGATGGTCGACGCCGACGCGAAGGAAATCGGCGAAATCCCGCTCGATGAAACGGTCTCGGGAGACATCGTCGCCGAAGTCGACGAGTACTTCTCCGGCGGCAACGAGCAAAAGGTCGCTCATGTCACCGCCGAGGTGACGGAGTAGCTCGCACTCGTCCGGCGACGCTCGAAGGGTAGATGTAAACGTGCGAGGGGGAAGTCGGAATTCAGAAGTCTGAGTTCGGAGCGAAGAACCGAAAACTCGCTTCTGAGATCTCCGCCTTCCCCCTTTAATTCTGCGAACTCCCAACTCCTGGCTCCTGACTCCTAGCTTCTCTCTTCCATGTTCCAAGCTTGGCGAATCAAGTTGCGGGCCGCCGAGGAAGCCTATCGCGGCGGCCGCTTTCAGGAGGCCGGGCAGATGCTCAACGACAGCGATCTGCGCGGGTTCCTGCCAG
>CAZUBB010000134.1:0-6993 GCA_964618485.1 uncultured Pirellulales bacterium
GACGGCGACGCGGCCGCTAAGACGTTCGTCCTCGATGGTTTCCACCAGGTCGTGGAACTCGACGCGAAGGGCCAAGTCGCGAATCGTCACGTGCTGGATATTCCTGAGGGTGCGGTGATCCGCTACATCCGCACCGCAGCGGACAAGGACGGTCAACGTTCCTTCGCAGGCACGGCGAGCGCGCAGCAACAGGTGCACGTCTTCGACGGCGACTGGAAACTCAAGCAGAGTTATCCGTCGCTCGAAGGGGGCAAGAGCGAAGGTATCACCGACGTGCAACTCGCCGATCTCAACGGCGACGGCCAGCCGGAGTTGAACGTCGCCTTTTGGGGTGCCGGCGGCATCCACAACGTGGCGCTCGACGGCACGCGCAACTGGCATAACCAGGCGCTGGAGCTCGTTTACCGTCTCGCCGTCACCGGCGCGGATGCCGATGGAAAACGCTCGCTCCTGGCGACGAATCGTCAAGGAACGCTGGTCTCGCTCGCCCCCGACGGCGTAGAAAGCGAGCATCACTCGGTCGGTACGCGCTACCTGCACTCGGTCTTCGCCGCGGACTTGAACGGCGATGGGCAAACCGAAATCTGCGCGATCGCACGCGACCAGGCCAACCGCGAATCGATTGTCGGCGTCGGACCGGACTATATGTTCCTCTGGGAACACCCGCTCCCGTTCGGTTGGCACCGTCACGCGATCGAACCGGTCGCGACCGGCAAGCTCACGACCGGTGGAGAGTCGCTCTGGATCGTCCCTGGCGCCGACGGGTCGATTCAGTTCATCAACCGCGAGGGTCAACTCGTCGATCGCTTCCAATACGGCGCCGCCCTCTCCGGCCTGGCGGCTACCGAGATTGACGGCAAGCCCGCGCTGGTGATCGCAACGGCGACGGGCGTGGAAGCGTGGAGCGTGGAAGAGAAGTGAAGGAGCCTGGACTCAGGAGTTCGGAGCACGGAGACATTGTTGTGATCCGGTATTCATTGTTGTGGTCCGGTCTTCCGACCGGACCACGCACGGGAGACCTGCGGTCGCGGCGGTGGCACGGTCGGGAGACCGTGCCACAACATGTCAGTGACGGCAAGCACTAACTGAACACTGAACACTGAAAACCGAACACTCTCCCCTTCTTTTCTCCTTTTCTCCTCTTCTCCTTTTCTCCTCAATCAAACAACTCACTCACCGATTCATTCCGGTGAATGCGCTTGATCGCTTCGCCTAAGAGCGGCGCGATGGAGAGGACTTCGATCTTGTCCGACTGCAGTCCCGCCTTGAGCGGGATGGTGTCGGTGATCACCACGCGCGTGATCGGCGCGGCGGCCATGCGTTCCATCGCCGGGCCGCAGAAGACGCCGTGCGTGGCGGCGACCCAGATTTCTCGGGCCCCGGCGCTTTTGAGTTTTTGCGCCGCGCCGCAGATTGATCCGGCGGTGCTGATCAGGTCGTCGAAGATCACCGCCACCTTGCCGTCGACCGGGGCGCCGATGATGTTTTCCTGGTGGGTATCCTCGGCGCTGCTGCGCCGCTTGTCGACGATCGCCAGTCGCGCTTTGAGCCGTTTGGCGTGTCCCAGCGCGCGCTTGATGCTCCCCTCGTCGGGGCTGACGACGATCATCTCGTAGCGCGGGATCGCCATCTGCGCGAAATACTCGTTGAGCACCGGCGCCGCGTAGAGATGATCGACAGGGACGTCGAAAAAGCCCTGGATCTGCGGCGCGTGCAGGTCCATCGAAAGAGCGCGATCGGCGCCGGCCCGGGTGATCAAGTTCGCTACCAGCTTGGCGGTGATTGGCACGCGCCCTTCGTCTTTGCGGTCCTGCCGCGCGTAACCGTAGTACGGCATGACCGCCGTGACGCGATCAGCGCTCGCCCGTTTGCAGCTCTCGATCATGATCAAGAGCTCCATCAGATTGTCGTTTACCGGCGGGCAGGTCGGTTGAATCAAAAACACGTCCCGGCCGCGCACATCCTCCTCGATCTTGCAGGAAATCTCCCCGTCCGGAAAGTTTCCGAGCGCAATCTTCCCCACCGGCAGGCCGAGGTAATCGCAAATTCGCCGCGTCAAAGGCGGATTCGCGCGGCCGCTAAAAATTTTCAGGTCGTTCATGGGGGCGGAGGAGAAAAGGAGAAGAGAAGAAAAGGAGAAAAGAAGGGGGAGCGGGGAGCGGGAGTTTTCGGTTTTCAGTGTTCAGTTTTCAGTGGGGAGGCGCGCTTGGAGGCGAGTGGGATTCTGACTCCTAACTTCTCTTCTCCTTTTCTTCTTTTCTTCTTTTCTCCTCCCGCAGCGCTTCTTCCACGGCTCCCAGGTCGTCCACCGTATTGATGCTCAAGGCTTCGACCGGCTGCAGGACGGCCAGGGCCGCCACGCGTTTGCCTTGTTGCTTAAGAATGCCGGGGCAGTCGGTGATGTAGTATTCGCCTTGTTTGTTGTTGGGGCGAATGTGTTCCAGTGCGCCGAGCAATTCCTGGCAATCGAACAGGTAGGTGCTCATGTTCACCTCGGTCAGTTTCCGTTCGTCCTCCGTGGCGTCCTTTTCTTCGACGATCCGCTGAAAATCGCCGTTGGCGTCCCGGACGATGCGTCCCAGGCCGAAGGGGTTCTCCTTGTGCGCCGTCCCGAGCAGGCAGGCCGGGCGGTTCCGTTCAAATTCCGCGAAGAGCGCCTGGACCGACGACGGCTGCAGCATCGGCGAGTCTCCGGTGACAATCAGCACCGGTCCGTCGTGCGCGGCGAGGGCCTCCCGGGCGCGCATGACGGCGTGCCCGGTCCCCTGCTGCACTTCCTGGAGGGCGAAGGACAGGTTCCGGCGCGCGGCCAGGGCCCCCCGCACGTCGTCGGCGCGATAGCCGACGATCACCACGGTTTGGTCGATCCCGCTCGCCTCGAGGGCGTCGAGCACGTAGTCGATGATCGGTCGTCCCAGGGCCGGCACCAGCACCTTGGGCAACTCGGTTTTCATCCGCGTTCCCTTGCCGGCGGCCATCACGACCGCAAGTCGTTTCATCATGCAAATATCTTGGCACGAAACCACTTCGGATAACAGGGGCGGGGGCAGGCTGGAGGCGGGAGGCTGGAGGTAAGAAAAACGACGACGATTGCCGTTCGAGCGGGGCAAATAGGCGGAGCGTCAAAATGGAGAAGATATGCGGGTCGTGCTCAATTGTCTCGAATTGCCGTTTGATCCGGTCGAAACGATAGTCAGGACCCTTCCGGTACATCCGGTACGCACGGAACAACCCGATAACTTCCCGCGATAAGCACAGGTGAAACCATGAGATTCCTCCCGTCCATGACGCTGGCGGCGTTGGGGCTGGCTTTTACGGCGCCGGCCGAGGCGGCGCGCCGCGCGGACGACGGCGCGGTCGTCGCCAGCGATGAAGGCGCGGTCGACCAGGCAGGCTATTCGACGCCGCTGGTGCCGATGGGCGCCGGACCGGGACCGATCCATCCGTACGACGCCGACGCCATGGACTGCTACGGCTGCCGGCCGGACAACGCCTTCGCCCAGGGCTGGCACGCCCCGCCGCAATGCAATCGCGGCTGGGTGAACTTCGAATACCTGTACTGGAAGCCGAAGGGCATCGATGTCCCGGCGCTCGTGACCACGAGCCCCGTCGGCACCGCACAGGACGTGGCCGGCGAGCTCGGCCAGCCGACGACCTCGGTGCTCTACGGCGACGACGAGATCAACGACGACTACCGCTCCGGCGGCCGCATCCAGGCGGGCCTGTGGCTCACCCCGGATGAAATGGCCGGCATCGAAGGCTATGTGATGGCCTTCGACGACGAGCAATCGCAATTCAACGCCACGGGGACGTTCACCAACGGCGGGACCGGACCAATCCTGGCGCGGCCGTTCTTCAACGTCGACACCGCCGTGCAGGACACGCTGTTGCTGGCTTACCCGAATTTCGTTACCGGCAACCAGACGATCAACCTGAATGGCTCGGTCGACGTCGCCAGCGAAACCAGCATGCAGTCGGCCGGATTGCTTTTCCGCCGGATCAGTTGGATGGACGTGCTCGACGCCCATGGCGTGTCGTTCGTCCGTATCTACGGGCTGATTGGCTACCGGTACATGAACTTGGATGAAGATCTGTCGATCGACAGCGAAATCCGCCCGATCGGCGGCAGCTTCGGCGCCAACAGCAGCGTGCGAGCCTCGGACCTGTTCAGCACGGACAACCAGTTTCACGGCGGCGACCTGGGGATCGAAACGCAAGTCAACCACGGATCGTTCTTCTTGAAGATCTTGACCAAGGCTGCGCTCGGCAACGTGCACCAGTCGGTCAATATCAGCGGTTCGACGATCGCATCGGACGGCGTGAACAGCACGTCGTTCGCCGGCGGATTGCTGGCCCAGCCGACCAACATCGGCGAGATCAGCAGCGATCACTTCGCCGTGCTGCCAGAAGCGAACGTCACGCTGGGCTTGCAGTTGACGCGCAACGTCGCCATCACTGGCGGCTACAGCTTCCTGTACCTGAGCAACGTCGTACGGCCGGGGGACCAGATCGACTTCTCGGTCAATCCCACGCAGTTCGACGGCGGCGTGTTGATCGGCGAGGCCCGGCCCGCGGCGTCGGTCAACACCAGCGAATTCTGGATGCACGGCTTCAACGCCGGCATCGAAGTCACCTGGTAGTTTCGGGTTGCTAGAAAGTACGAACAGCCGCGGTTTCTCGCCGGAAACCGCGGCTGTCGTCGTTGAGCGAACGTGTGAACTACAGCACTTCGAGCAAGAACGGGTCTTCGATCGCGGCGTCGAACACCGAGGCGTCGACGACGTCGAAGGAGAGCGACAGGTCGGTGCTGCCGCCGCCGACGCGGAGGAAGTAAGCGCTTCCGAGCACGCCGGTCGCCGACAGCGCGGCAAATCCAGCCGGAGTCGTCGTGGCGATCACTCGCATCTCCGAATCGTACAGCGTCATGTAGACCGGACGCGCGGTGTTTGAAGAGGCTTGCACGTTGAACAGGCTGAAGCCGCGATCGAACGAGAACCACATGTCGCCAGCGGCGACGCTCAGCCCGGTCAGGGCGCCGTCGGTCGGAGCGGAGCCCATGAACAACCGCTTGGTGAGGAACTGCGACCGCAGGCCCCCTTCGCCAAAGTTGTTCTCGAAGCCGTCGATCGCTTCGCCGAGGATGATGTGGAACTGATCGTCAAACGCGTCCCCGCCCTGCGTGCCGATCGAGTCGAGCCCATCGGTGTAGAAGCCGGGTTGGACTTCCGTGACGATGTACCGACCCGGCTGCAAGCCGGCGAAGGTGTACGAACCATCGGCGCCGGTGATCGTCGATTGGAACACCGGCACGCCGAAGGCCACACCTTGCAGGTCGACGAAGACGTTCGACAAACCGGTTTCGCCGAAGTCGCGGATGCCGTTGGCGTTGGAATCGAAGTACACGAAACCGGAAATGCTTCCCGGCGAGATTTCGTCGTCGATGATCGTACCGACACCGATCCCCTTGGTGATCAGAGCATTCGTCTGCCCAGAGAGCACGACCTCGAAGGTCTCGTTCTCCTCATCCACCAGGTCGCCATTGACGAGCACCGTGATCGTCTTCTCGAACTCGCCCGGCGCGAAGATCAGGAGGCCGGTCGCGGGCTGGAAGTCGATGCCGCTCGAGGCGGTGATGCCGACCGTGTCGTAGTTGACCGTGACGGCCAGATCCGGAATCTTCGACAACGTGACGGTGAAGACCGCCTCGGTTTCGCCGGAGTTGCCTTCGACGATTTCCACGTCGCTGATCGTGATCGACGGCGGCGTGGCCAGGATCGTGGCGACGCCTTCGTTATCGGTGATTGGGACGCTCGCGCCGGTCAACTGCACCGAGAACGTCTCGTCATCTTCATCGATCCCGTCCGCCGCGATGGGAACGCGAATCTCTTGCGTCAGCGCGCCTTCCGCCAGGAAGGTCACCGAACCGGCGATCGCGGAGTAGTCGTCCGGCGCGATCGCGGTGCCGTCGGCCGTGGTGAAGGACACCGTGACGTCGTTCAGCGTCGTGTTGGACAGCGTCACCGTGAAGACTGCTTCCGAACCTTCCACGATGGTCACGTCGTTGATGGATACCGTCGGCGGCGGGCCGACTTGAACCACCGTGCCTTCGTAGAGCACCTGGCTCGGGTCGATCGGGTCGTCGCTGCCGAAGACCAACACCTGGTTGAAGACCTGATCGTCGGCCGGGTCGGCGGCAAAGCGAGCCACGCCGTTCGCCAGCGCGGTGAATGGCACGCGGAATAGCAAACGCTCGGTCGGTCCCAGCGGCGTGAAGCCGTCAGCGGCGCCGGCTTCGTCCACAATGCCCGGCGTGCCCAACAACGCGCGGCGATCGTTCTCGTAGTCGTCGCCGAACTGAATTTCGCTGAACTCGGTCGTCGCTTGTACCGTCTCGGACGGGTAGAGGATGTCAAGGAACGCCTGGAACACGCCCTGTGCGTCCTCGCGGCGATCCTGGACGTAAACCTCGATGAAGAACTCTTCGCCAGCGAGGACGTTGGTGATCTCCGAGCCGTTGAGATCGGTCGCCTCGAGGCGAATCCGGACCACGTCGTTTGGCGGATCGAGGATCGTGCCGACGCCCGTCGCCTTGGCCAGGGTGCCCGCCGAGGGATTCGACAGCGTGACTGCGTACGTTTCACCGCCTTCGGCGAGGGTGTCAGGAAGGATCGGGACGAGAATCGACTTCGTCGTTTCGCCCGGAGCGAAGGCCACGCCCGACGTGGCGGTCTGGCCCGAAGTGGCGTAGTCGACGGTCATTGCCACGCCGGCCGGGGCCGACAGCGTCACCGAGAACGCGGCGCTGAGCGAGATGCCATGTCCTTCGTTGGCCGTCACGTCGTTGATGCTGAAGGCGGGGGCCACGTCGTCGTCGGTGATCGTGCCCAAGCCGACGCCATCCTGAATCAGGACGCCCACGCCGCCGCTGAGCGTGACGCTAAACGTCTCGTTCGCCTCGAACAACGTGTCGCCGAAGACCGCGATCGTGATCGT
>CAZUBB010000134.1:7039-13082 GCA_964618485.1 uncultured Pirellulales bacterium
CGACGCGTAATCCACGGCGCCGATCGCGGTGCCGTCGGATGTTGCGAAGTTCACGCTGACCGTCGAATCGCTCGCCTCTTCCAGCGTAACCGTGAAGATGGCGTTGACCGATCCACTGTTTCCTTCGGTCACCGTCACATCGCTGATCGAAACGCCGACCGGCGGGATTTCGTTGTCGATGATCGTGCCGGTGCCGGTCGATTTCGCGACCGTGGCGTTGTTGATATTCGTCAGATTGACGGTAAAGGTCTCCGTCCCTTCTTGCTCCAGGTCGCCGAGGATCGGCACCGTGATGGTCTTTGTGGACTCGCCCGTGGCGAACGTCAGCGTTCCCGCGGCCGGCGTGAAATCCTCGCCCGAGGTGGCGGTGCCGTTGATCGTCGCATAGTTCATCGTCACCGCCAGCGACGCGGGCGCCGACAGCGTGACGGTGAACGTCATCGTCTGTTCCCCGGAATCCCCTTCCGTGATCGTTTGATCGTTAATGCTGACCGACGGGAACTCGCCGACCATCACCAGCGTGTTGACGAATTCAACTTCATCCGGCGGGACCGCTTCGTCCACGCCGTAAACGGAGATATCGTGATTCTCGATGTCCGCCGGATTCAGCGTGAAGACCGCCGGCCCGGCGGTATCCGCATGGAACGGGATGATGAAGTGCAGCTTTTCATCGCCGCCCGGGGGCGTCAACGAGTTGGCGAACGATCCAACCTCATCGATCAATCCGGCCGTCGAGGTGTCGCCGCTCTTATCGTTGGGGTAGAACGGGTCGAACTCGATCGCTCCGTCGACCGATGCGGTCGTCGAGGTGTACTCGATGTCCGAGTACGCGGAGAACACGCCCTGGGGATCGACGCGCAGGTCCTGCACAAAGCCGCGGATCTGGAAGTCGGAGTCGAGCGGCGTCGACGTGATCGGATTGCCGGCGATGTCCGTTGCCACGAGGCGAATGCGAACCTGCGCCTCGGCCTGCGTGTTGAGCTGGTTGATCACGCCCAGGGCGTCGAGCACGGACAGTCGGCCGTCGCGGTTGACGTCGACGTACGCGGCGCGCTGGCCGTTGGCCGGAATCGCCGGTCCGCCGCCGAGCGGAATGCCGAAGCCGGGCGTCGCGGGAAGCTGCCCGCCGCCGCCGTCGTTAAGGCGATTGATCACCACGAGCGCATCAAGCGCCGACACCCGGGCGTCGTTGTTGACGTCGCCGCGGACCAGCGGATTGGTCCAGGTATCGAAAATCGGCAGCGGTCCGCCGGGCTGTTGCGGGCCTTCGCCTGGGCCGACCACGACTGCCAGCAGCGAGCGCTCTTCCAACTGCTCGACTTGGGCCAATCGACGACCGAGGATGGGGCGGCGCGCCCGATTCGCCTGACGGGAGAAATGCTTCTTCATGTTGGTATCTAAGCTGCGGTGCCAGTTGCCGTAATCGAACGACTGCTCACGGTCTGCGGAGTAAGTGAATCAAGTCCAACGCTTCGCGCTGCTCTTTTCCACGATGGTCTGACGTGCGCTTCTTGTCCAGTCTTGAGAGGGCTGATTCCAGAGACTCGCCAACTCATCAGCGTCTTTGGATTTGGGGCGGCTCTGGGAAAGTGCGATGGCCGACGAGAAGTCGTCGTCGCCCCAGACATCGTCCGCCGCGTCCACGACGAAGTCCGATTCCTGTTCTTCCTCGTCGGCGAACAACCAGTCGACCGCGCGGTTCGCCGTGGTGCCCACGCCCGGCGACAGCGTCGTCGGCAGGAAGGCCCCCGCGAAAGCCGGCGGCGTCACGGCCGGGCCGATCGAGGCCGCCAGCGCGGCGAAATCGGTGGTGGCCGACGTCCCGCCGGTAATCGGCTCGTCGCTCGATTGAGCCACGAGCGACGACGAGCTGGCCGCGCGGCGATTGATTTCGTTGACCACCGCCAGCACGTCGAACAGGTTGAGCTGGTTGTCGCCGTTCGTGTCCAGGTACGGCGGCTGGGCCGAAGTGACCGGAATCGGCAGCGCCGAAGGCATACCGGCGTTGATGCGGTTGATCAGCACCAACGCGTCCAGGCCGCTGACCGCGCCGTCGTTGTTGACGTCGAACCGGTTGCTCGGATTCTGGTACGGGCGAGCCAACACCACCAACGACGCCTGGCCGAACGCCGGCGGGACGGCCGTGTCGCTGCCATAGAACTTCGTCGCATGCGTGGCGCCGTCCGCGGCGTCGAGCGTGAGCCCCACCACGGCGCCGGCCGCCGCATCCGCCTTCACACGGCCGCGAACGGTGAACAGCAGTTGGCGATCGGTTCCGCTCGGCGTGCTGCCGACGCCCCCCGCTTCGTCCACTACGCCGGTCGCGACGTTGATCGTGCCCGACAGCGAACTGCTGAAGGTCGATCCGTACGTGAGCGACAACTGGACGAACTCCAGCGCGGGATTGCTGGCAACGAGGTCCGCGAACGCCGCCCGCACGCCGCCGCCGGTCGCCAAGGTGCGTTGGTCGTCGACGTAGACCTGAATGATGACTTCGCTTCCCGGGCCGACGCCATAGCGGCCGTCCAGGTCTTTCGCGAGTTCCTTGCCTTCCGTGCTCGCCACCACGACGGAGTATGCGACTGGCGGCGCGATCTCAATCGCGTAATCTTCCACTTCGCCATCGCTGGCCAGGCCCGTCGGCGACAATCCTCCGGCGGTGCTGAAGCGGAAGCGCGCGAAGCTCTCGCCCGCCACGGCGTCGTTCGGCGCCGTGATGGTGAGCGTATTGAGCCCGGCGTTGACCGCGCGGCTCGCGAACACTTGCTCGCCGACGTCGTTCCAGTCACCGTCGCGATTGAAATCGACCCAGGCATCCAGCTTGCCGGCGATCGAAGCCCGCACGGTGATCGTCGTCGACTGCCCGCTGAAGAACTGACTGCCGAAAACCACGCCGTCGTCCAAGTCCCCCTGGGCTTCGCTGCTCGGCTGACCGTCGTTGTCCGCCGTTACGCCGTTGCCCAGGAAGACGCCGGGCATCAGCACGTGCACCGCGCCTTGGCGAGCGATCACCGTCGGGTAATCCGGATCGGGAGCATCGCCGAAGTCGGCCGTCGCCAGCCGGACCACGAACTCAGTCTCGCCATCCAGATTGTTCGGCTTGATCGCGTTCCCCGCGATGTCGAACACGCCGCTGTTCGTGTTATCGACGCTGATCACATAGGTCCCCTCGGTCCAGATGCCCTGGGCCGCGGCGAACCGGGCGATGTTGTTCAGCGAGTCGTAGCTGAAGAAGTAATCGACGCCCAGCGTCTGCAGCACGCCGTTGCGGCGCACCAAGAACTTCGACGCGGTGACGGTCGAGTCGTCAACTCCGGCGCCCGCCTGAGGATCGGCTGGGAGCACGCCATCGACGATCTGCAACGCGAACGACGTGACCGTCTGGCTCAGGAAGAATACGGAGTTGGACGCGGGATCGAGGTCGCCGCCGATCGGCGAGTTATCCTCCGGCACGATCAACACCGCCGACGGCCCGGCGAAGTCGGCGCGGTCCAAGGCACCGCGATCTTTGAACACGTTCGAGCCGAGCCCCGGCGGCGACGGCACGTCGGGATCGTTGACGCGGAGCTGCCCAAAGGCGTCCCGTTCCGGCGCCAGGATCGGCGACGGAGCGATGCCCAACGGCGAGCCGATCGACACCATGAATGGCCGGTCTTGCAAGCTGTTGATCGAACTATCGATCGCCTTCGAATTCGGCGCGAGGTAAAAGTTGCCGTTCGCGGCGTCCATGAACAGCGGCTCGATCGGATCGTTCGGCGTGAGCGGATCGAGCAGCAGGGCGAAGCTTCCGACGCCGGTGCCGATCGTGTTCGTCGTGTTGCCTTGATAAGCCGTCCCGCCGATCACCGTCGAAGCGCTCGAGGCGTCGACGCGGATGCCTTCGGCGAACCGCGACACGATGTTGTTGATCAACGTCGGGCTGGCGTTCTCTTCAACCGTGATCCCGACTCCGGTGGCGCTGTCGTTCTCGCTGGTCGGATCGTCGGCGCGGCCGAAAATCGTGTTGTTGATGATCCGGCCGAACACTACCGCGGCGTCGTTCCCCGGATCGCCGCTGAACAGGATGCCCCCCTGCTCCGGCCGGGCGATGATGTTGTTTTCCACCGTCAGGCCCGGCGCCCAGCGAGGCGAATTCACTTCCGGCAGGTTGCGCGGCGCACCGGGATGCGGGCGATTGCCGGCGTCGCGTTCGCTGGCGTCGATGCGGATGCCGTATTCGAGCGCGTCCGTGATGCGGTTCCCTTGCAGGATGACCTGGCCCTGCTGCCGATGCGGGTTTTCGTCGCCGAACAGCGTGTCGTACACGTCGAGACTGATGGCGTTGCTGCCGCCCAGCGAGACCGTGATCTGATAGAAACCGATCGATTCGCCAAAGCCGGAGCGGGCGATTTTCGGATCGTACGCGATGTTCGGCGCAAGAGCGCCGCCGGAGCTGACGCCGATGTAGAACTTGCCCGTGTACGGCGCCACGAACCGGTAGAACGGATCCCAGCTCGGCAACTCGCCGGAGCGCTCGTCCACCAGCGGACCGACGACGATCGCCGTGGGATCGCTCGGGCAGGCGATCGGCAGGTACGGCACGAACGCGCCGGACAGGCCACAGACGTTGTTCGTGTCGCTCGACACCAGGTTGCCGTTCTCGTCGAACACCCGCAGCACGGCGTGCAGCGCTTCGAGCGCAGGGGCGTTTAACAGTGACGCGGTACGATTCACGTCCACGTCGATCAGCGCGGAGTCGCCTGCGTTCAACTGGATTTCGAGCATGTCGACGTCAGCGAAACCGCCGCTGTCGCCGATATAGCCGGTGCGCGTCCAGACGCCCTGCGTGGCGCTGGTCAGACCGGTGTTCACGGCGTCGGCGATCGTGTCGTTGGGCTCGTTCTCCAGGCCGTCGGAACCGGCGAAGCCCTCGGCGCCGTAGAGTTGCAACTTTGGCGTCGTGGCCGCGATCGTGGCTTGCGAGGGCGTCGTATCGGCCTTGACTTTGACCTTCGTCTGGGCGTTGATCGTGCGGCGCAGGAGGACCGCCATTTCGAGCGCCGATTCCGCGCCGGTCACGCGAATCGCGACATTGCCCGATTGCACGCCGTCGCCAAAGTCGAACTCGAACGTCGCGAGGTTGACGCCGTCGGAAAGCTGGAACGTTGCGCCATCGCGAATCTGATCGCCGGACGGCGCTACCATCGACAGGCCTTCAGCCAGCCGATCGTTCGTGTCGATCGCGTCGAAACGAGTTCCGTCGGGCAACATCAAAGCGCTCGACAGGCGGATCTGCAACTGGTAGGGACCTTGAACCGCTTCCTCGAAGAACTCGCCTTCTTCCGGGTACTGCGGGACGTCGGCCGTTTCGTCGTGGGCGTCGGCGTGGACCACGAGCTCGCCGCGCTCCGCGAAACCGATCACAACGTCGTCGATGTAAACGCCTTCGAGCCGATTGTTCTGAGCGCGGAAATTACGTTGAGGGTTGATGAAATCGCCGTAGTACTTGCCGGTTTGGTCGCCGGAAAAGGTCGGAATCGGCAGCACCAACTGTTCGCCCGCCAAGGCTTCGCCGACAGCCAGCGGGCCTGCATCGGCAACTTCCCAGCCGTAAATGCGCAGCGCTCCCTTGCCATCCGCTTTGGAGATCGTCCCCAGGTCCGGGAGCGTGTCGAGCGGGAACGGTCGCGACGCGTCGACCGCCAGCGCGGCGTCGATGTCGCGCGCCATGGCGATCGTGACTTCCTCGCGGGTCATGCCTTCATGAATGCGAATCGGCGCCGCGCCAGGCGAGGTCACCGAACCGGGTCCCGCGCCGAGCAATTGCAGGACAGGGTTCGCGGACTGCTCCACCTCGGCCATCGTCTGACCGAGATTGACGCGCTCGCCGTTGAGCCAAACGAGCGGCGTCTGCGTGATGGGGTCGGTGATCAGCCCGTTGTCGCGGTACAGCACTGCCATGACGTCCCACATGGCCTTGGCGACGTCCCCGGCCGACATCCAGTCATAAATGCGAATCGCCGCGAATCCGTCGGAGACGGTGCCGTTGCGATCGAACTCGAAA
>CAZUBB010000135.1:0-12993 GCA_964618485.1 uncultured Pirellulales bacterium
GTGGATTGGTGATCGGCGTCGTGCAGGGCGGCATGGGTCTCGCGGAAGCCGGCTCCGTCTTCACCAAACTGACGATCGGCGATGGCCTGGTTTCGCAGGTCCCCGCCTTTTTGATCTCGTTGGCCGCCGGCTTGCTCGTCACGCGCAGCAACACGGAAGTCAACCTGCCATCGGAATTTGTACGGCAGTTGTTCTCGCGTCCGCAGGCGTTGGCGGTGACCGGCGGGTTCCTGATGATGTTGATCTTCACCAACCTGCCGGCGATCCCGCTCCTCACCATCGGCGGCGGCTGCATGGCGCTCGCGTACACGATGACGCGGAAGACGAAGGAAGTCGCCGCGCAGGCCGAGCAAGCCAAGGCCGCGGAAACCAAGCCGGCGCAGGAGCGGATCGAGGACTATCTGCTGATCGACCCGATGGAGATGGAAATCGGCGTGGGCCTCATTCGCCTGGCCGATCCCAAGCGCGGCGGCGATCTGCTGGAACGCATCCAGGGAGTCCGCCAGCAAATGGCCGGCGATATCGGCATCATCATTCCCAAGGTTCGCATCCGGGACAACTTCCGCCTCGAACAGCAGCAATACCGCGTCAAGATCGCCGACATGCCTGTTGCTCAAGGCGTCGTCTATCCCGGCATGTTCCTGGCGATCGACTCCGGTATGACCGCCGGCAAAGTCAACGGCATCCCGACAACGGACCCGGCGTTCGGCACGCCAGCGGTCTGGATCGACGCCGGCACGCGCGAACAAGCGGAACTGCTCGGCTACACGGTCGTCGAACCGGTCACGGTCCTCGCCACGCATCTCACCGAAGTCGTCCGCCGCCACGCCGATGAACTGCTCACGCGCGACGCCACGAAACACCTCATCGCGCAGCTCAAGGAAACGTCGCCCGCCGTCGTCGAAGAGCTGATCCCCGGCCAAATGAAGCTCGCCGAAGTGCAGCAGATCCTCCAAATGCTGCTCCGCGAGCAGGTCCCCATTAGGCAACTCAGCGCAATCCTGGAAACGCTCGGCGACCATTGCACGCGTTCCAAAGATCCGATCCTGCTCACGGAATTTGTGCGGAATCGCCTGGCCCGCGCGATCTGCACGCGCTACCGGGACAAAGAGAACCGCCTCTATGTCGTTTCGCTCGATCCGGCGCTCGAAGACCGTATCCGCGCGGGGATCGACCATAGCGAAAAGGGAATGTTCGTCCGCATGTCGCCGCAGGCAGTGGACTTCACGTGTGCGA
Source organism: uncultured Pirellulales bacterium (assembly GCA_964618485.1). Classification (GTDB taxonomy): domain Bacteria; phylum Planctomycetota; class Planctomycetia; order Pirellulales; family JALHLM01; genus JALHLM01. The sequence continues at coordinate 1,237 of CAZUBB010000135.1, forward strand.
GGATCTCCGGCGAAACCGAAAAACTCACCCGCATGGGCAAGCCCCCGGTGGTGCTGGTAAGCCCGCAAATCCGCGCAGGCTTGAAGCAGTTGACAGCTTCCGCGCTGCCGAACCTGGTCGTCTTGAGCTACGCAGAAATCACGCGCGACACTGTGATTGAGTCGCTAGGCATGGTGTCGGATGGAGCAGCGAAGTGAGTGGAAGAGGAGAAAAGGAGAAGAGGAGCAAAGGAGAAAAGAAGTTTGGAAAATGGAGTTGAGGAAAGCGCATAAGCGACTTGTCCCCTCTTCTTTTCTCCTTTTCTTCTCTTCTCCTTTTCTCCTCCCCGGAGCTAAATATGGAACTACGAACGTACCGCGCCGCCTCGATGCAAGAGGCTTTGATGCTCGTCCGCCAGGACTTGGGTCCTAGCGCCGCCGTCGTGCATACGCGCGAAGTCGGCGCCGCGGGGCTGTTGCGCTTCGTGCGCGGGCCGCGGGGAATCGAAGTCACCGCATCGCGCGAAGTCAACGTGCCGAGCCGGCGCGCGCCCGACGGTTCAGCGCCCCCAGCGCCGCGCGCAACGGTCGTACCGTTTGAATACGGTCCCGAGCAAAGCGAGCAGTTCCGCCAAGAAGTCCGCGGACAACTCACCGGTCTGCAGCAGATGGTGGAATCGCTCTCCCGCCGCACGCGCGTCAGCGAACGTCAGGAACTGCCCGAGGCCTTCTTTCGCCTGTACACCGAGCTGCTCGACGCCGACATCGCGGAAGACGAAGCCCGCGACCTCGTCGAGCGCGTGCAGCAAGAAACGCCCGAGGCGGGCGAGGCGGCCTTCGAAAGCGTCCGGTTGCGAGCCCAGCAGGTCTTGGAATCGCAGATTCGTATTTCCGGCCCGATTGCCACTCAACCCGGTCAACGCCGCCTGGTGGCACTGGTCGGCCCCACGGGCGTTGGAAAGACCACGACCATCGCCAAGCTCGCCGCCAACTTTCGCCTGCGGGCCAAGCGCCGCGTGGGCCTGATCACCGTCGATACCTACCGCATCGCCGCCGTAGAACAGCTCCGCACCTATGCCGACATCATCGATCTGCCGATGGAAGTCGTCAGCACGCCGCGCGAAATGCGCGAAGCGGTCGCCAAGATGAGCGACCTCGATCTGATCCTGCTCGACACCGCCGGACGGAGCCCGCGCGACGAAGTGCAGATCCAGGAACTCCGAGCGTTTCTCACCGAGTCGAACGCCGACGAAGTGCACCTCGTGCTGAGCAGCGTCTGCAGCTCTTCAACGCTCTTGAAGACGGCCGAACGCTTCACGGAAGTCGGCGCCACGTCGCTTCTGATCACGAAGCTCGACGAAGCGAGCACGTTCGGCAACCTCTGGCCGCTGTTGCGCACCTGCCCGTTGCCACTGAGCTACCTGACCGACGGCCAAAACGTCCCCGACGACATCCAACCCGCCGACCGCCGCCGCCTGGCCCGACTCGTACTCGGTCAAACGGAAGAGGCGACGCACGCGAAAAGCATTTGAACCGCCGAGGCGCAGAGACGCAGAGGGGAGGGAGTCATGAGTGAGGAGTGATGAGAAGCCTCGTCAACTCCTGACTACTGACTTCATCACTCATCACTCATCATTCATCACTTCCCCTCCCCCATGCCCCACGATCAAGCCGTTAAGCTCCGACTGCTCGTCGATGGCCGCCAAGAAGCGGCGGACGAGACGTCGCGCGCAGGCCGATCGATCGTGGTCTATGGCGCCAAGGGAGGAGTCGGCACGACGACCGTGGCGTTGAACCTCGCGGTCGCCTTGAGCATTGCCGGGACGAGCGTCGAACTCGCCGCACGAGAACAATTGGACGCCCCTCTGTCAGCCGGACCTGGCGGAATCATGCTGCGTGCCGCAGCATCGTGGCGCGCGGTCTTGCGGCCGAGCGCATCCCCGGCGGAATGGCCCACCGCAACAGGTGGCGAGCAAGCCTCCCGCGACTGGCTGATTGTCGACGGCGGCGTCAGCGATGCTTCGGTCGAAATGCACGATCAACAACAGACATTGCTTGTCACCACCGCGGAGCCAGCCTCTATCCTCGCCGCCTTCGACGTCCTTCGCGACGCCCGCACCGCTGGCTGGTGGCCCGCCGTCGTCTGGAATCGCGTCAGCGAGGAGCCAACGACTCGCCGCGCCACGGATCGCCTGCAGTCCACTGCCCACCGCATTTTGGGGCTGACGTTTCAGGAATATCGACTGCCGGATTCGCCGGAAGCCTTGGCGGCGTCGAGGGCCGGGACACCGGTCGTGCTTTCGCATCCATCGTCTCCGTGGACCCATCAGATGCGCCGGCTCGCCGAGGAGTGGCTCGCCACCCTCGCAGTGCGGGCGGCTTAGGCAAGAAGCGACGCCGAGTTGGCAACCGGATTCAAGTTCATAAAGCAAACAACCGATTGTATGAGGGCCGCCGACTACGCCATGACCTGTCAAGATTTTCCAATTAGAGAAGCGGTAACGAACTCCGCGGGTTGTATCCAGTGGCTCGAACCTACGCCGGGATCCTCGGATCGCTGGCCATGGCTGTCACGCTGTTGCGGGGCGTCATGGCGGGCGGAGGCGTGGAAGCGACGCTGCTGCACGGCCTGATCGCGTTGGCAGCGTTCACGCTCGTCGGCGCGACGATCGGCGGCATGGCAGGTTGGATGATTGAAGACGCGGTGTACGAGCAAGTTCAACAGGAAGTCGCGGCTCAAGAGTCATCGAAGAACAAACGGTCCGAACACACCACGACGCGCTAACGCCTGGCCGGCCAAGGGGCCGCCGAGCGTTCCAGGAAGGTACCAGCGCGGCCGTGTCCTGCAGTCACGGAGGAATGCATGGCAACTACTCTGGCGCCTGAAGACGTCTCGCAGCTTTGGGAAGCCTACAAGCTCGACCCGAACAACCAGGATCTGCGCAATCGATTGGTCGAGCAGTACCTTCCGCTCGTCAAGTACAACGGCGAGCGCATCTGGGCGCGGCTGCCGGAAGGCGTCGAGCTGGACGACCTCGTCTCGGCAGGCATCTTCGGCCTGCCATCGACGCCTTCGACCTGACGCGCGGCGTCAAGTTCGAAACCTACTGCGTGCCGCGCATCCGCGGCGCCATGCTCGATGAGCTGCGCACCATGGACTGGGTGCCGCGGCTGGTCCGCTCCAAGGCCAGCAAGCTCAACGAAGCGGTCAAGACGATGGAGACCAAGTTCGGCCGCCAGCCAACGCACGCCGAACTGGCCGAACACATGGCCATCTCCGTCCCCGAGTTGGAGAAGATGGTCCTCGACGCCAACGCGGTCAATCTGATCAGCCTGAACAAGAAGTGGTACGAGACCGATAGCTACAAGGATGTCCGCGAGATCGACATTCTCGAAGACAAGAAAGGCGAAGACCCCACGCGCCGCGTGCAGAAGAACGACCTGATGCGGCTGGTCACCAAGGGGCTCAATCGCAACGAACGGCTGATCATCATCCTCTACTACTATGAAGAGTTGACGATGAAAGAGATCGGCGCCACGCTCGACCTCTCCGAAAGCCGCGTCAGCCAGATGCACAGCTCGATCGTGCAACGCCTGCAAAGCCAACTCGGCCGCCGCCGCCCTGAATTCGGCGGGTAACACGCCCGCGGCGATCATCTCGCGAAATGACACGATGCACCACGGCCCCCGAGTCTCTCGGGGGCCGTGTCGTTTTCATCCTTCCGCGACTACCCGCCACACGAGCCCGACGCGCCAGCGAGGGAGAGAGGACGCCGGTTTCAAATAACACATCGAACATGCATCGACGTCAACTCTCCCTCGCTGGCGCTACGGGCTAGAGTGAACTTCCACGCCGTTCTGCGTTATACTGGGTGCCATCCAGCAAAGATTCCCCTCCATCCACGAGCCCCCCATGTCACGCCGCGCGAAGATCGAAGCGATGCTCGTCGATAGCCCTGACGACGCGTTCTTGCGCTACGGCCTGGCGCTAGAACTCGAAAAAGAAGGTGACCACGACGCGAGTCTCGCCGAGTTGGGCCGGCTGATGAAACCGGAAGCGCCCTACGTGCCGGCCTTCTTCATGGCGGCGCAACAGCTCACACGCCTAAGCCGCATCGCTGACGCCCGCACAGCGCTGCGCGACGGCATCGAACATGCCCGCGCGCAAGGAAACTCGCACGCCGCCGGCGAAATGAGCGAGTTCCTCGCCAGCCTCGGCAAAGCCGGCGAGCCGGAAGCGTAAGCGCACGGAGTACCGCCCCGCTGACACTCAAACCGCCGAACACTTCTCGTCCGCACGCTTTCCCTGCCGTCAGCGTCCCATCATGTCGAACTGTGAGCGTTACTACGCCGCCGCGATTCAACTCGATCTGCCAAACCCCGCCTCGCGCGACGAGATCCCCGGCCGCGTGCAATACCTGCTCGCGCTCATCGATCGCGCCGTGCAAGGCTACGAACCTTTCTTCCCGGTGCGTCTCGTCGTCTTCCCGGAATTCGCGCACGCGGCGCCGATCTATGCGACCGCGGCGGAGTTATACGATCGGCTCGCGGTCGAATTGCCCAACGAACAAACGGATCTCTATGCGAGGCGCGCCAAGGAGCTCGGCATCCACATTCAAACCGGCACGTTCTTAGAACGCGACCCGCAGTGGCCGGGCCATGTCTTCAACACGACCTGCTTGATCGGTCCCTCGGGCCTGCTCGCAAAGTATCGCAAGGTGCACACCTGGATCCCTTGGGAGATGCACACGAGCCCGCATGACTTACCCGGTTACGACGCGCCGATCTATCCGGTGATCGACACCGAACTCGGAAAACTCGGTGCGGCGATTTGTTATGACTGGCTATTCCCCGAAGCGATCCGGCAGTTGGCGCTGGCCGGCGCGGAAGTGTTGATTCGCGTCTCCGCCTACATGGACCCCTGGGGCACCGCGGCCCCGCTCGACTGGTGGACGCTCGTGAACCGCGTCCGCGCCCTGGAAAACATGGCCTATGTCGTGGCGGCGAACCAAGGCGCGGCGCTTTCCAATTATCCGCCGTTCAGTTGGCCCGGCGGCAGCATGATCGTCGACTTCGACGGCCGCCTCCTCGCGCAAGCGGAATCCGGCGGTGGCGAGCGGATCGTCGTGGGGCCGATCGACCTCGCCGCCTTGCGCGCGGAGCGCGAACGCCGCCGCGGCCATCATGTGCTCTCGCAAATGCGCATGGAAACGTACCGGGCTTATCGGCAGTCGCTGTATCCGCCGGGAAGCGGCGCAACAGGGCCGCTCGACGCCGCCCGCGTGGAAGCGGCAATTGCACAAGCAAAATCGCGCACCGGCGAGGTGCGCGATCGATAATGGGCCCGGCAAACCGGTCGTTCTTGCCCAGAGCGCACGACCTGAACCACCTGGGGGGATTCCGAAAAAATTCCACGCCGATGCGGGAAAATCTGATTGACGAGCAGGGCATTGTTAGGATATCGATAGATGGTGTTGAGAGTTGCTTCTCCCCGCATCCTGTAGTTCGGAAAGGAGGGCTGCCGTGCAGAGTCCGCCGGACAGTTTTTCGGAGGAGGCGGAGCCTAGGTCCGCGGTAGCGGCCCTTCATGAAGCAGGCCATCGCCTGACGGCGCAGCCTGAATAGGATCGACGGTAGTTGGCTGCGCTAACACGCAAGACGGCCGTCGCGATCGATCGCTCCGCGCTCCTCCGATTGTCCACCGCTTGAGTGTGTCATTTCCAATTCCGTACTCTTTTCGTGTTTCAAACTCACAACAGATCTCTAACTCACGAGCCCCCTGGCCACCCCGACGGGACCAGGGGGTTTTTTCATTGAACGTGTGCCATTTCCATGCACGCTCCCCCCACCAAGCCCAGGGATGGCCACCACGGACTCTCTACGCTCAATAAACCCAGTGCGGCCTTCCCAGGGATCAACGAATCAACAAAGTCCAACCAAAGCCCTAGCGCCACCCTCACAAGCCAGCCAACGGCGTAACGAATCACCTTCAGAGAATCACTCGATCCCCGCACCGCCAAAGCAAGACGCGTCCGCCATCGCCGCGAAAGCTATATTCTGAATAGTCCCACCCAATAGACTTCGCGCGGACTCCCATCGCATGAAATCGATTCTGCCCACCGCCTGGACGGTCCCGCAGGGCATCCGTGAACGCCTCGGCGATTCCGCCGGCCGGCAACGGGCCATGGAGGCCGAAGGCCATCTCCTCCTGGTTCTGCACCAGCCGCCGACGGCAGACGTCCCGGAACGCGTCGGGCGATTTTTCTGGCGCGACCCGGCCGGCGCCTGGAAATCGACCTTCTCCGGCTCGGGACTCCAAGCGCTTAAGGCGCATCTCGATGAATTCGCCAGCCGCATCGACAAATGGGAAGACGCCCTTCAGGACGCCACGCAGTCGACCGAACTCTATCACATCCTGAGGGAACTCACGCCGCTCGCGCGCACGTCGCGCAACTTGCACGCAGCGTTGCAACAGGCGCGCGAGCTTTGCCCGGATGACCGCGAGCTGATCGCGCTCCGCGATCGCGCCGGAGAATTGGAACGCGCCGCGGAGTTGGCGCAACAAGACGCTCAAGCGGCGCTCGACTTTCAGGTCGCCTATCACCAGGAGCTGGAGTCCGAGCGCAGCTACGAGATGGCGGTCGCGACGCATCGGCTGAATCTACTGGCCGCGCTCTTCTTTCCGATCGCCACGCTCAGTTCCATTCTGGGGATGAACCTCGTCCACGGTCTGGAAGGCACGCCCGCTCCCCATACGTTCTACGTCGTGCTCGCGATTGGCCTGGTAACCGGCCTGCTCCTGGCGGTCATCGTAGCGCGGCGGCCCGCGGCCATCGACGACTCGCCACGACGCAAACCGATCGCGCGGCGCGTGCCATGACCCGGCGCGTGGCGGTCCTCTGCGAATTCTCGACGATGAACGGCGGCGAGCGTTCGCTGCTGGCATCGCTTTCTTTCCTGCCGGCGGCCGATTGGACACCGATCGTCCTTTGCCCTGCGGAAGGGGCGCTTTCTATGTCGCTCCGCGACGCCGGCGTCGAAACCCTCCCGTTCGAGATGCGCGACGCGCACGGCGCACCGCGACCGCGCGAACCGTTGTGTGCCGAACTCGCCGAACTCATGCGCCGCCTCGCGCCGCAACTTATGCACGCGAACAGTATCTCCACAGCGCGACTGTCCGGGCCAGTCATCGAGCAACTGGGGCTGCCGAGCATCGGTCACCTGCGCGACATCGTCTCCCTCAGCCGTCCGGCCGTGGCCAACCTGAATCGCCACGCGCGCCTGCTCGCGGTTTCCGAAGCCACGCGCACGGCGCACCTTGCGCAAGGCGTCGACGCGGCCCGAACGTACGTACTTCATAACGGCGTCGACCTGCACTTATTCGCTCCGCGACCGGCCACCGGCTGGCTGCATGCGGAACTCGAACTGCCAAGATCGGCGCGGTTGATCGGCTGCATCGGCCAAATCAGTCTCCGCAAGGGGCTCGACATCTTCGCCGCCGCCGCGGAGCGACTCGCGCCTGAGTTTCCTGACCTGCAGTACCTCGTCGTCGGCGACCGACATTCCGAAAAAGCGGAAACGCGTCAGCTCGAAGCCGATCTTCGCGCACGATTCTCCACGCCGTGCCTCGCAGGGCACGGACATTTCCTCGGCACTCGTGATGACGTTGTAAACCTCCTGCCGGAATTGACCTTGCTCGTTCACCCCGCGCGGCAGGAACCGCTCGGCCGGGTCTTGCTGGAAGCCGCCGCTTCGGGATGCGCGATCGTCGCCACTCAAGTCGGCGGCACCGAGGAGATTTTTCCGCCGGCCGCCGAGGCCGCGTTGCTCGTGCCCCCCGATCGTCCCGACGAACTGGCGGCCGCGATGGCGCGACTCCTCCACGACGCCGACCTGCGCCCAGCATTAGGCCATCGCGCGAGGCAGCGCGCCGAAGCGGCCTTCAGCGCCGCGACGTCTGCCGCGGCGCTGATCGCGCATTACAATGATGTGGCGAGCCGTTACACCCCGGAAATCTCTCGATGAATGCGCGAAGTTGTTTGATCGCCGGAGCGATCCTGGCAGGACTCGCCGTCGCCGCGGGAACTTTCGGCGCGCACCTGCTCCCTGATCTCCTCAAGCAGCATCACGGGCTCTCGGCCGAGTCTTCGCCAGCAGACTTCGCCCGCGCGGTGAACAACTTTGAAACCGGCGCGCGCTACCAGATGTACCACGCGTTGGGCCTGCTACTCATCGGCGTACTGCTGGAGCGCCGCGCCGCCAAGTCGCTCAAAGTAGCCGCGGGAAGTTTTCTGTTCGGCGTCATCATTTTCTCCGGCTGCCTTTATGCTCTGGTCTTGATGCAACAGCGTTGGCTGGGAGCAATCGTCCCGATCGGCGGCACGGCCTTTCTGGTTGGCTGGATCGCCTTGCTGATCGGCGTGGCGAATCGATCTTCCAGCAATTCGCAAGCCTGACCGCTTGGAGGTTCCACGCGCGTGCTGGAAACCCTGCCGCCGATTCCGGACCTCGAGGCCGAACTGGTCGCCCTTCTTGCACAGGTGCCGCGCGGCAAGGTCACGACCTGCGGCGCCCTCGCCAAAGCGCTGGGCGACGTCGCCGCCAGCCGCTGGATAGGGCACTTCCTGCTCCACCACGATCATTTGCCGGATTGCCCCTGCCACCGCGTTCTGCGCGCCGGCGGCGTGCTGGGAGGCTACCCCGGCGGCGATCTCGACGCTAAGCGGCAGCGGCTGGTCGCCGAGGGCATTGAATTTGACTCCCACGACGGGATCGCGTTACTTCGCTATGAGTTTCACGACTTCCATTCGACGCGGCCGCTGGAGGCATTGCGGACCTGGCAGTCCCAGCTGGCAAACCAGCGAGAACCGCTGGCCGCGAAACTCCATCCGCGCCTGATCGCCGGACTCGATGTCTCTTACGCCAGCGAATGCGAGGCGGTCGCCACGTGCGCGCTCGTCGATGACGGCGGAGCGCTGGTTGGCTCGCACTCAGCAAAAACCACGGTCACGATGCCCTACATCCCGGGCTATCTAGCATTCCGCGAGTTGCCGGCGTTCCTCACGCTGTACGGCGCCTTCCAACGGGAAGGCGTTGCCCCGGAACTTTGGATGATCGACGGCGCCGGTCTGCTGCATCCGCGACGAATGGGCATCGCCCGCACCTGGGGGCTCCTTACGCGCCAGCCCACGATCGGCGTGACCAAGAAATTGCTCCATGGACGCGTCGCGGAGGAAAACCACGAAGGCTGGCAACCGATTTACAGCGGCGACGAACTACTCGGCGCGGCGATTCCGCCCTGGCCGCAACGCCGCCGACCGCTGTACGTCAGCCCCGGTTACGGAATGACCGTTAAAGCAGCGGTGCAAATCGTGCGCGACTTGCTCCTCGGCCGCCGATTGCCGGAGCCCATCTACTGGGCCGACCGGCTGAGCCGTTCTACGGCTCGCGATCTGCCGTGAACGAGGCGACGTCACCCTGGATGGAATGGGCGATCTGCGTTTGCGAGGTCTCGGCGCTATGGGCGGCTTGGGAATGAAGCCCACGTTTTCGCTCTTGGTGCCCCCCGAACGTTTTGTTACAAACCCATCCGCTCGGGGCGCGGCAGTGACGTCGGCCCATCCGCCATGGACGGCCACAGTACGATGGATAACTTTCTGCGAGCGATTCGCCTCGCCTTGCGATATCGCTGGACGTTCGCCGCATCGGTCTTTTGTGCTCTGATGGTCGGCGTACTCTGGGGCGGCAACATCGGCGCCGTGGCCCCGTTCGTCCAAGTGGCGTTCGAGAAGAAGACCCTCCACGACTGGGTTCACGACGAAATCGCCGAGCACGAAGCAAAGGCCCAGCGCAATGCCACGGAACAGGCGCAACTCGCGGTCGCTCCTCCGGGCGAAACCGAAGAACAGCAGTTCGAACGCCTCGCACGGATCGATCAAATCGCCGCGGAAAATAGCGTCAACGAGGCGTCGCTTGAATTCTACCGGCGAATCGAGCCGCCCATGCGGCGGTGGCTGCCGAACGACGCCTTTCAGACGTTGGTGTTCGTCGTCGTACTGCTAATGATCGGCACTACGATCAAGAGCATTTTTCTGGCGCTCCATGCGATCCTGGTGAATCGACTGGCGCAACTGGCGATTTTCAATCTCCGCAAAGATTTCTACCGCCACTGCCTGCGCATGGACCTGGCGCAGTTTTCCGAAGACGGTTCCAGCGACCTGATGAGTCGCTTCACGTACGACATGGAGAGCCTTTCCAACGGCCTGGAAAACCTCTTCGGCAAGGCGGTCCGCGAGCCGCTCAAGATGATCGTCTGTCTGATCGGAGCGGGCATCATCTGCTGGCGGCTCTTAGTATTTTCGCTCATCATCGCGCCGCTCTGCGCGGTGCTCGTCAGCAAACTGGCGAAGGCGCTCAAGCGCGCCAATCGCCGCGCCATGGAAGAGATGTCGCAAATCTACAACCTGCTGACCGAATCGTTCGACGGCATCAAGGTCGTCAAGGCGTTCACCATGGAACGCTACGAACGGCGCCGGTTCCACGCCGGCTGCAAAAACTACTACCGCAAAGCCGCCCGGATTGCCCGGTACGACTCGCTCACGCACCCGCTAACGGAGATGATCGGCGTCACCATCATCTGCATGGCGCTACTGGCCGGGGCGTATCTCGTCATCAACCGGCAAACCACGCTGCTGGGCATCAAAATGAGCAACGAGCCGCTCAGCTTCACGCGGCTCGCGCTCTTTTACGGGCTGCTAGCGGGCGTCAGCGACCCGGCCCGCAAGCTCTCCGAGATCTTCAGCCGCATGCAACGCGCCTCGGCCGCGGCCGATCGCATCTATCAGCAAATGGATCGCCCGCCGGCGATCGTCGACGCCTCCAAACCGCAACGTCTGCCGCGCCATACGCGGTCGCTCGTGTTCAACCACGTGAATTTCTCGTACCGCCCCGACAAGCAAGTGCTGGCCGATATTCAACTCGAAGTCCAATTCGGCGAGCGCATCGCCATCGTCGGCCCGAACGGTTGCGGCAAGTCGACCTTGGCCAATTTGGTCCCCCGCTTCTACGACCCCACGCAAGGCGCCGTGCTCCTGGACGGCATCGACCTGCGCGCGGTCCGCCGGCGCGAGCTGCGCCAGCAGATCGGCCTCGTGACACAAGAGCCGACGCTCTTCGACGACACCGTGTTTAACAACATTCGCTACGGCTCGCCGCAAGCGACCGATGCGCAGGTCTACGCGGCGGCCGAACGCGCGCACTGCCATCGCTTCATCGAGGAACGGCTCGCCAACGGCTACCAGACCGAAGTCGGCGCACGCGGCAGCCAACTCTCAGGCGGCCAAAGGCAACGCATCGCGCTCGCCCGGGCGATTCTTCGCGACCCGGCGATCCTGATCCTCGACGAGGCCACCAGCCAGGTCGACCTGGAAAGCGAGCACGTCATTCACCAGGTGCTGGAAGAATTCACGCAGAATCGCACCACGATCATCATCACGCACCGCATGAGCACGCTAGCCCTGGCCGACCGGATCGTCGTCATGGACGCCGGCCGGATCCTCGACAGCGGCACGCACGAACAACTCCTCCGCCGCTGCGAACTCTACGGCCGCCTCTACGAAATCCAATTCCGCGAGCTGCCCAATAACGAAGCCGACGACTCCCGCCCCATCGCGGCATAGGAAGTTGCAAGGCGCCGGCCGCGTGCCTACGCCTCCGGCGTGTACCCCAGGATAATATCAAAGTTCGCGGCCAGTTCGCCGATCTTCGATTCCGGGATCGC
>CAZUBB010000136.1:0-12473 GCA_964618485.1 uncultured Pirellulales bacterium
TGCGGCCGGGTTTCCGCAGGGCGGTTGTTATTGAGGTACTGCTCGCCTGCCGCGGCGGTCATCGATTGCGGCGCAACCCATTCCACTTTCACTGCCGTCGATGGGGTGGACGTGCGGGCGCCGGGGGACTCGGCTTTCAGGGCAAGCTGAGCTTCGCGCGCCGCAAGCGCCGCGAGATCTTTTTCGCCGAGCCGTTCGTGCGTCTTGGCGAGATTGGTCCAGGCCGCGGCGGTTTCGTGCGCTGCCAGGCTGCGGAGGAACCATTCCCGGGCGTCGGCCCAACTTCCCTTGCGGGCCAGCATGGCGCCCAAGTCATTCGCTGCGAGGTGATTTTGCGGGGCGGCCAACAGCGCGGCTTGAAAGTAAACCATCGCCTCAGCGTCGGAGCCGCCGAGCTGCTCGCGCTTTTCGGTGGATAGTTCTGCGTTCAATTTTCCGAGGGCGTGGAGCGCCATCGAGCCGGCGACTTCGCGCCCCGCGCAGACGCCGAGTTGTTCGCGAGCGTACGTGTAATAACGTTGCCGTGCGACAAGCGCCGTCACGCCGTCGAGCGATTCCGAGCGGTAGACCGGCGTCTGGTGCGCGCTGACGATCATCGGCACGTTGAGATTCGCTTCCAGCCCGGCCCCGCGCGGGACGAAGTCTTTCGCTTCTTCGAGCGCCCGCATCCCGGCGGCGAGCGCCGCGCTATGCGCGTTGGTGCCATGTTGAACGTCCATCGCTTGCGAGAGCGCTCGCAGCGCCTGGATGAACTCTTCGCGGGCCGAGAAGTAAGCGCGGCGTCCGGCCAGCTCGAATCCGCGCCGGGTGTGGGCGTCGGCCTCTTGGGCGACGAGCTCCATCTCCGCGGTGTGCGGCGCGTCAAACGCCGACATACTGGCGACGCCGCGCGGTTCGTCTGGTTCGAGCCCGGGCGGATCTTCGAGCGGAGCGGCTAAGTCCGGGCCGTACGCAGGTTGCTCGTTCGCAGTCGGTGCCGGCTGCAGGACTTGCGGCGGGGATGAACGCAACGTTTCGGCGGTCACGTAGCCGCTCGGTACCGCCGTTGGCGGGCCGGCATAGGCGGCGCACGCGAGCGTCAGCGCCGCCGAAGGGCTCAGCCAGCTCAGCAGTTTTCGCCGCCGTTGCGCGACCGCGTGCCGACCGTCATACTCGCCGCCGTGCGCCATCACCGAAGCCGCTCCGTCGTTCATCTGCGAAACTCGCCCTGTCCGTACTTGGGCGCAGCCGCATCACGCGCCAAGCGCATCGCGGCCCTACTTTCGATCGTCCGCCACGGATTCAACGAATCACGCAAATCCGCCCCCGCCGCGGGTCGCCCGCAGCCAACGCGCCGCACAGCCGCTATAGCGGGTGAGTTCGCGAGATTCGGAAGAAGGAGCCAGGAGGCCAACTGAACACCGAAAACTGAACACTCTCCCCCCTTCTTTTCTCCTTTTCTCCTTTTCTCCTCCCCCTAAAACAACCTCCGCTGCCAAGCTCTGCCTAGTGGTAACGCTTCGTGGCCGGCTTCTCTAAGGCGGTCGACGAAGCTTTCGGGGCCGTGGGTGCAGTAGATGACGCGGGGTTGGACGCGTTCCACTGCGGCGAATAATTCGTCATAGTCGGCATGGTCGGAGATGGGGAGCGCGTGGTCGACGCCCCAACGGTAGCGCGTGGAGGAGTCGACGGACCAGCCGGTGACGGCAAAACGGACCGGCGAGGTAAACTCGAACGATGGTCCGGTTCGTCCGCCGCGCGGAGGGACGATCATCACGGCCGGCTCGCGAAAGTTATCGTGGTCGAGCACCCGATAGGGGCCTAAATCGACGCCCAACTGCTCGTAAACGCGGCTGACTTCGGCGATGGCCGGGTGCTGGCGGACCGGCAGACCGCGGGCGGTGAGGAGCCGCGTGATCTCCTGCGACTTGCCCAGTGCATAGGCGTAAATGACGGCCGACTTGCCTGCCGCCAACGCGCTACGGATGAGTCGCTCGAGTTGGTCGAGCACTGCGGCGCGCGGGGGCATTTTGTAGCGCGGCACGCCGTAGGTGGTTTCCATCACCAGGATGTCGGCGCGGGGGAGTTCGGCGACTTCGCACGTGGCGGCTTCGCCCAGCTTGAAGTCGCCGGTGTAGAGGAGCGATTGATCGCCGTCTTCGGCCAGCAGCATCGCCGATCCCAGACAATGGCCGGCCGGATAGGTCGTCAACTTCAGGCTGCCGAACTCGATGCTCTGACGATACGGCATCTCGCGGATGGCCTCGCCCTTGAGCCGGAGCCGATAGAGCGCGGCGGTTTCCGGGGTACAGAGCGCCAGTTGATGCCGCGCCATGTGATCGGCGTGGGCGTGGGAGATGAAGCCCCGCGGCTGGCGGCGTCGGGCGTCGACGGCGAGATCGGCCTTGGTGAGTTTCAGCGCCTGGTCGTAGTGGAACATTTAGTTCCAGCGTACACGCAGTGGCGTTGCGCGGCGACCCGGCGAGGGATCGCGTCGCCACCGACTACTTCGCGCCGGTGACCCAGGCTTCGCCGGCGCGGCGTTGTTCTTCGTCGCGCTGCAGTTCGTTTTCGAGGCAGCGTTGCTTGACGGCGACGGCGTTGAATTCATCGGAGAGATCTTGCCAGAAGTCGCCGGCGCGGAGCTCGACGGGGCGGGCTTCTTCGCCATGGGCGAGTTTGCGGAGACCGTCGCGAATGCGCACCAACGGGCCGCAGAAGCGATTGCTGAACCGCACCAGGTCGGTCGCCAGGAACGGCAGCAGGATGCAAGAGGCGACCAGCACCGGGACCGATTCGTACCAGAGCTCGCGCAGGTGTACCAGGAACGGGGCCGGGGGCTGCGAAAGCACGCGCCAGCCGAGCGTCAGCACGCCGATCGCGAAAATATAAAACGCCCAATACGCGATGACCCGGGCGAGCAAGGCGCCTTGCACCTTGGGGTCGACAAACAACTGCTTGCGTTTGACGCGAAACATCCAGTAAACCTCCGGCGCCGTCGAGTTGCCACGAAGGAAGCGACCGCAATCGCCTGCTTTCGCGACCTCCGTTTGCACGGAAATCGACGGTTTTCTCGGCCTCGCGGCCGCGTTTCAGAAGGGGCCTATCGGGGAAGCATAGCTCACCGTAAGTGGAAGCGCCGGCGGGGTCAACCATCCGGCACGATCGGGTCAGGGCGGGCAACCGGGTGTGGGAGGCGTCTCCGACGCCGAACGCAACGTGGGTTGCAGCCAGGTTCGTCGTCATTCGCCGAAAATCGTCAACTCCATCGGCGTCGGAGACGCCTCCCACATGTCTTGGACTATTCGCGACCGGTTGCTAGCGAGTCGTTGATCGCGGCGCGACCAAAGATGCGAAGAGTCTTGGACGCATCAGACTCCGATGATTCGTTTTGTGCCTAGATGCAAGGGAAAAACTCGCCCGGCCCTTGCCCGGAACATTTGCTGTGCTTAGGATGAAATCGTCGTGGGGAGGACTGCTGGATATGCGGTCCGGCTCATGCGAAATGGAAAAGCGGTCCAGCTTTTTCCGCCGCTGCGTTGGCTTGGGCAAGAAGTCGACGCAATGTTCCGATGAACGCCGGTCACGTTGCTTTACTACGTGCCGGGGTAAATCGGCTGGAGGAGTCTGAAGAGTCTGGTTTTGGTAGGTGTCCGTCTGAGGCGGGGGCGTCTCTACGGACACTGCAAGCGCGGATGCCTGGTACGCGAACGGCAGCACTTTTTGGTTCGAGCGCACGTTGCCGTCGCACGCCCGGTGGTCATTCAGGGTAATGGCGCTTGCGAAGCGGTGTTTCGCGATCTTGCCGAGCTGCAACCCATGCTTTCTGGGGGCATGCACGGACTTCGTGAACTCGGATGTGAGTGCGCCCACTCTACGTCCACGTTTCGCCAAGATTCTCTTTTCATTCGGCGACGACTCCGCCACAGGGCAGCGGACTAAGAAGGGCAGACCATCATGAGCATGCCGGATTACGACGCAGGTTGTTACGACGACCACGACGATGAACCGCAGGTCACCGTACATCGGGTGCCGCGGGCTTGGCAACGTCTGGGGACGGTGCGCAAGCAGCAAGGCGTTTCGCTCCGCAAGGTGGCACGCCGCCTGCAAACCGACGTCCGCACGTTGCGGCGCGAGGAGGAAGAAACCACCGACCTGCCGATCAGCCGCCTCTATGAGTGGCAGCAGGTCCTCGAAGTGCCGCTCGCGGAGTTGTTGATCGACTCCGAGGCCCCGCTCTCCAGCCCTGTGCAAGACCGGGCGCGGTTGGTGCGGGTGATGAAGACCGTCGGCGCGATCCTGGAAAAGGTGAAGGATCCCAGCGTCAAGCGAATGGCGGAAAACCTGAGCGAGATGCTGGTCGAGATGATGCCGGAGCTGAAGGACGTCGGCGCCTGGCACTCGGTCGGCCAACGCCGCACGCTGGACGAAATGGGCAGAATCGTGGAGCGGTCGTACTCGGAGGAAGTGTTTCGCAGTCAACCGTGAGGTCCCGCGCGGCCAGTAACCGGCGAGGGAAGTTGGAAGTCGGAAGTATGAATGATGAATGATGAACGGCTGGGAGCCGTTTTCTTGGGGCGATTGACATCTGAGATGGGCAACTGCGAGCCGCGGCGCTCTTAAGCGCTGCGGCTCGCTCTGTTTTGTGGGGACCGGGTTCGTTGGTTATGATCGTGGGATGGATGAGAATCCGTACAGGTCGCCGCTGGGTGAGGGAGCAACTTTCCGCCGGAAGTTGATTTCGGATCGCACGCTGTTCTTTGCCCAGCGCCTCGCCGTTGTGGCGGTGATCGTTGTCTATGTCGTTCTCGTCGTCGCCTACATTATCCCCGCCCTTCAATGAGCTTTTCGGGCAACGGAGTTAGGCGGTTCAGATTTGGACACTGCTGACGGCGGTGCTTGAATTGCGCTGGCGGTTGTGACAACGTAGGATTCTTGGGGAATGCCGTTTCGGGAGCGACCTTGTGAAACTCAAAGTGCTGGTAAGAACCGAGCCGGCGGGCGGGTATTCCGTCAGCGTGCCGGCCTTGCCGGGGTGTCATTCTGAAGGCGAGACGCTGGAGGAGGCCTTGGCGAACATCCGCGAAGCGGCGGATTTGTGGTTGGAGGTGTCCAGTTCGGCAACGAACGGGGAGTAGGTTGAGCAATGAGCGGTGAGAACTTGCGGCCTATTGGGACGTATCGGGAGGAAAGCTCATTCTGCAAGCGCTCATTCGAGCTTTTTGCAGATAAGGTCAGCATTCAGGGGCAGAACCGGCAAGGAAAGTTCGTTCATCACATTCCGTTGGGGCAGTTGGCGCCGGACATCGGAACGCAGATACAAAGCCAAGGCGCCGCGAAACTCCTGACCGCGGGTTTTCTGTTCATCGTAGGGATCGGCCTTACGATTATTGCTCAACTCGCTTCAAGCAATCTGAAGTTGCTATCGATGATGATTATGACGGTGACATTAACGCTCTCCTTAACCAACTTCGTGCAAGGGGTGTGGCTGAGTCGTCGCAAATTGCAGGCGTATCATTTTCTCAACACACAAGGCGTCAAAGTCCTCGATATGATCGAGGCGGGTCCCGAGAAAGAGAATTGTCGGGCGTTCGCCGAGCTGGTCAGTCAGACGATTAAGAACTTGCGCGGGCCTTAAGTGGATCCGCAGGAAGAGTTACGCGGTTCAGCCGCGAAAGCGGCCGTAACTCCGGGCGCTAACGCTTCCGGCTCCACAAATCAAGCTGCGGCTGTCATTAAATAACCTACGCTCGCAGGGCCGCGCCGAGTTTTTCTCCGCAGGCGGCGATGATGCGTTCCGTGACCGCGTCGGCTTCCTGGCTCGTGAGCGTGGCTTCCGGGGCGCGGAGCGTGATGGCCAGGAGGAGGCTTTTTTTGCCGGGGCCGAGGCGTTTTTCGTCGCGGTAGGTGTCGCGGTAGGCGATGGCTTCCAACAGCGAACCGCCGGCGTTGCGGACCGTGGATTCCAAGTCAGTCCAGCGGATTTTTTCGTCGACCACGAGGTTCAGGTCGCGGTCGATCGCCGGGTGGGCCGGCTGCTTGACGTACTTGGGGATCAAGTCGGCAAGTTGTACGAGCGTCGACAGTTTCAGTTCCGCGGCGCTCGCCGAACCGCGCAGGTCGAATTGCTTGAGGCCCGCGGCGCTGACCTCGCCGAGGTAGCCGAGCGTCTCGCCGTTGCAGGAGAGTTTCGCGTAGCGCCCTTTGGCGAAGAGCGTGTGTTCGGCCGGCGCGGCTTCGAGCTGTACGCGGTGATTGAGTTCGCCGAGGAGCGATTCGATGACGCCTTTAAGCTCGTGATAGCCGCCGCCGGAGGTGAGGGCGATCATGCGCTCCTCGCTCGGCAGTTGTCCGGCACGCGGGAGGTAGACCTTGGCGACTTCGAACAGCTCCACGACCGGGTTGGCGAGGCTCTCGTTCGTGCGCCGCGCGCTGAGCAGGCTGGGGACCAGGCTCCGGCGGAGTTGGTTTGCGCCACGCAAGATCGGCATCTGCGAGACGAGCGCCGCGGCGTCGGTCCACGGGCTGTAGGCGTTCGAGACCGACGGCTCCACGGCGCTGAGCGTGTAGGCCTCATCGAAGCCGGCGGCGGTGAGCGCGTGGCGCACGCGGGAGAGCACGCGGTCCTCGTCGCTTCGGGCCGACCGGGCCATCGGGACACTGACGTCCTCGGGGATCTTGTCGTAGCCGTGGATGCGGGCGACTTCCTCGATGAGGTCGATCTCGCGCGTCAGGTCGCGCCGCCACGAGGGCGGAATCACGCTCACGCGCTGTTCGTCCGCGCGTTGTTCGTCGCAGCCGAGAGCGGTCAGGATGCGGGCCGCGATTTCGGAACTGACCTCGATGCCGAGGATGCGCTTTAACTGGCTTAGCCGCAGCACGATCGGCTCGCGCGATTTACGCGGCGGGCCGACGTCGATCACGCCCGAGGCGAGTTCGCCACCGGCCAGGTCGAGCATCAACTCACAGGCGCGGCGGCTGGCCCAGTCGATGCCTTCGGGATCGACGCCGCGCTCGAAGCGGTAGGACGAATCGCTGCGGAGGTTGAGCGCCCGGGCGGTGTTGCGGATCGAGCCGGGGGTGAACTCGGCCGATTCGATGAGCAGGTCGGTCGTGGACGGGGAGACTTCGGAGTCGGCGCCTCCCATCACGCCGCCAAGCGCCACGGCGTGTTCGGCGTCGGCGATGACGCACATCTCGCCGGTGAGGTCGTAGGTCTTGTGGTTGATGGCCAGGAATTTTTCGCCCGCCTTGGCGCGGCGGACGATGATCTGGCTGCCGCGCAGGCGTTTCAGATCGAAGGCGTGCAACGGCTGGCCGCACTCGAAGAGGACGTAGTTCGTGATGTCGACGACGTTGTTGATCGCCGCCACACCGATCGTCGCCAGGCGGTTGACCATCCAGGCGGGGCTCGGCTTGATCTTCACGCCGCGGATCACGCGCGCCGTGTATCGCGGGCAAAGGTCAAGACACTCGATCCGCACCTTGGCCAGCGAGCCGACCAGTGTGGCGCTTTCGGTAAGCGCCGGCAGCGGAAACTTCACCGGCCGCTCGAAGAGAACGCCGATCTCACGGGCGATGCCGAGGTGTCCCAGGCAGTCGGGGCGGTTGCTGGTGACTTCGAGGTCGATCGCCACGTCGTCGCCGACCTGCGCGGTGCTTTCGTGGTTCAGGCCGGCCATCATCAACCGCCGCGCCAATTCATCGGCGGACATGGCGAGAGGGACGTAATCGGCGAGCCAGGACCAGGAGACGAGCATGGGGGGAGGAACGAGGAAGGATGAACGGGGGAAGTAGGTGAGAATGTGAGGAGGTAAGAACGCGAGAAGGGCAGTCGCTATCGCTCAGCCGTTCATCGCTCATCATTCATCGTTCATACTTCTCCTCAGAACTGCCGCAAGAAGCGGACGTCGTTTTTGTAGAATTCCCGGATGTCCGTCACCTGGTGGCGGCGGGCGCAGATGCGTTCTACGCCGAGGCCGAAGGCGAAGCCGGTATATTCTTCGGGGTCGTAGCCGACCGCTTGCAGGACGTGGGGGTCGACCATGCCGGCGCCTCCCATTTCGATCCAGCGATCGTGCCAGCTCATGTCGACTTCCACGCTCGGCTCCGTGAACGGGAAGAACGACGGGCGGAAGCGGATGTGGACGTCGCCGCCGAAGTAGGCCGCGGCGAAGAGCCGCAACGTGCTCTTCAGATCGGCCATCGTCACGTGCCGATCGACGAGCAGCCCTTCGATCTGATGGAACATCGGGTAATGGGTGTCGTCGGCCGTGTCGGGACGATAGACGCGGCCGAGCGAAATGATTTGTACCGGCGGCTTTGTCGCTTCCATGACGCGGATTTGCACGGTGCTCGTCTGGCTGCGCAACAGCAGCGGGCCGCCGGCGCCGCGTTCGGCGGTCGAGAGGTAGAAGTTTTCCAGCGGATCGCGGGCCGGGTGAGAGGCCGGAATGTTGAGGGCCTCGAAGTTATGCCACTCGTCCTCGATCTCCGGGCCATCGGCCACGGTGAACCCCAGCCGCCCGAGGATTTCTTTCAACTCCTCGATCGTCTGCGTGAGCGGATGCAGGCGGCCGAGACGGCGCGGCGTGCCGGGCAGCGTCAGGTCGAATGGCTCAACGGAAGCGTCGGCGTTGCCAATCGATTCCAGCCGCGATTGCGCTTCCGCGAAGGCGGCCTCGACGGCTTGCTTGGCGTCGTTGAAGTGCTTGCCGGCGGCGGGCTTGTCGGCCTTGTCGACGGCGCCGAGCCCTTTTTGGGCATCCCGAATACGGCCGCTCTTCGCGCCGAGAAACTTGACGCGGGCGGCTTCGAGCGCTTCAGCATTCTGGGCGGCGGCAAAGTCCGCGCGCCCCTCCGAGACAAAGGCCTCCAGTTCAGCGAGATACTGAGCCAAGGCCACGGCGACTACCTTCTCTGGGTTCGCTCCAGACGACGAGAGATATTTTCACCACAGAGGCACGGAGGTCACGGAGGAGGAACACGAGGAAGGCAAAATTCGAAAGAGCAACGCTCAGAATTCTGACTTCCGAATTCCTCCTCTTTCCCTCCGTGTTCTCCGTGCCTCCGTGGTGAAATCCAATGGATCAGGCGGCGACGGCCGGCGGGGCCGCTTTGACCATTTCGACGACCTTGTCGAACGCGGCCGGGTCGTGGATGGCCATTTCGGAGAGGCTCTTGCGATCCAGGCCGATGTTGGCGCGTTCCAGGCCCGCGATGAACTCGCTGTAGCGGAGGCCACGCAAACGGACTGCCGCGTTGATGCGGATGATCCAGAGCTGGCGGAAGGCGCGCTTGCGGTTGCGGCGATCACGGAAGGCGAATGCGCCTGCGCGGACCAGCGTTTCCTTCGCCGTACGGAGCAGCTTGCGACGGCCGCCGACAAATCCTTTGACCTTCTTGAACAGCCGCTTCTTCGCCTGATTGCGAGCGGCGCCCTTACGCGTACGCATGATTCAAACCTTGATGGAAGTATGAAGTATGAATGACGAAGTATGAACGGGTCACTCCCAGTCCATCGTTCATCGCTCTCACTTCTGACTTTTTAGTAGCTGTTGCCCTTCAACATTTCCAACACGCGATCGGCGTCCATCTTGTCGAGCACCGTGGTGCCGCGGAGATGACGCTTGCGCTTGGCGCTCATGCGGGTGGCCAAGTGGCTCGTGCCGCATTGGCGGTGCTTGATCTTGCCGGTCCCGGTGGCCCGGAAGCGCTTCTTGGCGCCCTTGTGCGTTTTCATCTTTGGCATTGTCAGTTCATCCGTGCCAGGCCGCGGTCGTTTTTGGAGAATCCATGATTATAGGGCCGCGCATTCCCGGCGAAAGGGGGATTCGCGGCATTTTTTGCGAGCAAAAACGAGTACGCCGCTGGTTTGGGCCAGCGGCGCAAGCCGTGAGTTCGCGGAAAAAAGCTAGTCGATTCCGTCGCGAAAGCGGCCGTGACTCCGGGCGCTCACGCTTCCGGCTCTCTATGGCTGCAGCTCGCGGCTATTCCGTGTAGATCACTTCACCGTGGGTCTGGCCGCAGCCGCAGGTGACCGGGCCGGACGAGCCGCCGCAACTGGAGCAGCCACATCCACCGCCGCCGAGTTCGCAGCCGCCGCCGTCGTCGCGGCGGCCCCACTTGTTATAGGAATTGTAGCCGTCGCCGACCCAGTTGGCGCACTGGTCGCAAGGGTCCGGCTTGGCCCGCCAGTCGCCCCAGTAACGTTCGCCGCAGCCGAGGCCTGGCCCGCAAGCGGCGACGTCGGGAAAGATGGTCCAGCAGCAATGCTGGCAACCGGCATTAAACAGGAGCGTCGCCAAAAGTAGCGCCGCGAGCGCAGAGCGTTTCATGTTGCATCCCCCCGACCCCGTCGTCTCCGGCGAGTGCGCATCGGGCGCCGCTGCTAGCCGAGACAACCGCTATTACCGTTATCGACCGTGCAGGCGGCAAACTCGATCGAGACGGCAAAGTTGCGAACGGCACGCTGGCTTGCCCCGTCTGCTGGCGTGCCGATCCGACTCTAAGTCTCTACTGTAAAAAGGCTTAGGATGTGACCGTGGATGCCGTTCAAGTCGTCCGACGCAGCGCCCGATGCTATTGGGGGCCGACTGCCGCCGGCCTGGTTTCGACCTGAAGGGTCAGCGTGGAGCGGCAAGCAAGCAGGCCCCCGGGAGTCTAGGCGGAGCGTATGACGACGCACGGCGCGAAGCCAACACCGGTGCTGGGGTTCCTGACCGTTTTGGAACACGAGCAGCACGGACTCCTCGGCGGATACCTGGTGCTCAATCACGCCGGGCGTCCGTTGGAGTTCCACTGCACGTCGGGCGTTAGGCCGAACCGCGCCCAGGAGATCCTCTTCGGGCCGACGCTAGGCGCCTATCTGTACGGCGAGCAGATCGGGCAGGCGCTGGTCGGCAAGTCGTCGCTGGCGCCGACGCTGATCTGCACGAATCATCCCCAGGCGCTGTCGGTACGGGAGTACGTCAGCAGCCCCGTGGTGCTGGTCGATCGCGAGGCGACCGCGGCCGGCGCGACATATCGCGTCGACGCCGCCCACCCCGGCGTTCCGGCGCAAGTGCTGCGAAAGCGCGGCAACGACCGCATACTCCTGGCCGCCAATCGCCAGAACGATCGGCAGGCGGTGGAAGCCTGCTTGGACAGCCTGGCGGAGTCCTTTGAGTTGAGCGAGCCGTTCGGCCGCATCGTGGGGGCCATCGAGGAAGCGCAGCGAGGCGCGAAGTGAGCGGCGCGATCGTCGATAGGCTGAATCGATTCGGCGCCGCGCTCCAGCGTAGCACGCCCGAGGCGAAGAGCCTGGAAGTCGCGCGGCCGACGGCCATTCGCGTGCGGAGTTTTGCCGTACTCAGCTCGCCGAAGCTTGATATCGCTTCGGTGAAGGCGGTCGTCGCCGCGCCGAAGGTCTGTTCGTTCGCGATCGGCCGGGTGCCGATCAAGACGCAGAGCTTTCGTTTCTCGCCGCCGGTGGAGTGCCGGCCGAGTTGGCTGCCAGAGGAAAAGGCGCTCGCGCAGCCGAAACCGTCGACGAACGCGAACCTACCGGCGCGGCGGACGCATCTCCGGCCGCCGGCGGATGTGATCAAGCTCGAAGATCGGCTGTTGTTCGCGCTGCAGCCGCCGCTGGAGACCTGGCTCGCGCGGGGGGCGCTGGAGTTCCCGTTTGAACCGTTTCCGTATCAGTATGAAGGGGTCGCGTTCCTGTATCCCAGATACTCGGCGGTGCTGGCCGACGAGATGGGGCTCGGCAAGACGTATCAGGTTGCGCGCGCGCGCTGTTGTTGCATTCCGGAGAGGTGCGTACCGTGTTGCTGGTCTGCCCAAAGCCCCTCGTGAGCAACTGGCGGCGTGAGTTCGCGCAATGGGCGCCGGAAGTGCCCGTGATGGTGGTCGAAGGGGATCAAGCGCGGCGACGCTGGCAATGGCAGCTTCCGGAGACGCCGCTACGGATTGCCAACTATGAATTGTTAATGCGCGATCGAGAATTGATCGAGCAGGGAGAGCTGAATTTTGATTTGGTGTTGCTGGACGAATCGCAGCGAATCAAGAACCGCTCCAGCACGACAAGCCACGTAGTGCGGGCGATTCGACGCCAGCGGAGTTGGGCGCTGACGGGGACGCCGGTCGAAAACAGCGCCGAGGATCTCGTGGGGATTTTTGAGTTCGTGTCGCCGGGGCACTTGAACGCGGAGATGAAGCCGCGACGGATCGGAAAACTTGCGGCGGACTATATTCTCCGCCGCACGAAAGACCAGGTGCTGGCGGACTTGCCGCCGAAGCTGTTCCGCGACGCCGACATTGAACTGACCGCGGCGCAGCGCGAGAGTTATCGGCTCGCCGAAGAAGACGGCATTCTGCGGCTGAGTGAGTTGGGCGAAGGGGCTTCGATTCAGCACGTGTTCGAGCTCGTGCTGCGGCTCAAGCAGATTTGCAACTTCGATCCCGCCACGCGCGAAAGCGCTAAGCTGGAGCGCCTCGAAGCGGATCTGGAG
>CAZUBB010000136.1:12500-12971 GCA_964618485.1 uncultured Pirellulales bacterium
AAGCGATCGTTTTCAGCCAATGGGTGGAAACGCTGACGCACCTATCGCGCAAGTTGAAGCGATTTCATCCGCTGGAATACCACGGCCGCATTCCGCAGACGCAGCGCGAGCAGGTGATCGAGCGTTTTCGCCAGGACAAGCGCAGTAACGTGATCCTGATGAGCTATGGCGCCGGCGGCGTGGGGCTGAACTTGCAGTTCTGTCGTTACGTGTTCCTGTTCGATCGCTGGTGGAACCCGGCCGTGGAAGACCAGGCCATCAATCGCGCGCACCGCATCGGCGCGGCAGGTTCGGTGACGATCAGCCGTTTCGTGGCGATCAATACGATCGAGGAGCGCATTCAGCAAGTGCTCGAAGACAAACGCGAGCTGTTCGATACGATTCTTTCGGGCGCCGAGGGAAACCGCCACTGCGGCCTGACGCACGAAGAGCTGTTCGGCCTGTTCCGCTTACGGGCGCCGCACGGCGGAA
>CAZUBB010000137.1:0-12904 GCA_964618485.1 uncultured Pirellulales bacterium
TCAGGTTGGTGTTCCTGAGCGTAGCGTCAGTTAGGTCTGCCCCAGACAGGTTCTGGCCGTGGAAGTTCCAGCCGCTGAGGTCGTTGTACCCAAGCCCGACTCCCGAGAGATCCCTCGCCTGGTAGCTGGCCGTGGAGGCGAGTTGTGCTTGGGTGAAGCCGCGGGACGTGGTGGCATTGAGACTTGCCCCCGAGACGATCGCCCCGCTCAGGTTGGTGTTCCTGAGCGTAGCGTCAGTTAGGTCTGCCCCAGACAGGTTCTGACCATGGAAGTCCCAGCCTCTGAGGTTGTTGTAGCTGAGCCAGATTCCCGAAAGATCCTTCGCCTGGTAGCTGGCCGTTGAGGCGAGTTGTGCCTGGGTGAAGCCGTGGGACGTGGTGTCATGGAACTTCGCCCCCAAGACCACCGTCCCGGATAGGTTGGCGTTTGTGAGCGTCGAGCCGTCAAGGTATGCGCCAGTCAAGTTCTGGCCACGAAAGTCCCAGCCGCTGAGGTCGTTGCCGTTGAGCCGAATTCGCGTCAGGTCCTTCGACTGGTAGCTGGCCGTTGAGGCGAGTTGTGCCTGGGTGAAGCCGAGGAGCGTTGTGTGACCAAAGCTTGCCCCTGAGACGAACGCTCCGCTTAGGTCGGCGTTCGTGAGCGTCGAGGAATCCAGGTTGGCGCCAGACAGGTTGGCTTCGATCAGGCCGGCATTCGTAAGCGTCGTGGAATGCAGGCCTGCGTCGGTCAGGTTGGCCCCGTTCAGGTCGGCGTTCGTAAGCGTCGAAAAAATCAGGACGGCGCCTGTCAGGTTCTGTTCGTGGAAGTCCCAGCCGCTGAGGTCGTTGCCATGAAGCCGGATTCGCGTCAGATCCTTCGCCTGGTAACTCGCAGTGGAAGCGAGTTGTACTTGGGTGAAGCCGCGAGACGTGGTGCCATAGAAGTTGGCCCCCGAAACCACCGCCCCAGTCATGTTGGCGTTCGTGAGCGTCGCGCCGTCAACGTTTGCGCCATTCAAGTTGGCCCCGCTAAAGTTGGTGTTGTCCAGCCAACTGAGGGCGAAGTTCGAGCCGGTGAGGTCTAGGCCGGCGGAAAAATCTGCGAATCGGAGGTTCCGAGACTCTGAGTTCCATTCCCCGTTGTAGGAACTAAGGTTGACGCCCGGCCCCAGTGTGATGCCTACCGTCCCTGGAATCAGCGCTCCATTGTCCCAGCGGTAGATGTCGGCGCGTGCGATTTGACCAACTGCCAGCCCTACCGCCGCCAAGGCGACGAACGCACTACTACGGATGCGGATAACTGCCACTCGATGTCCCATGATAGAGCCTTTGGAACCGGCGGTGACAAGGTTGGGGGTTGAGTAAACATCGCAAAGGTCCGTTAAGAGTCTAAGCGGGCGAGTCGATGCATACGAGCGCGCCGATTTCAGAATGAAGTCCAGCGAGCCAAGCAGTCCCCAGGCGCATGGGCGACCGCAGACCTTCCTTCGAGATTTTCAAACCACTGGCCGCGGCGCCCTACCCCTCCGCCACGTCCACATAAACCTTCAGCGCATTATTATCCTCCACCAGCAGACGCATCATCTCCGCGTAGTTGTCCAGGCCGCGGACTGGCGTGGTGAGGATTTTCTTGATGACGCCCGGCCAGGTGACTTCGCCGACGGCCAGGTCGCGGATGCCCATTTCGAAGTGGTCGCGGTTGGCGTTCACGCTGCCGACCAACAGTTTGTTGCCGAGCACCCAGTCGAGGTTCACCTTGTCCCCCGGCACTTCGACATGCTCGCGGCCGCCGGTGATGCTCGTCCACACCAGCACGCCGTTGTGCCCGAGGACTTCCATCGCGCGGAAGGCGATCGTGCTGCTTCCCGTGGCGTCGATGATCAGGTCGGCCTTGCCGACCCGCGCGGCGAAATCCTTGAGCGACTCGTTCTTGGTGCTCACATAGGTCGCGCCGAGCCCTTCGACGATCTCCGATTTCAAATTCGGCGCTTCGCCGCGCGCCACCGTGTAGACGTCCAATCCGCGCAAGCGCAGAATCAGCGTCGTCAGCAACCCAATTTGCCCCGCGCCGAACACATACGCGGTCCGCGGACGCCAGACGCGCAACCGGCGCTGCACTTCATAGGCTTGTTGCACCGCCTTCGCGGCGCAGCTCATCGGCTCGGCCAGCACGTGCAGATGTTTGAGCCCCACCGGCATCTTGACGATGAACTCGCAGTCGTCGACGAAGTACTCGGTGAGATACCCATGCAGCAGGTTGATGCCCCGCTCGTAGTAGGTCTCCTCGCTCGTCATGTCCGAGGTGCCGATCTTGTCGTAGATCGATCCCCCCGGCCGCCGCACCGTCGCCGTGACGTAGTCGCCAGGCTTCAGGTTGCGGACGTTCGGCCCGACC
The DNA here is from genome assembly GCA_964618485.1 of uncultured Pirellulales bacterium. GTDB lineage: Bacteria > Planctomycetota > Planctomycetia > Pirellulales > JALHLM01 > JALHLM01. The sequence continues at coordinate 2,374 of CAZUBB010000137.1, forward strand.
GCCTCGACGACGCCGAACGACTCGTGTCCCAGCACCAGGAAGTCGTAGCCCGGAGGGGCGTTGCCGTACTGCGCGTCGTTGATCTCTTTGTCGGTGGCGTCGACGCCGACCTTGAGCACGCGCACCAGCACGCCGCGGCCGTCGGGAATGTCCTCGACCTTCGGCTTGGGCAACTCGGCGAGGTGAACGCTATTTTTCTTCCCAGGACGAACGGCGACAGCTTTCATGGGCGTGGGCTACCAGAATCGAAATCGACCGCCGCGCAGCCCGGCATTCCGCCGGACGACCACAGGCGATCTAGGGGGCGTGCAAAGATCGTAAATCCAACCGCCCCATAATGTACCGTCAAACGGCGCGATCCTTCAAGCGGGAGGCCTCGCGGTATATGCGGTGCCAGCGACCTGTTATAATTGGCTGGGCGGCCAACTTGCATCGGAGAACCGCAATGTCCGATCCAGCGCAGATTCAACCAGGCTCGTCAAACTCTGCGAATTTCGACGCGGCAGCGCGAGTGGAAGTCGCACTCGGCGGCGCTTCGTCGGCGAACGAGGCGGACCACACGAACGCCACGCCGGGCGAATCACTGCGCGATCTGCTGTTGCGATTCGCAGGGAGCTGTTCCGGCCCCACGGACATGTCGCGCCGGCATGATTTCTACGCGCACGAAACGCCCGACGAGTGAGCGCCGTGTTTGCCGATAGCGCTTACTTCATTGCCTTGCTGGTGCGCGAGGACGCGGCACATCACATCGCCCTCAAGTTCGCCGACGAGTTCTCGGGAGCGATGGTTACTTCGGACTGGGTGCTGGTTGAGGTCGCCGACGCGCTCTGCCGGCCGCGGAATCGGCGCACCGTGATCGCATTTTTAACGCAATTCGCCGCACATAGCGCGGTCGAAATCATCCCCGCCGATCGCACAACATGCGTTCAAGGCTTAGAATTATTTGCAACTCGACCGGACAAATCCTGGTCCCTCACCGATTGCATCTCCTTTACGATCATGCAACGGCTTAACATCACGGACGCAATAACCGGCGATCATCACTTTACCCAAGCCGGCTTCAACATCCTGCTGAAGAAAAACGACGCCTGATTCTCCACAAATTCCGCCGCCCCAAACAACGCCCCCTGAAGTCTGAAACCTGAAGCCTCCTCCCTCCCCCCTCCCGCCTGCACCATGCTCCTCGGCCTCATCAACTCCGCCTGGGTTCAAGCCGGGCAACCGACTGACTTCGGGCTCCGCAAAACGAAGGAACTCGGTTTCGACTCCGTTGATATCTTCATCGACCCCCTCGAAGCCGACGTCCGCGAGCGAATGCTCGTCAAGCGCGAGTGCGATCGCTTGCAACTGCCGATCATCTCGCTCGCTTGCGTCGCCGTCGGGCTGATCGATTTCAATCGCCCGGTGCGCGACTTCCACTTGCGCCGCGTTCAAGCGTATCTCGACCTGGCCTATGAGTACGAAGCCAAGAACGTGCTCCTGGTGATTGGCGAATACATCTGGAATCGCGAGGTGATTCCCCCGGCCGAGCAATGGCGCTGGGGCGTCGAGGGCGTCCGCCGACTCGGCGAATACGCAGGCAATCTCGGTCTGGAGATTGTCCTGGAACTCGAACCGTTCCCGCTGTCGCTCGTCCGCGACATCGACACGATGTGCCGCTTTCTCGACGACGTGAACCTGCCGAACGTGAAGGCGAATATCGATATCTCGCACCTCGTGCTGTCGAAGGTGCAGCCCGAGGAACTTCGCCGCCTCCGCGGCCGCGCCGGCCACGTCCACATCTCCGACTGCGACGGTTTGGTTCACGGCGATCTCCCGCCCGGCCGAGGCGTCGTGCCGTTCCGGCCCTACCTGGAAGAGATCAAGGCCCTCCAGATCGACGGCGCGATCTCGATCGAACTCGAATACTCCCCTGACCCTGAGCGCATCGTCGACTGGGTCGCCGAGGCCTATCGCGAAACCAATCAGCTCCTCACCGAGACAAACCTCCGCGGCTAGCGATCCTCTGTAGCCGAGGTCTTTGACTTCTGTAGCCGAGGTCTGTGACCTCGGTGGAGTGGTACGTGATCGCGTCCAACGCGCCGGCCTCACAGAGGCCAGCTACAGTCGGAGCGAATCTGCGCAGATTCTCTCGCCCCGCAGTCTTTTTCTTGTTCCTTTCTTGCGTTCTTCGCGGCCATTCCCATCACTTCGCCACCAACTCCTTGTGCATGACCACCAGTTCCTGCTTGTCCGGATCGAATTCATACCAATACGTATCATCCGGCAGTTCCGGCAGCGGCACGTCCTTGATCGCCTCCATCCCTTCTTCGTTCGTCTTGGGCTTATACCCCTTCGTGGCCTCGAAGATCTGCAGCGCCTGCTTCACCTGCCCCATGGCCACGTCTTCCTTGACGCCGAAATAATTGGTGAACAGCACCCGCGAGTACGTCCAAGCCTGGTCGGCCCCCTTTTGCGTCGGTGCATTCACGCCGAGCATCTCGTCCGCGGAGACCCGCGTCAAGGTTTCCTGCAGCACGGGCGCAGCCGGCTGCACGACCGGCGGCGCGGTCGGTGGCGGCGGTGGCGCCGGGGCGCTGCTCACCGGCGCAGTCGTAGAAGCCTCGCAACCCAACGCGCCGACGAGCAGCGCCACGCTCAGCATTCGATAATGTCGCACGGCAGAACCTCCGTACCGGGAACCGTAATGTTGTCTTCAGGAACTCATATCCGGCAGCGTCCACTTCCAAGTCGCCATTGGATCGAGCAACGCGCGATCGGTCAAATTGAAATTCAATGGCGTCAGCGTGACGTGCCCTTTGCGTAACGCAATCAGATCGGTCTCCGGCCCGCTCAGATCGGCCGGCGGATCCCCTGCCATCCAGTAGTACGTCCGTCCGCGCGGATCCTTCCGGCGCTCGAAACGCTCGCCGTATTGCGCTAAGCCCATCTGCACCACGCGCAGCTCCGGCTGCTTCTCGAGCGCCTCGGTCGGGATGTTGATGTTGTACAAGTGGGAAGCCGTCCCCTGGTGGGCGCGAATCTGCTCGATGATCGAACGCGCCAGCCGCGCCGCCTTATCGAACTGCGCGTGCTCGTCGTATTCCAACGACACCGCCACGCTCGTGATCCCAAAAAACGCCCCTTCGATCGCGGCCGCCACTGTGCCCGAATACAGCACGTTGATCCCCGCGTTCAGCCCGCCGTTGATCCCGCTCACCACCAGGTCCGGGCGCCGCGGGCAGAACTCGAAAATGCCGATCTTCACCGAATCGGCCGGGCTCCCTTCGACGGCCCAGCCCCGTCGCCGGTCGCCTTCGTAAACCTCTTTCACCACCAGCGGGCTGAGGAAAGTGATCGAGTGCCCCACGCCGCTCTGCTCCGTCGCCGGCGCGCAGAGGATGACCTCCCCCATTTGACGTAATTCGCGCTCCAGCGCGGCAATTCCCGGTGCATAAATGCCGTCGTCGTTGGTCAGCAGAATCAACACGGAAGTGCGGTGCCTCCAAGGGCCTTGATTTCGACGCCGGCGACGTGACACCGGGCTCGACAGTACGTCCCTGGATGATACCGCTCGGCTCCCGCCGCCCACAATGACGCCTCGCTTCCGCGCAGAAACCCCACCAATGTAGGATCGCCGCGGCATGACCATTTCTCATGTTCGCCGCCCCACATTTTACTTGACGCCCCGCACGACATACCGGATCATCGCTTAGGGCGCAGCGGCGTGTTGCCGGTTCATTTGACCCTGCCGCCGCGCCCGCCGTGGAAAAGTGGAATGACACGAAAAAATCGGCGTCGGCGCTTGCCGAGCGCGCTCGAGTTGCTCGAAACGCGCTGGTTGTTCAGCCTCACCATCGCCCCGCAGGCGAACGGTTCCGAGGCCGGGGGCTCTTCGCACAGCGGCGGGTGTTGTTGCCCGATGTGCAGCCGGTATTCCGGCATCGTGCAAGTCGACTCGATGGTCTACCTGCCCCCGGACTCGAAGCTCACCGAAGAGCAAATCGAGGCCCTGGCCAACTCCGATCACGGCGGCGGCTGCAGTTGCCCCCTCTGCAAAGCCGCCCTCGGCGAGCAAAACCCCTCAGTCCCGGTCACGGATGGCTCGTCCTCCGAGAACTTCGTCACCTCCGGCGAGAAGTGGCCCCAGCCCGGCGGCCCCGGTAACCCGGTCACGATCACCTATAGCCTGAGCAACTTGCTCGATGACCAGCTCGGCGGCGTTCTCAGTGACGATGCCGTGTACGACGCCGTCGAAGAAGCCCTCGGCCTGTGGGCCAAGTACGCCCCGCTCAACTTCGTCGAGGTGGAAGACTCCGGCCCCGACGTCGACGACGACCCGTATAGCCCGTTACGGAATCCGCAAATCCGCTTCGGGTTCCACGCCATCGACGGCCGCAACGACGTCCTGGCGCACGCCTATTATCCCGACAACACCGGCCTCGCCGGCGACGTCCATCTCGATCGCGACGAGAACTGGTCCACCCGGCCGTCGTTCTCCAACATCGACATCATCGAGGTTCTGACGCACGAGCTCGGCCACTCGCTCGGCCTGGACCACGAAACCAGAAACGCCGCCATCATGAACCCCTTCTACTCCGGACGCTATGAAGGCCCGGGGACGGGCGTTCTGCTGCAGGACGACATCAACGGCATCCGCGCCATTTACGGGACCGGCGTCGGCTCCGTGAGTTCCCTCGACCGCAAACCGATTACTGAGGGCGAAGCCTTCTCGCTGGACGAAGACGCGCCGCTCCAGACCGTCGCATCAGTGCTGGCGAACGATAGCGACCCCAATGGCGATGACCTCACCGCCTTGCTCGTCACGCCTCCGGCGCACGGCGAGATCGTCCTCGCGGCCGACGGAACGTTCCAATACACGCCCGATCCGAATTACTTTGGCTCCGATTCCTTCACCTACCAGGCGTCGAACGGCGCGTTCCAATCGGAAGCCACCACGGTTTCGCTGACGATCCTCCCCACGATGGATCCGCCCGTCGCGGCGCCGGATGAGTACGCGGTGCGCACGGGCGACGTGCTGGCCACGGGCCGCCAGGCGGAAACGGTGGTCGCAGCCGGTTCGGTTTGGCGTTACCTGGATGACGGGTCCAATCAAGGAACCGCCTGGCGGGAGGCCGACTTCGACGACGCGGGCTGGAGCGCCGGCCCCGCGCAACTCGGCTACGGCGAAGGGGACGAAGCTACGGCCATCGGGTTCGGCGGCAACGCCGAGGATCGTCACATCACGACGTACTTCCGCCAGGAGTTCGACCTTTCAGACACCGCGCGTATCAACACGCTCGACCTGAGGCTGATGCGGGACGACGGCGCCGCGGTCTACCTCAACGGCTACCTGATCGCCCGCTCGAATCTTTCGTCCGTCATCAACTCGGAATCCCTGGCGCTGATCGATGTCGCCGGCTCCTCCGAAACACGATTCTTCACCTTCACGATTAACGTCGCGAACCTCCCCGCGGGCACGATCCGCGAAGGCCGCAACGTCCTGGCCGTCGAATTGCATCAATCGCGCGCGAATAGCGAGGACTTGAGCTTCGATCTCTCGCTCACCGCCCTTCGCAACGTCTCCGACGACCCCGTGGTCAACGACCAGGATCTCGACCTCACGGGCTTGCTCCCCAACATCCTCGCCGGCCCCGAACACGGCGCGCTCGAAGTGGAGCCCGACGGCTCGCTCGTTTATACGCCCACGCCCGGCTTCGTCGGCCAGGACGTCGTTACCTATCAGGCCGCGTCGAAGAACGCCGCCACGTTCGTGGCCTCTGGCTCCAGTTGGCGCTATCTCGATACCGGGGCCAATCTCGGCGAAGCGTGGTTCGACCCGACGTTTGATGACGATGACTGGAAAACCGGCCAGGCGCAACTCGGTTACGGCGACGGCGACGAAACAACGTCGATCGACTACGGCAGCGCAAACAATCGCTACGCCACGACGTACTTCCGCAAGGAATTCACGCTCGACGATCCCGCCGCGGTGTTAAGCCTCGAAGCCCATGTGCTCCGAGACGACGCGGCCGCGATCTATCTCAACGGCGCCGAGATCTATCGCGACGACAACCTTCCCGCCGACGCCGGGCACGCGGTCTACACGGGCGACCCGGTCGACGACGAAGAGGCCTTCGTCACGTTCAGCATTCCCACGGAATTGCTGACTGCCGGAGTAAACGTCCTCGCCGTGGAAGTCCATCAATCCGCAGCGAACGACAACGACTTGAGCTTCGACCTGCGGCTCGAAGGCAAAGTCGCCGCGGAGCCGACGACGATCACCATCGACGTCACCCCGACGATCTTCGGCGACGTCGACTTCAACGGCCGCGTCGATCTCGACGACCTCAACTATGTGCGCGGCAACTTCGGCGGCGACGCCTCGGTGCTGCTCGGCGACGCCAACGGCGACGGCGCGATCGACCTGATCGATCTCAACGCGGTACGCAATAATTTCGGTTCCGTCGCTCTCGCACCGGCGGCAGTCACCGCGTCCTCCCCCATGGAATCCGTCGTCGCCGCGGTCGTTGTCACCGAGCCGGTCACGAGCAAAACCCTCGAGAGCAAATCTCCGGAAGGCCGCAGTGCCGCACCTTCGCGCAGCAGCCGCGCCTGGGACGCCGCCCTCCTCGATCTCCTCGCTACCTCCGACCGCTCCCTTTCCCAACTCAGCACCCTCACCCGCAAACGCCTCCCGGTGCGATCCACCTAACGTCGCTCCCGCGTCAGTTACTCGCATTGGCATGTTGTGGCACGGTCTCCTGACCGTGCCACTCGCTTGACCGCAGGTCTCCCCACCAAGCACACGCCCTTTGTTCGCGGTGCGGAAACGTTTCGCAGCCGCAACAAAACGCTTGTTCCCCGTCGCGCCGCGCGTCTATACTGACCCGCGTTCGCGTGCATCTTCTCCCGGAACTGCAATTTGGAGATGGCGTGCCATGGTCGCTGGACTTACCTGGGTGGCGCTCTGCACGGTGAGCGTCGGCTTCTCCGCCGGCGCTGAGATAGCATCCCAGCCCACGTTGCGCGACGAAATCCGCGTCGCCATGCGAGACACCCTGCCCTCGCAAGGCGCGATCGACGACGCCGAAGCCCGGCGCCTCCTCGCGCTGTTTGAACAACTCACGGTCGACGACACCCTCGGCGAAAAAGAACGCGGGCGCTTACTCGATAGCCTCCGCCGCCGCCTCGTCACGGCCGCCGAGCAAGCGCACGCCCGCGCCGAGCGCGGCGAGCCAGCTGTCGCGGAAGTCGCAACCGTCGCGCTGCCGCCCGACGCTCCGCCGATCCTCGCGCAACGCACCGCAAGACTCCGGCGACGATCTCGCGCGGCTTATCGTCGCTACTATTGCCCCCGAGTCCTGGGAGCAGAACGGCGGTAACGGCAGCATCTACTACTACCGGCAATGGCAATGCCTCGTCGTCCGCCAGACCGACGGCGTGCATCAGCGGCTGGGCCGATTGGCCGCCGCCTTGCGCCAACCCTGATCCGCGCCACCGCGTCCCTAATCGCCTTGTTCCGCACACCTGCATTCGCAACTCAGCGCGATCCCACCCCAGCACGCCGACTACGCGGTGCGGTTCGTCGACCTCTTGCTGCACGCCGCCCGCGCCGCGCGCGTCAGCGATCTGCACCTGCAACCGACCGACGTCGGCTTACAACTCCGCTGGCGCATCGACGGCGTGCTTCAACTCGTGGGCATTTATCCCACGGCCGGCGCGCCGCAGGTCGTCGCCCGACTCAAAGTTCTTTCCGACCTGCTGACCTATCGCACGGATGTTCCCCAAGAAGGGCGCATCCGCGGATCGCAATCAACGAGCGACGCGGCCGGCAGCTCCCCGCTCGACTTGCGCGTGAGCACGTTCCCCACGCTGTTCGGGGAAAAAGCAGTCATCCGGCTGTTCACCTCGCAATCGCACCTGCTGCACCTCGATGACCTCGGTCTCCCGGCCGATCTTACCCGTCGCCTTTCCGAGCTGCTCGACGAATCCTCGGGCGCAATCCTCGTCACCGGCCCCGCCGGCAGCGGCAAAACCACGACCGCCTACGCCTGCCTGCGCGAATTGCGCGTCCGCCACGGCGAGGCCAGGAACCTTGTCTCGATCGAAGACCCGATCGAAGTGGCGCTGGACGGCGTCGCGCAAACGCAAGTCAATGAACATGCCGGCTTCGACCTCGCCGCCGGCCTGCGCTTCCTCTTGCGCCAGGACCCGGAGGTGATTCTCATCGGCGAAATCCGCGATGTCTCCACGGCCCGCACCGCGCTTCAGGCGGCGCTCACGGGCCACCTGGTGATCAGCACGTTTCACGCCGGCTCAGCGGTCAGCGCCGTCAGTCGCCTCTTGGAAATGGAGCTCGAACCTTATTTGCTGCGCAGCGGCGTCCTGGCGATCGTCAATCAACGGCTCGTCCGCAAGCTCTGCACTTGCGCTGAGCCGTGCGACGACGCAGCGCAAGCCTTGGGCCTCAATGTCACGCAGTTTCGCACGCCGCGCGGCTGCCCCCTGTGCCGTCACACCGGCTACTCCGGCCGCGCGCTGCTGGCGGAACTGATCGTGCCCGGAGATAACAAGCTCGGCGCCGGCATCCTCGCGAAAGAGGACGCCGACCAACTGCACGAACGCGCCGTGGCCTGCGGCCTCGTCGATCGCTGGCAACGCGCGCTGCAACTCGTGGAATCGCACGTCACCTCCCCCGCTGAAGTCCGCCGCACCCTCGGCTGGCGCAACGACCGGCAACTCCGCACGGAATAACCGCGAAAAACACAAAGAGAAAAAAGAAGGAGCTGACTAAGCAACGCTCGACCTGCAGAACCAACTAAGAACGCCAAAGGCCTACCCCCTCTCGCTAGCAGGGCGATGGCCGGGGTGAGGGCAAAACGCTTGGTTCGTTCAACGCTCCGGCATCCAAATCAACCCCACTCACATCTCTCGCTCCATTCCCAACTCCTTCTTTCTCTTTTTCGCGTTCTTCGTGGCCAACTCCCCCCACAGCGCCGAAGACTTCGCCGCCCTCTACGAGGAAATCGCCGCCCTCATCCGCGCCGGGCTCCCGCTCGAGCAAGGCCTCGTCCGGCTTTCGCGTGAACTCCCCCGCGGCGCGGCGAGTCTCTCCTCGGCCCTCGGCGAGCAACTCGCGGCCGGGCGCTCGCTCACGGATGCGATCGACGACCCGCGGCTTCAAACGCCTCCCGTGTTTCGCGCCGCGCTCCTCGCGGGCGTCAAGTCCGGTCGCCTCGCGGACGCCCTGGAAGCGATGGCTCTCGCCGCGCGCCGCATGTCCGATCTCCGCCGCGCCGTCGGTCTGAGTCTCATTTATCCCACGATCATCCTCTGCCTGGGCCTGCTGCAAATCCCGCTCATGGCGAACGTCTTCGCCGCGATGATCGATTGGCTCCGCGTCGGTCGGCACGAAGTCCCCGCCTGGATGGTGCAATTCGAGCGCCTGAGCAGCCGCACATGGAGCTGGTGGATCGCCGTCCCCGCGGTGATCCTGCTTTTATTCTTGCTCGGCTCGGCGCTCTCCGGCGCCGGCCTGCTCCGCGGCGGTTGGCGCACGAACGCGTTCCGCCTCTTCCCCTGGGTGCGCTCGGCGATTGACAACGCCCGCCGCGCCCATTTTGCCGATCAACTCGCGCTGCTCACGCAACACGGCGTCCCGTTGGGCGAAAGCCTGCGCATCGCCGCCGGCGCCACGGGCGACCCTCAGCTCCGCCGCGACGCCCTCTCTTGCGCCGAAGCGGTCTCCAGCGGCTATGCTCTCAGCGAGGTCTGCTCACGTGAAGGGGCCTTCACGCCGATGCTTCGCTGGTTGATGCGGAGCGGCAGCGCGAATCAAACCCTCGCCCGTTCGCTCCGCCACGCGGCCGACTCCTATCAGCGCCGCGCGATCGCGAGCGCGGATCTTGCCAAGATCCTCCTGCCAGGCTTGCTCACCGCGATCATCGGGGGCGGCGTGGTCGCAACCATCGCCTTTCTTTTGATGTCCCCCTGGTCCAACATTTGGCAGCAGATCATCCGCTAACCGTTCCGGTCTCGATGCCCGACGCCGCTCCCCAACCCGTACGCTCCCCCGCGACGAAACCGCTCGCCAGGCCGTGGTACGCGCAGAATCTCTCGCCGGACGACTCCACGGAGCTCATGGCGCAGATTGCGAATCTCGTCGAGCGTGGCCTCCCGCTTCCCGGCGGCCTCCGCGCCTTGGCCGAAGAGCGTCAGGCCAACGGCCGCTTGCAGCGCTCGTTCCTTGCGCTCGCCTCGCAAATCGACGCCGGCGTTCCCATCGCCGATGCGCTCGACCATCACGATGTCGCCCTGCCGCCAGCCGAACGCGCAGTGCTCGTCGCTGCGCTCCGCTCCGGCGACTTCGCGGAAGTCATCGAACAATACCTCGCCTCGCTCCACCGCGCCCAAGACTTAAATCGCCGTCTACGCAACCTGTTGCTTTATCCCGCGTTCTTGCTCGTCCTCTGCGTGATGCTGCAAATCGGATTGGAGCGCTTCATCATCGCCATCTATCGCCAGACGTACGAAGAGTTCAACCTGAGCC
>CAZUBB010000138.1:0-2253 GCA_964618485.1 uncultured Pirellulales bacterium
GACGATGTTCGTGGGAATGCGGCTCATAGGGTCACCGCCTCTCCGGCTTCGACGCCCGCGTCGTGAAACTCCTTGAGCAACTGGTCGCACGTGTCGCGAATGGCGATCAGCATGTCGCGATTGCCCATGTAAGGCTTCAGGACGCGGCAGACGACTCTCGTGCTGACACGGGTCGCCGGGGCCTTCATTTCCGGCAACGGCGACTCAGCCGCCTTGGCGCTGGCGTTGGTGAGCTTTTCAACGGCCGTCAGCGGGGGGCGTCCTCCCGGTCCCTTCGGCGCCGAGGTTTCGGCCGTCGGCACACGGAGAACTTGCGGGCGACGGGCTTGCTTGGGCGACGCGGCAACCAGTTCCACGTTACGCTTGAAGTCCTCTTCCGTAACCCAGGCCCAGGGCGACTTCTTATAGTCGTTTTCGATCGCCGCCATGATGCTCTTCTTTTCGACGTACGGGAGAAGCTTCAGCGCCTGTGTGTACATCACGTCCCCGACGGCGACGCGTTCCTGCCAGTGCTCCGGCAACCGTAAGAGCCGATGATGCCCCGCGGCCCAACTGATTGACTTGCCGAACATGATCCCCACTTGCTCGTGCGTCATGCCGATGCCGCCCTCGTTCACCGGTTGGCAGAGCGTGGCCACGTAGCGGGCGGTCTCCATCGTGCCCCAGTCTTTTCGTAGCAGGTTTTCCGTGCCGAGCAGCTTGAACGATTCCAGGTCGCTCAACTCGCGCACGATCACGGGCATGTTGGCCCAGCCGGCAAGTTTCGCGGCGCGACAACGGCGTTCACCGGCCACAAGCTGATAACGGCCATTGGGCATGGCTCGCACGATCGGGCGCTGCAGCAGGTCGTCGACCTTCATGCTGTCCGCCAGCGCCTGCAGTTCGGCTTCATCAAAGTGCTGCCGCGGCTGTTGCGGGTGTGGATCGATCAGGGCGATCGGCACGCTGACGGCCACTCCGTTAGCCGACGTTTCGGGAAGTTCGTGGCGCAGTTCAGCTTCGCGAATCATCGGAGTCTCCCATCAGGTTCGTGGTTTCGTTGGCTAACGTGACGCCCAGAGGGGCGAGAAAACGCGTGGTGTCTTTGCTGGGCAGCATCGAAGGATCGACGTACCGCTCGGTCATCGCCACAGTCGAGTGCCCCAGGAGTTCCATGGCGGCCGTCATGCCGCCGTGAATCGCCGCCTCGGTGGCTGTAGAGCGGCGGAGCTTGTGGAACAGGTTGAAGCCCTTCCGTTCGCCGCGCGCGACACCAGCGGCGTTGATGATGCGGATCAAGTGATCTCCCAACTGGTCCCGACCGAGCGGCCACGGGAACAACAGGTCACGCTCCGGCAACCAGATGCGCTTGATCGCCTCGACCGCATCCGGCCCAAGGGCGAACTTTTGCCCTCTGCGGTTCTTCATCGATCGCCCGGGGACCGAGAGGACGCCCGTTACCAAGTTCATATCCGCACGACGCAGACGTACGATCGTTCCCCGCCGAACGGCCGCCCAGCGAATCGTGAGCAACAGGGCCTGCCAGAAATGGGCCGCGGGAATGTCTCCCACGAGCCCTTGCAGTTGCCCGGCCGTGTCGATGATGCGACGCACTTCCTCCGCCGACCACGCATCCGGCGTGTCGAGGATCACCTTGAGCTTACGCAGGCGGGGATAGCGGTCGATCAGGTACTGCTCCGCGGCATACTTCCAGACGGAAAACCAAAGGCCGCGGTGCTTGTTGATCGTGCAATGAGCCCGCCCTTGCTCTTTGATCCAACGCAGAAACTTGGCCGCGAGAGCGTCGGTCTGCTCCTCGATCAGCAGGTCGCGCCCGAAGAACTCATGCATCAGACTGAACGTGTAATGGATCTGGTCGATATGCTCCTGGGTGCAGGTGATGCAGTGTTCGGGAATGTAGACCTCGTAGGCGAAGTGCCGCACGGTCCCGGGCTCTGGCGCCGGCAGTCGCGTACACAACGGCGTCGTGATTTTCGGGTCTTTCACCTTCCGCGACTTGATGCTGCCCCACCAGCGCGGCGGGCCCGATTTCTCGTACGGAATGTACGGCGGCTCACAGAAGCCGAGCTTAGCCGACGCGACCCAGACGGCCCGGATGCAGCGGCGCAGCTTGTGGATGCGAGCCTTGCCGAAGCCGAACAACTGCCAGGCGGTATGCAGCCGATCCCAGTTTTCCTTGTTCAGGTCCGATGGCAGCGCCGGGCGGCCGAGCAGGTCACTGAACCAACGGATGGCGCCCTTGTACTGATCGAT
>CAZUBB010000138.1:2263-6786 GCA_964618485.1 uncultured Pirellulales bacterium
CTTGGTGATTCCGCGGCGTTCCAGATTCGGCTTCAGGATGCGGCGGTAGACTTCGAGAAGCGTCGGCGGTTTCGGCGTGATCGGTTTGCGGGGACGTCCCATCAGGCACCCCCCTTTCCGTCACGGTGACGATCGCGAATCAGGACCGCCCAGCCATGGACGAAGGACCGATCGGCGATCGCCCGCACGTTGAATCGCTCGGCCAGCAGGATCCCGTTATTCAGGGCGCACCGCTCCGGCTCGCCACCTACCACGCTGAACTTGGCCGGGACGTCCTGGGGCGAGAGCGGCAGCCAATCCTCAACCGGCGCGACGACGATTACGCGGTAGTTGCGGCTCATCGCGCACCCCGTTTCACCGGCGCCGCCAGCATCCACAAAAACGCCGGGCGGCCGTGATGCCGGGCGATAATCTCGGCGGCGTTGAACTCCCGCCGCAACTGGTTGGCCAGCGTCACGGGGAACGTGCCGGCGTGGTCGACGGTGTGGTAGGCCGGCGGAACGTCGTTCACCCGCCGCGGGCACCACGTTTCCGGGACCAGGACTACCGTGACGGTCAGGCGGCGGGACTTACGCGAGACAGGAGGGGACGCAGAACGCGCCATGGGAAGATGCCCTTCCGGCGCATGGCGGGAAGGAAAGCCCCCGGGACGAACCCAGGGGCTTCGACAATCCTACATGCACCAAAAAAACACCGTAGGCCCAACAACTCCCTCCTAGGCGGTCAAGGACCACCTTGGCCGACCTTGCTCCCCGGCATCCCGGATCAAAGCTTGGTGGCGGCGCAGAAGCTGTTGGGCCTACGGCGTGTTTGGTGAACATGCGGACTGTCTTTCTTGATGCCCGGTTGACCGATCCGTCATAAGACGGGCCAGCCTCGGTTACTTTAGGGACACGCAGTATGCCGCGCGGCGGGCGGGAGTGCAAGGGAGAACGCGAGTCAGCGACTATCGGGGTGTGTCCTCGCGACGATGAAGTCGCGAATCAGTTCCTTAGTCAAGTGGAACGGTCGATCAAGTTCGTGCCACAAAGCAACCATTCGCCGGTATCCGTCCAACGCAGGAAAATGGCTGTCAAGTCTATCGCCAGCGTTCCTGAATTCGTTGAACTCGGTGAGTCTGTTGACGAGGAAGTGGACATACCGCAGTTGCGAGCTTTCCGTATTGCCGCTGAACCCCGAAAACTTAATGTCGCGTGGGTCGATACCGTCCTTGTCGTCAAGGTGCTCGTACGATTCGCGGAGCGCCTTAAACACGAAGAGGATATCGCGCACCTCGATGCACTCGGCTTTCGTGAGTCCGGGAACAAGGCGATCGAGTTCGTCGACGTACTCGTAGGAAAAACCGCCTTCGATGACTTCGCGACGCCGCGCGAAATACTCGGCCTCGGCAGGGATGATTGCTGCGAGGATCCGGAATTGATTAATGAGGATCAACCGCTCCGCCGGCGTAAGTTCGATGTTCATCGCCGTTCGATCTCCAATTCGTTAGAGGCTATTTCGGAAGCATCATCTCGATCATCGGTCGCAATTCCGGGAACTTCTCATGCAAGAGCCTGCCCACGTTCATCCATCGCGTTCCTTTGGAAACGGCGTGGGTCGAGTTCGGAAATGCGCTCACCTGAACAGCGACGATCTTTGCATCGTCCGGCGTCCAAGTATCCCATGTCTTGCCCTTGGGGTTTACGTTCCAAATCGAACTTCCACTCATGCCGACGAGCTTGCGTGGCAGCAAGAACTCGCTGTTATCGGCGCCTCGAAAATCCTTTTTCTCAGTATCAATGAGGACGTGGATGTAAGGATTGTAGTCGACGTAGTCCGGCACTTCGCCGTCGTATGGCGTTGTCGTGACGACTAGCGGAATGATTTCGCCGTCCCGCCCTTTTTCATACGGCGTTTCCCATTCGCACGGGTAACCGTAGATGTAGTAAGTATCCGGGCAGGCCTCAACCGGAAACGCGATCGAAGCGGCATTCAAGAACTGCGCGCCCGGCAGATGCTGTACGTCTTCGCTCGACAATGAAAAGACCGCCAGATCAAAAGGGTCCCCGTAGTACGTTGCGCGCCCGAGTGGGATCAATGCGTCGGAGATACCCCGGCGCGCGGTAAACAACACAAGCCCCTCTTCAATCAGATGCGCCGCCGTTACGAGAAAGTGCCGGTCGGCAATCTTGTACAGGGTCCCAGTGCCCCGCAGTCGCGGATCATAACCTTCCGCACCACAAAAGATTGGCAATACCGCCGCGTCAATATGGAGCGTGAGTTCCCGCTGAACTCTGTTGGCGGTTTCAACGTCTCGTGGATAGGTTGGATGTTTTTTCTCGGGCTTTTTCCAGTCCGATTCGTCGGGAATGATGATGTTGGGCATGGCGGGAAGCATAACATACTCGCCAACATGGAACACCCGCCGCCCCGGCTCGCGACACCGGAGCGGCCTGATACGCCGAGTTGTCAAAGAACGATCCCCGAACCGACTACGCCTCGGCCGGCTTACTCGCCCGAGCCGCGGCGAGCGGCGTGTGAACAACGGAAGCGATCACTTTCGGCCGACGAAACAGCATCAGCACGCGCCTACCTGGTTGCCCGGACGCGCTGACCAGTTCGAATCCGGCGTCTTGCTGGGCGTAGAGCGTGGCGAGCACGTCGGTCTGCCCGACGGTGCGGAAGGCGAATTCGTACACGAGCATGGTGACGGTGCGGCTCATTTTGCTTGCTGGCGCCGTCGGGGCGCGGTAAGGTCGGTTTCAGTCGGCCCGCGGGGCGTGTGTTAGACGCCAGCCGCGGGCCTCACCGCTCACCCTGGCAGGAGGGCTTTGCGATGTACTCTCGTGTTCTCTCGTGCGCGATCTGCGCTTTGTTGGTCTCGCCGGCTGGGGCTCAGCATTTGGTAATCCAGGACGGTGATCACTACGGGCGGCTCCAATTCATGGGCGAATCGATTCTGATGACAGGGGGCCAAGTAGGCGAAATGGACCTCTACGTAGGGCAAGTTCGCATCGAGGGTGGCAGTGTTGGAGATATCACGACGGCGGGTGGGCAGTTTGATTTCAGTGGCGGTGACCTCTCCGGGTATCTCTATTGTTGGCGGTTCAGTGCTGGCGCGAATTTTGAAGGCTACAGCTTCAGAGCCAGGCGATACGAGAATCCCATCAAGGACACTTACTGGTACGTTGTCGAAGGCGTCTTAGCGGATGGAAACTTCGTCAGCATGAGTCTCTTGGCCGCTTCTGATAACGGCGCAGGGGTTGGCCTCGATTTCACGTTCGTTGGCGACTTCATTCCCGGCGACACTGACGGCGACCTCGACGTTGATCTCGTGGACTTGAACGCTGTTCGTAACAACTTTGGCGCGGAAACGAGCGAAAGAATCGACGGCGACCTCGATGGCAATGGCTCGGTCGGATTGGAAGACCTTAACGAAGTTCGCAATCGATTCGGCACGTCAGCCCCCTTCACGCTCGGCCCTGAGTTCGACGTTCAAACCAATCCCGTTCCCGAACCATCGACGGGCGTACTTGCGCTGTTCGCCGCTGTTCTCGCGATCAGCTTCCGGAAAAGCGCAATGGTGTGCAGGTCGCGCGCCGCTGATTCCGACCACGGGCCGGCGCCCTTCGATCGCGCCGGCCCTCGCGATGCGCTGGAGTGAATCCCCCGGGACCAGTCGATGACAATCGGCTCGCCGTCGCGGCGAATGATGACGTGGCTTGGACTCAAGTCGAGGTGAGTGATGCCGTGTCCGTGCGCGGCTTCGATCGTGGCCGCGATGCTGTCGATTTGCTGGGGCGTCACGGTGTGCGATTTGGCATGCTCGCCCAATTCGTCGCCTTCGACGAACTACATGACGACGTACGGCGCGATGCTGGGATCGCCGGCGGACCAGTTCAGGTTTTCTTCGAAGACCGCCGGCACACGTGCGCCGATGGAGTTGAGCTCCAGCAGCGCGACGATCTCCGTAATGACGTCAAGGCGGAACTCTTCGTAGCTTCCATTACCCGAGCGTTCCGGATCAGCCATTTCCTGCGGCACAAGCTTGAGCACCGCCCGGCGGCCGTCGGTGCGCGATTGCACCAAGTAGACCTTGCCGGGCTTGATCTCTTTGGCGATCTCCCACCGTTCTTGCCATTGCATCGGTAAGTCCTTTCACTTGACTGCGAACACAACGGCTTCCGCTTCCGCGACTTCACGTTGGGCGGCCGCTTCGTCGGCGGCGAGTTTCTCGATCTTGCGATGCAGTTCACGGGCGTCGTTCTCATGCCCGCGGATCGCTTGATCGAGCACCGAGCGGCGGTTGTCAGCGCCCTGCAGTGCGTGGCCGCTGAGTTCGGGACGTCGGGCATCGATCGCGGCAATCTCGGCGCGCTCGGTCTGTAAGGTCGATTCCACGTCACGCAAGCCGGAACGCAGGTTTTGCAACCACGGCGAGACGCTCGCCAGTTGCTCGCGGGCGGCGCGGAGTTGCGCCAGGGCGACGTGATCGCTACACGTGGCTTCAATCTGCAGTTTTTGCGTGCGGATGGCGCGGAGCC
>CAZUBB010000138.1:6796-12856 GCA_964618485.1 uncultured Pirellulales bacterium
TGGCGGGCGAGCTTCACACGCTGGGTCAACTCGGCGAGTTCGGCATCGAGCGCCGGCAGCGCGTCGTGCGTGTGCGGCAGTTCCTCGCGGAGCCGGGCTTCTTCGGCGAGTAGCGGAGCGGCGCCGAAGCGCTTTTTCCACGCGGCGACGGCGGCTTCGAGCGCGTCGATGTCGCGGTCGGCGGCGTCAAGGATCGCTTCCGCCTCGGTGTCGGGGATTGATTCACCAGCGGCGATGCGCTTGGCGAGCGCTTCGAACTCGGCGATGCGTTGTTCTTCGGTTTGGCGGCGGTTGAGTTTCAGGCGGTCGAGTACTGCGAGCATGGGGGGGGTTCCTCGTTTTCGTGGTTGGGGATGGTGGTAATTAGATTTGCTCGGCGATCGGCGAAGTCGTCGACGTCGCTTGGTGATGCGGCCGACGTGCCGGGTCGCGCTTAGCTGCCGCGGCTTCCGTGGATTGCTTCACGGCTTGGCGAGCGGCTTGCTGCTGCTTGAACTTCGCGGTGGCGTTGCGCTTGGTCGTCAATGCACAAAGCAACAAGTCGAGAAAATTCTTCCCGTCGACGTTGCCACCAAGCAGCAGGCCGTCGCGTGCAAGTTCCACGAGCACCTTTTCGAGCAACGGGCGTGGCGCGTCGATCGATTCCGAGCCGGCATCGGCGACGGACATCATCCACCCGGGCGATTCCTCGACGAGCTGCGGCTTTTCTTCCTGCAAGAATTCGCTGGCCAGCGTCGCCAAGTATTCGATGCTGAGCGCGCTGAGTTCGGACATCGCCGCTTCGGTGATCACCCACACGTCGACGCCCTCGCCGAACGCGGCCTCGAGGTTTTCCAGGTCGATCGGCGGCTGACGGTCGCGATAGGGTGCCAGCAAGTCCCAAATGCGATCGCTCTTCAATTGGTCGCGGAGCAATTCTGCGAGGGGCATTAACTGATTCGCATCGGCTTGGATCTTGCCGCGGACGCGTTTGAGAATTCCCGTGCGCAACTCCGCCGGCTTGAATCCTTCGCCGATCAGTTCGCTGACGAGCCAGTTCTCAGCGAACGTTGCTTTTTTCATCAAGCCGTCCATCACCGCCAGCTCACCGAGGGTTGGCGTGGCGGATTCAGAGCGTGCGAACATGAGAGGGTCTCCGTGACAGGTGGATGATTAGTAAAAGTTGACGACGTTGGAACGTTGCGAGGATGTCGCGGGGCCGCCGCGCATGCCGTTGAGGCCGCGCCAAACGCCGCCGACGCGCGAGGTGTTTGTCGCGCACAGTTCCAACGCGGCCGGAAGGGCAATGCAGAACGCCATGCCGCGATCGCAATGGCCTTGCGTCGCATCACGCGGAGCGGTGAGCTTGAACGCGCCGAGGCGGCTTTCGACGATGCTGAGGCGCTTCAGGTCGCGGACCAGGGCGGCGTCCGGGAACAGATCGACGCGCGACTCGTTGAACGACTGCAAAAGGCCGCTGGCCATGGCGTGCGTGTTCGCCGGCGTGAACGGATACTCCACCGTCGTGATGCCATGGCGGGCAAACACCTGCGCCATCATGTGGGCCTGGAACGGGTCGAAATAAACGCGGCACTTGAAGCGGCGATAGAGTTCGATCACTGCATCCTGAACCGCCACCAGGTCGACGCCGTTCTTACCGGGAGCCCAGCTTTGCGAATGAGCAACACGAACGCGACGGGATTGACCATGGGCGGCGAGCACCACGGCGGCCGAATGGTCGCGCTTCGTCGAAAGGTCGAGCCCCAGCACGTACGTCGAATCAGGATCGCCAGCCGTCTCCGGGCCCGGAAGTGTTACGGCGGCGTCAACGAGCGCGGCGTCGAGGGCATCGCCGGATCCTTCCGTCCAGACGTTCTCCCAAAGCCGCGAGTAGACTTTCGGCGGGAGCAAACGCCGCTGCTCGGCAAGATGATCTTCACTGATCCACGATGCCGGGGCGGAATGGGCGTTGAAGTGCCAGTTCACATCAGTGCGGACGGATTCGCGGACCGGCCAAACCCACGATTCCGTGAAACCGGCGTTGGTCAGTACGATCAACAGAGAATTGGCCCGCTTGGCGCAGGCGGACAGCAGCGAATCGAACAACTCGCGGTTCGCCCACATGGCCACCTCGTCCAGGATCACGACGTCGGGCGTGAGGCCGTAGCTGCCGCCCACTTCGCTCGCCAGGACGTCCAGCGTGGAACCGGTACGCTCGCTCTTGATGCGGTACTGGTCGACCTTCAACTGTTTGGCGAGCCAGGGGTTCAGCCGCACGAGCTTGTCGATGCCGTCGCGGAGCAATTTCGCCTGATCGCGATCGCATGCCGCGGCAACCAGCGACGCCTGACGATGGGCGAAGCAAAGCACCCAGCACGCAGCCGCTGCAAGGGATAATGTCTTGCCACTCCCGCGGGTGAGCTCGACCCATGCGCGGCGAATTGGGGCATCGACTTGGTGACCGGCGGCGCGGCGGAGCGACGGATCGATCACGGCGAACGTCTCGACTTGCCAAGGATCGAGAACGTCGGCGAACCGGCGCGGACCGGCGTCGCAGTCGATCAACAGGTTCTCTCGGAAAACCGCGGGACTCGCGGCCATTGCCTGAACGTGGGTTTCGGAGACTTTCACGGGCGGGCCCCCGCGGGGAAGCGATGACGCAGGGCACGGGACGGACGGCGACGCGGACGGAGGATCGCAACCAGGTCGGCAAACATCGCGGCGGGGAATGTGAACTCGATCACGTCCGGGCCAATGGCCAGCGTCGTTACCGACGGATGCCGGCGCAGGTGGGCCGCGGCGACCGAATGGCGCGGTAGGTGGGCAGCGAGACGGTCGGCGTCGTGGGCGATGACGTAGCCCTGATCGAGTTCGATCGTGACGCCGTCGGGCGTTTCGCGGATGACGAAGCCGGCGGCGATGGTTTCGAGGTCAGGTAGCATCCCAGAATCCCTCCCTATGCATTTTGAGGTACTCCGCGGCGATGTCTTCAGGGTGGTCGCTCGCGGCGGTCGGATTCTGCGGGTGGTTCTTCACCTCGGCGATCAGTGCGAGCGCTTCCTCGCGACCGAAGATGTCAACCAACGCGCGGAAGTTGGGGCCGCAAAAGCGAATGTCAGGCGTCGGCACGATTGCCCTCCTTGTTCGCGACGTTTGCGCCTGCGGCGTTGTCGTCGCTGGTGGGCAAAGTGTCGCATGGCGGCGATGGCGCTTTCTCGGCGTCAACCAGGGGTGCGACGGGCAGGGTTAGCGTTGCCCATGGGTCGAGGCACTTGTCGCGGCGATCGCTGCTGAGTGCAATTTCCTTGACCAGCGTCAGGCGTTTGTCGACGTCCAGCTTCGCACCCTCATCCTTCAGCCACTTCAGCGCCAGTTGCGAAACGCGCTCGTGGCGCATCGCCGATGCGATTAGCGCAGCCTGGGTCAACGTGATCGTCCCGTGGACCGCTACGACTTCGTCCTCCAGTGACCGCCTGAGTTGCATTAGGGCCAAACGTGCCGTGTTTGCACCGCGAGGAACGCCGCCAACTTGGAAGCCGTGACGCGGGGGGAGCGACCGCATGCCGTGCGTTGTTCGATTCGCATTGTTCAGTGGAGCACCACGCTTGCGCGCACTCTTACCACCCCCACTTGGCGAAGGAGCGACAGTCGGTTCATGTTCTTGCGCGGCTTGCATATCCTCGGTTTCCTTGCGCGCCGCTTGCGCGCAGATGCCGTTTTCGTCGGCTTGGTAGTCGTAAGTAGTTGCCATATATCGTTCTCCGATCCCAGACGCGCAGGATGCTACGTCTTGCGGCCTTTGTCGCCGGCCGCGAGCCAAGCATCGATTGCCGATCGGCGGAAGCGCACGAGCCGCCCCCTTTGAATGCGAGGCAGCCGCTGGCGCCGAACGAGGTTTCGCAGCCTCTCCTTAGCGTCCCCTCCCTCGCGATCCAACAAGAGATAGGCGATCGTCTCTTCCGGCGTCATCAGGTCGGCGTCGTTACTCACGTTCCTGCTCCTCGGGTTCCATCGACTGCCCGTCTCCGTTGAAAAAAAACTTCTCCCGTGTGCGCGCACGTATAGTCCTTGGAAGGTCGCTAATACGTGTGCGCGCACGTAGGGGAATTTTTTTTGCGTTCGTTAGCCATCGAACCATCTCTATAGTCCTTCCACGGACGATGATTCGGCGTCCGTAGCCCGCTTTGCGTCCGTCGTCGCTGCCCTGAACCGTTCACAAACTCTTTCAGGGACGATGCGTCATCGTCATTGCGTCCGCCACTCAGGCTCTGACTCATCCGGCCACGGGCGATTGTCTTCGCCTACGGACGATGACGACTCCTCGGCAGGCGATGACGATTCGTATTCATCGTCCGTGGCGTTCGGTTCAACGAGTAGCTCGGCGGTGATGTCTGGCCCCAGAACCGCAATGCGAGTATTCCCGCCGTTGCATTTCTCCGGCACGCCGACGTCTTTCGCGAAGACTCTGTACTTGATGCCCAATCGTCGAAACGATTTCTGATCCGTCGTCCCTTCCGGCGCCGCGATGTTCAATTGCCCCAGCAACTCGAACTTCATCGCGAGCAACACTCCCAGCCGCCCGTCCGCCGCGACGGTCCGCCGAAACCAGGCCAGCCGGCCGGGCTTGATCTCCTGCCAGCGGTCGTCGGGAACGTAACTCGCTCCCTTCATCAGTTCGGGGCGATACAGGCTGCCCTGGACGATCTGAACGAGGCTCCCAGAGTGGGCCAATTGGATGGAGTCACCCTCGGCCGTCTGGTCCGGCACGGCGTGTTTGTTGATCGAAACGAATGAAATCTTCGTCCAAGCGAGCATGATCGTCGCGCGGAACTTCGCGGCCGCGTCGGACGCTTCCCCTAGGTCGGCGGTCTCGACGCTGCCCAATTCGCTGATCAGATCGCCGAAGAGCAACTTCAATTCGCGCTCCACGGCCGATACCAACGTGCTCCGATTCAACAGGCCGTCGTCATTCCGCGGCGCGTCAACAGCCGTCGCTGCCTGCGTGACCAGTTTGTTGCCGCAGAGTCGCTCGACAAATTGAGCTCGAGTGATCGGGCGACCGCTCATTCGGTCGAACGCTCGGCCATTGGCGTCGATATGGGTGAGGTCGACCAACTTGCGAACCTCATCGTGTACGATGGCGCGAATGTCTTGCGCGCCGGCGGCAGCTTTCCGCCCCGCCTTGAGATACTCCCGGGCGTCCCCCAGGATGGCCGCCGTCGCCGTTTCAACCGCGGGGCGATGCTCCTCGGCCACGTCGTCAAGGTGCTGGCAGGCCGCGTTGATGAAGTTCTTCCGCGACGAATCGGAGTCGCTCAACTTCCGATGATCGATCGTCGCCCCACCGCGCACGAAATCTACGGGAACGATGATTTTTGCTGCGGTGGCCCGTGGCTTGTCCGGCGCCAGCGTCAAGTCGGCAATCGCGTGATGGGGGAGGCCAGTAGGTCGCGGTGCTTCGTTCGGCTCCGTCGATTGCCCACCGCTCGACTGATCTCCATACCCCTCCGCCGCAAGCGCACGAGTAGCGGCCTCAAGATCGCCGCCGTGGTTTAGCAGTGCGTACGCGTAGAACTTGCTGTACGACGTGCAGCACTTCGTCCCGTTTGCGCCTTCGAAGGGGAACGCGTTCGTGCTGAAGCAGCAGAACAATTCGTTGCCGCTCTTGCTGATCGCCCCGGTCGTGGCCGACGTGCCGCTGTCCTTGTCCGGGCGGGTCCAATGCACGAGCCCGCCGACAATCTTGTCGCGGCGCCATCCATGGGGACCGAGAATCTGCTCCCATGTGGCCCTCAAGTTGAAATCGTCGCCGGGCCGAGTACCACGTTGACCGGGGATCGAATCCGCGGCGTCGCGGTTGACGCTCAGATCGTCGTACGTGTAGCCGTTGAACTCCAGGGCAGGCGGCGACTCAACTTCATCATCGTCGACAAACAAGTTGAACTGACGTCCCGCGCGGTGAAGAACTTCGCGCTCCTCAGCGGTGATGTCCTGAACTTCATGCAGCGGCGGCCCGCCGACGTGGGTATAAGTTCGCCCTGTGAGATGGCAGGCGGCTGGCGATCCAGGGGCAAGGAAATA
>CAZUBB010000139.1:0-12838 GCA_964618485.1 uncultured Pirellulales bacterium
CGGCATACGCGGCCCACCACGGCGCGATCGGGACGCGGCTGGGCGTGGACGCCGTGAAGATTCACAATCTGTACGCGGTCCGCAACACGCCGCTGGCGGACCAGGTGGAGCGCGGCGAAGTGCAACTGATGGAGCGCGCCGACTACGTGCGGACGGTGGTCGATTTTCTGGAGCTGCTGCCGCCGGAGATGATTGTCGAACGGACGAGCGGCGATGCGCCGCCGGATTACCTCGTTGGACCGGCGTGGTGCCTGGATAAGCCGGGGATTAAGACGGCGATTGATGCGGAGTTTGCGCGGCGCGCGACCTGGCAGGGGCGGGCGTACGTCTAGGGCTTTGCCGGGAGACGTTCGGTCGGGCGAACTTCTGTAGCCGAGGTCTGTGACCTCGGTGGGGAGCAATTGAGCCGATTTCGTCCAACGCGCCGAGGTCACAGACCTCGGCTACAGACGGACGGAATAGTGAACGCGCGGAATTACAGACCGGCGGAGTACACAATCCTAATTAACGCGTCGCGGCGGTTAAGAGTTCCGCGAGGCGTTGGCGCGTGGATACTGTGCGGAGGGCGAAGGTGCTCGCGTCAGCGAGGATTTGGCCGCGGACGAGTTGGGCTGCGGCGAGGGCGACGTCAGTGTCTTCGTAGCGGCTGAGGGATTCGCTGAGCGTGACTTGTAGGTTGTCGACGAAACTGCGCGAGGCGTCGATCGTGTAACGCTCGAAGGCGCCGAGTCGGGCGCGCGTCGATAAGACTTGCGTGCGGGCCGCGTCGATGGCTTTGACCGAGGCGTTATAGTTTTTCTTCGCGAGGCTGGCCGCGCCGCCCGATTTCAGGTCGCTGAGTTTGGTGTTTTCGTCGCCAAGGGCCTGGCTGCTGAGTTCGGGGAGGTCGAGCCCGGCCATTTCATTGACGTCGCCGGTCGGCGCGAAGCGGATTTCGCCGCCTTCGCTGAGGCCGGTGTAAGCGCCGATGCGGTCGATCGCCTCGAGGGCCGCGTCGATTTCGATTTGATTCGCCGCCAGCTCCGTTTCGCTTAGGTCGCCACCGGCCGAGGCGAGGACGCGGTCGCGGACGGTATTGAGCAGCCCGGTGACTTGGGCGAGGCCGGTATCGGCCAGGTGGACGGCGGCCGTGGCGCGGTCGCTGCTGCGCGACGAGGCTTCGAGCGATTCGAGTTCGCTGCGAAGGTTTTCGGCGGCGATCAGGCCGGCGGGGTCGTCCTTGGCGCGATTGATGCGCTTGAGCGTGGAGAGCTTGAGACCTGCCTCGGCGATCTGGTCGAACGCCGCGTTGACGTTCTTGATCGCGGTCAGTTCGACGCCTGATACGCGGCTGCCGATGCGGCTCATGGCTGGCGCTCCGAGTCGTGTGCGTAGAGGTGGTAGGCCGACGCCAGACGCTGCGAGAGTGCGTTGAGCCGCTCAATCGCCTTCGCGCGTTCCGCGTCGGGGGCGTCGGACGTTTCGTAGCTGGCGCGTTGATCGGCGATGGCGTTGCCGAGGACGGTGAAGACTTCGGTCAACGGTTCGAGTTCGCCGGTTGCGGTGCGTTCGGATTCGGTGAGGAGGTCGACGTAGGTGACGAGCAGGCCAAAGCGACGTCCCAGCGATTCGGTGCGCTCGACGGCTTCGGTGAGTTCATCGAGATCGCCTCGGCCGCCACGCCGCCAGTCGAGCAGGATTCCGCGGACCGCGAAGTTGTGCCCGTCGACGCGCGCCGAAAGTTCGGTAATGTTGACGCCGGAGGAGGAGGGGACGTTGGGTTCAAACGACGGCTTGATCGAAGTCTCCGGCGCGGGCGTTGGCGTGTGCGCGGGTTCATCGACCGGCGCAGGTTCTTCCGCGGGGGCCTCGATTTCGGCCTCGACTTCTACGGCTTGCTCCTCGAGGGTGTCTGGCTCGGTCTCAGTCGGCGGAGCGAAGGACTCTTCGGCCGGGACGGTGTCCTCGAAGGGATTTGCGGCGTCTTCGGAGTCGGCCGCGGGCGTATCGGCGGTGGGCATTTCCTCGCCGTAGGGCGACTCGGTCGGCGGCTCTTCGATCTCCGCGATCGGCGGGGCGGATGGCTCGATGGGCGCTTCCGGCTGCGGTTTAGGCGTGTCAGCCGGTGTTTCCGGTGACGGTTCGTCGATGTCGACGATCTTCGCCGTGTCCTCGGAGTCGTCCGTGGCCGGGGGCGGAACCGGGCCGAGCGGCTCGCGCGGCGCCGGTTCTGACGCGACTGGCTCGGGGAGGCTCGGCGTTTCGGCGACGCGCGTCTCCGGGCCGAAGCTGGGCAGCGCGGGGAGCGCCGCCCGAGACTCACTGGCGGCCGCGGCGGCGAGGAGCCAGGTGCGCAGGCGTTCGGCGCTCGCTTCGTCGGCGCCGGCGGCGCGATAGGCTTCTTCCGCCTGAGCGGCGGCGGCGCGGCGGCGGTCGAACTCGGGGCGATTCGTACGGTACTGCAGGTAGACCTGGCGGCGAAAATGGCGCGCGGCGCGGGTCAGCTCCAGGTCGTCGGTCGTCTGGGCTGTCAACGAATAGACGCCGGTCGTCGTGACGAACGCGACCAGCAGCAGGCACTTGCGCCAGGTAATCGCCCAGCCTCGGGATTGCATGGAGATGGTCCGCTTCTGCAGAATAGAATGGGAGTCTTGGATCGCAATTCAAAGCTAGGGCAGGGGCAATTCAAGTCAAACGGCGGTGGCTGTTCGGCGTCCACTCTTGAGGAAATATTCTCGCCAACGCCATGCGACCATTGTTCCGCTGGAGCTTGCTGGTGCTGGTGGTGTTGCTCGCGCCGATCGTGCCGTTTCTCAGTTTTGGAGCGGCAGCCGAGCGTTGGGTGCAAGCACAACTCGATCCGGCGCTTTCCGCGACCCGGGCCGCGGCGCTCGTGGTCGGCGTACTGGCGACGGACGTGTTTCTGCCGGTGCCGTCGAGCGCCGTGAGCACCTTCGGCGGTCAACGGCTGGGAATCGTCGGCGGTACGCTCGCGTCGTGGATGGGGATGACGCTGGGCGCCATGGCGGCGTTCGCGCTGGCGCAGCGCTGGGGACGCCCTTTGGCGCAGCGACTCGCGGGCGTGGAAGAGTACGAGCGGATGGAACGCCTGGCAGAACGCCACGGGGCGCGGCTGGTGGTGCTGACGCGGGCGCTGCCGGTCCTGGCCGAAGCAGCGGTGCTGGTGCTGGGGAGCGCGCAATTGCGCTGGCGGAGTTTTTTGCCGGCGCTGGCGCTGAGCAACCTGGGACTATCGCTGGTGTACGCGGGGTTTGGGGCGTTTTCGCGCGGGGCGGGGGCGGAGATGTCGGCGCTCGTGGCTTCGATTGGGTTGCCGCTGATCGCGGCGGGGGTGGCGCGGCAGCTCTGGCCGGCGGCTGCCCCGAACGCGGTTTCGCAAGAACTGACGACGACCGATCGAGCACCGACGTCGCAAGAGTGCGCTAACGAATCGCAGTGAGCAGGCGGCGAATTGTTGAATTGCCCTGGCGGTCGGTCCGTTTGGGCGACGCTATACTTGCTCCGTTCGCGTCGCTCACTGCGCAGACGCTTCAAAGCCATCGCTCTTTTCCGGTACTCACCCGATGTCGAACTCCTTCATTCTCTCTCGATCTATCGCTTACCTGCTTTTCATCGGGCACTTGCTGGTCGCGACCGGTTTCGCCGTTGGGCAAGGAGCGAAGCGAACGGCGGCGGAAACGCCGCTGGGGGAATATGACGTGGCGAGCTTCGATCCCCAGAAGCCGACGTTTTGGATGAGTCGGGATGGACGGCATGTCGCTTACCAGACGGAGAAGGGGATCGTCGTCGATGGCGTGGCGAAGGAATATGCGTATGGCCTGAAGGAGAAGTCATTCGCGTTCAGCCCGGATAGTCAGCGCCATGCTTATGTGGCGATTACGGACGACAACGGGCGGAGCGAGGTGCTCGTCGTCGATGGCGCCGCGGAGGAGACGCCTTATTCGTCCGTCGGCGCGGGGCCGGTGTTCAGTCTGGACAGCAAGCACGTGGGGTGCATCGCGCGGCTTCGGGCCAGCTCTTTTGACAGCGCACCGATCATCGACGGGCGCGAAGGGAAGCCGGAGAAAGGACACGCGTGGGAATCGGCCTTTAGTGCGGATAGCAAGCGCTTCGTCTACGGCGTCGAGATCGGCGAGAACTACTCGATGCGCTACGATAGCGTCGACGGCTCGGAACCGTCGATCGACCGGCCGCATGCGCCGTATAAGCTCATCGATAACTTTTTCTTCGGGCCCGGCAATGAGTTGGGCTACATCGGCAAGACGCGGGATCAGAAGCGGTTTGTCGTCTACGACGGCAACGAAGATCCGCAGCGTTTCGAGGAGATCGACCGGGACGACGTGTTCGTCAGTGAGAACGGCAAGGGGATGGCCTACGTCGCGGAGCCGAGCAGCTTTCGGAACGTCGTCGTGCATAACGGCAAGGCCGGCAAGGTGTACAACGATTACATGGACGGCACGCTGGCGATCAGTCCCGACGGCAAGCACTGGGGGTACGGAGTCGAGTTGCGCAACCAGGAATGCGTGGTGCTCGACGGCGTGGAACAGAAGCGTTACGAGACGGTGAGCGGGCCGGTTTACAGCCCGGATAGCGCCCGAGTGGCGTACCTGGCCGTGGTGGGGGATAAGGTGATCTCGGTCGTGAACGGCAAGGAAGGGAAAGGCTACGACGACCGCGGGCTGCCGAGTTTCAGTCCGAACAGCCAAGCGGCGGCGTTCTGGGCGCAGTCTGGTGGAAAGTGCTTTGTCGTCGCCAACGGCAAGAAGCAGAAAGACTACGATGACGTGGGGCAGCCGTACTTCAGCCCTGACGGGGCGCATATCGCCTACCTGGCGATGGCCAACGGGAAATGGATGCTCGTGGTGGATGGCCAGGAGGGCAAACCGTACGACGACATCAAGGGGCGGTTCTATTTCAGCCCGGACGGGAAGCACATCGCGATCGTGGCCAAGGAGGGGGATCGCGAAATGGTGGTCGTCGATGGTGTTGAAGGGAATGCCTACGATTCCGTGGTGACGCTGGGGGGCGTCGGCAAAGTGCATTTCGACGCGGCCGGCGGCATCCATTATCTCGTCCAGAAAGGAAACTCGCTCGTGCTCGTGGAGGAGGCGTTCGAGACGGAGTAATGGGGGCCGGGCGTTCGCCCGCTGAGTGGTAGCGGGAAGAAATCAGAAAATCTCGTTTCAAGTGCGCATTGATCGCGCGTTACAATCATTCCGCTCCGCTTAGGAGTTAGTGGGATCGCGCTGGGCGAATGGTCCAATGGTATTTGCCCTCGGCGCTTTCGAGGGGGAGTGGACGCCGCTTCAAGTTCGAGGCGTTATCTGGGTCGGCGTCCTCGCTCCCTCGCTGGCGCTACGGGCTAGTGGGGGGGGAGCACTATGCCCGATACGAATGTGACGCAACCGTCGGATGATCAGCTTGACGCGTTGATCTGTGAGTATCTGGAGGCGGCCGACCGCGGTCGCCCTCCTGAGCAGGAGGAGTTCATCGCGCAGCACCCAGCGTTTGCCGAGCAACTACGCGAGTTTTTCAGTGATTGGGGGGGCCTTCCCGACTCGGCGTTGAAAGGAAGCACCGCCGAAACGCAGGACACACCGAATGACGACGGCGATCCGGCGCAAGCGAAGAACCCGCTGGAACTGGAGTTGGAGGACTTCGAACTCGTCCGCGAGATCGGCCGCGGCGGGATGGGACAGGTGTTTGAAGCCCGGCAGCGCTCGCTACGGCGAATCGTGGCGGTGAAGTCGATGGCGCCGGGGAAGACCTCGGCGCGACATGGGCGTCACGGAAGAAAGGCCGCGGAGCGAAATACGCAGGAACTGCGCGGGCGATTTTTGCGCGAGGCGGAGGTCACGGGGGGATTGCAGCATCCGGGAATCGTACCGGTGTACGCCGTGGGGAGCGCGGCCGACGGCGAGCCATACTACGCGATGCGGCTGATTGAAGGATTAAGCTTCCACGACGCGATCGAGCGTTTTCATGATTCGCTCCACGCAGGCGAGGTTTACCCGCAAACACGGGCGTTGGAGTTTCGGCGGCTCTTGAGGCGCTTGATCGATGTCTGCAACGCGATCGACTATGCGCACAGTCAGCAAGTGATTCACCGCGATATCAAGCCGCGGAATGTAATGCTGGGGCGCTTCGGCGAGACGCTGGTCGTCGATTGGGGGCTCGCCAAGGTGACAACTCCAGGGACCACGCTCGTCGATACGTCTCCGCTGCCAGTCGCGCAGCCGGCTTCGGGAACGCATCATGGAAGCGCCGTCGGCACGCCGGCGTTTATGAGTCCCGAGCAGGCAAGCGGGGAGCTGGAGCGGCTCGGGCCGGCGAGCGACGTGTACAGTCTGGGGGCGACGCTGTACTGCCTGCTCACAGGCAAGGTGGCGTTCGAGGGGCGCGATCCGCTGGTGATTTTCGATCGTGTGAAGCGCGGAGATTTTCCACGACCGCGCGCGGTATGTCCCCATGTGCCGCCGGTGCTGGAGGCGATTTGCTTGAAGGCGATGGCGCTCGAGACGACGGCGCGTTACTCCACGGCGACGCTTCTGGCGGATGATCTCGAACGCTGGCTGGCGGATGAGCCGGTAAGCGCCTATCGCGAACCATTTCTGGAACGCTGCGCGCGGTGGAGCCGCCGGCACCGGACGTGGATTCGCGCCGGGGTGCTGGGATTGGCCGTCGTGGCGGCCGTAGCGGCGCTGAGCGCCTGGATGATCGATCGCGAGCGACAGACCACGGAAATGCATCGCCAACAGGCGCTCGCGCGATTGAAACAGAGCCGTGGCCTGACCGATTCGTTGCTCACCGGAGTCAGCGAGTCGTTGGCGTTGCATCCCAATGCGCAGGGAACGCGAAAATACCTGCTGGAGCGGGCCGCCGCGGAGTACGAACAGTTTGTTCAGCAAGGGGAAGATGATCCCGAGTTGGAATTGGAGCGCGGAAGGAGTTATTTGCGGCTGGGCGAAGTGAGACATCTGCTCCGCGAACAGAAGGCGGCCGGAGAGGCGTTTCAGAAAGGGCAAGAGATCTTCGATCGCCTCCGTGATGCGCAGCCGACTTGGGGATTAGCGCGCATGGAGGCGGCGAACAGCCGGACGCAGCGTGGAATGCTGTTGGGCGAGGCGGGGGATCATGCCGGGGCGATCGCGCTATACGTCGAGGCGATTGCGCTCGCCGACGGCTTACTGGCAGAAGCTCCGGAGAACGCGGACTATCGCGAGGCGTGGACGACAGCAGCGCTGAATCGCGCGATGCGCTTGGCAAAGAGCGGCAAAGTGACGGAAGGGGTTGAATTCCTTGAAAGCGCGATCGCACGCATTCAAGGCTGGGCGAACGATTCTACAACGGATGCGAAGACAGCTCGCTTTGCGGCCCGAGGCAAGATGACGCTGGCGCAGGTCTACATGGATCAAGGGAACTTTGATGCCGTTTACGTGCCATTAAACGAGGCCGCGGAGTATCTCGACGTGATGGTCGCGACGGAGCCGGGGAGCGCAACCTACCTGAACGAGCGGGCCACGGCTCGTGTATTATTGGCCCAATTGGCGGGCGAACGGGGGCACTCCGGTGCGAAATTGGCCGCGTACCAGAGCGCGCGGCTGGACTTCGACAAGCTCAGCACGAAGTTTCCCGATGTGCCGATGTACAAGGAGAATCGGGCGCTGACCGACGTCGACCTGGCGCAATGCTGGCTGCAGTTGGGCGATGCGAAGGAGGCGGAGACGATCGTCGGTCCAGCGGCTGAGACGTTGGCGCAACTGGCGACGACGCCGGACTACGCGTACTACATCGAGGAATTGGCGTCTGCTCAGGATGTGCTTGGGCAGGCGCACTTGGAGCTTGGCGAGGCAGCGCTAGCGGTCGATGCGTGCACGGCGGCGATTCAACAGTTGGAACAATTGCTGGAAGGAAACTCGACACCGAACTATCGCTATCGACGCGCTTTGGCGCTGGCGCACCTGGCGCAGGCGAAATTGCGAATGGGTGGCAACGAGAACATCGCCGCGGCGCAGGAGAGTTCCGCGAAGGCGATTGCGGAGCTCACGGCGCTCTGGCAGAGTGAAGATCGCACGGCAGACTACCGGTTGGCGTTGGCGGAGCATCTCGATCGATTTGGCGGGTTGCTTATCGAAGCGCAGCTAGTGGAGCAAGGTAAGGAAACGCTCGGTCAGGCCGGCACCCATTGGCGGGAAATGGCCGCGGCCGAGAAGCCGACGGTGGAGCAGCTCGAGCGCGCCGCGAGGTTCTTTGCCGAATGCGTGGATCCGGCACTCCGCAAAAAGAAGTTGGCGCTGGAGTTGGCAGGGAAGGCTTACCAGCGAGCGCCGGAGAACGATGCGCTGATGACGACCTTGGCGGGGACGCTGTACCGCGCCGGGGAGTCGAAAGCGGACAGCGTGAAGCTGCTTCAGGAGGCAATCAAGCAACGTCCGCATGCCCGGGCGTATTTTTATCTGGCCATGCAGCACGCCCCGGGTGACGCTGAAGCCGCGAAAATGTCGTTCTCGGAGGGCGTGGAATGGCTCAAGGCGCATGCGCCTGGGAGCCGGGAGTTGTTGCGGCTGCAAAAGGAAGCGGAGGCGACGTTGGGGGTGAAGTGACGGCCACCACTGCCCCCGGCGAAACTGCGGTGAATCGGGTACGCTGTGGCTCATGCGACACGATTCACGAGCGCCGCACGAGTTGCGGCCGATTCGGATTAAGCGGAAGTACACCCAGGCTGCCCCGGGGAGTGTGCTGATTCAGGCCGGGCGGACGACGGTGCTTTGCACGGCCAGCGTGGACGCCAAAGTTCCGCCCTGGATGGCAGGCCAGGGACGCGGCTGGGTGACGGCCGAGTACAGCATGCTGCCCGGGAGTACGAGCCCGCGGAAGAGCCGGGAGCGTTCCAAGGTGGACGGGCGCACGACCGAGATTCAACGGTTGATCGGCCGGGCGTTGCGGGCCGTGGTGGATCTCGATGCGCTGGGCGAGCGGTTGATTACGGTCGACTGCGACGTGCTGGAGGCCGACGGCGGGACGCGGACGCTGAGCATCACAGGGGCGCTGATTGCGCTGGTGGATGCGATCAGCTCGGTGAAAAAGCTGCTGCCGGACCCTGGGCGGTATCCGTTGCGCGACAGCGTGGCGGCCGTGAGCGTAGGGATGGTGGAGGGGAAGCCAGTCTGCGACCTGGATTACCGGGAAGATGTCGATGCGGCGGTGGACATGAACGTGGTGATGACGGGAGGCGGGCAGTTCGTCGAGGTTCAGGGAACCGGGGAGGAGGCGACGTTTTCCGAGGAGGAGCTCGCGGCGTTACTAAAGCTGGCGAAGAAGGGGATTGGGCAATTGACGGCGATTCAGCGGCAATCCCTAGGCAAGCAGTGGCCTTTCAACGGCTAGGACCCTCTGGTTGGGGAGTCGCGCGAATCTGCGCAAGGAAGCAAATTAAAATCACCTCATTTTCGCCGGTTTGCAGTTTATTCCGGGATAGGCCAGTGGTAGAGTTCTACATGTTCGGCTGTGCGGGAACCTGCTAGCGACCCGTTTTCGGCAGCCGTTCGACCTCCCGCGTCCAAGGTAACACCGCCACGATTCTGGCGGGGTAGTCGCAGCCCGATGGACATTGCCGTCCAACTGAAGGTGGAAACAATCGAGCAGGCGCCTTGGGACGAACCCTTGGTTGTCAGCCCGGGTGCGACGCTGCGCGAAGCGCTTCTGTTAATGCGCAAGGAACGATCCGGCGGCGTGCTGGTTTGCCGCGATGGCCGCGTCATGGGGATTCTCACGGAACGCGACGTGCTGCGGATGATGTCTGAGCGCACGGATTGGCAGACTTGCGTAGAATCTGTTATCCGGGGCGGGTGCGTGACGATTCCTCGCGGCACGACGATTGCGGCTGCGATCCGGCTGATGAACAAGGGGGGCTATCGCCGGTTGCCGATTGTGACGCCCGAGGGCGCGCCGGTAGGCGTGCTGACGGTTTCTGGCATTGTGCACTACCTGGTGCAGTTTTTTCCGCGATTGGTTTACAACCTCCCTCCCACGCCCCAACCTCTCCTCTCGGAACGCGAAGGACCCTAAGCGAGCGGTCGTTTGCTGTGCCGGAGCCCACCTGGTCTGAATTGCTTCACTAAGCGAAGGAACAGAACGAGATATGTCCGCGACCACCTTGGTTGCCAAGGAGCTGTTTGACATTCCCGCCGCGACCGTCCGCTTTTGCGGCGACTCCGGCGACGGGATGCAATTGGCCGGCACACAGTTCACCAACACCTCCGCCCTGGCGGGGAACGACGTTGCCACGTTTCCCGACTTCCCGGCCGAGATCCGCGCCCCGCGCGGTACGAAGGCGGGCGTGAGCGGATTCCAAATCCATTTTGCCAGCGAAGAAATCTTCACGCCGGGCGACTCGGTCGACGCGCTGGTGGCGATGAACCCGGCGGCGCTGGTGACGAACCTGCCAGATCTCGTCCCTGGCGGGATTTTGATCGTCAACAGCGAGGCCTTCGACGAGAAGGGGCTCAAGCAGGCGGGTTACAGCACCAATCCGCTGGAAGACGGCAGCCTGGACGGCTACCAGTTCTTTTCGGTCGATATGACGAAGCTCAACCGCCTGGCGGTGGAGTCTTTGAATCTGGGCCTGAAGGAGGCCGATCGCTGCCGGAACTTCTATGCCATGGGGCTGGTATTCTGGCTGTACGATCGCTCGCTCGACCCGACGTTGCGTTACATCGAAGACAAATTCGGCAAACGGCCGGAAATCGCCGAGGCGAATCGCCGTGCGCTCACCGCGGGCTACAACTACGGCGAGACGACCGAGGCGATGCACAGCAAGTATCGCGTCGCGCCGGCGAAGCTGAAGCCAGGCACTTATCGCAACATCACGGGCAACCAGGCGCTTGCCATTGGTTTGATCACCGCCGCCAAGCAAAGTGGCAAGGAATTGTTCCTGGGCAGCTATCCGATCACGCCGGCGAGCGATATTCTGCACGACTTGTCGCGCTTCAAGAATTTCGGCGTGCGGACGTTTCAGGCCGAGGACGAGATCGCGGCGGTTACGTCGGCGATCGGTGCGGCGTTCGGCGGCGCGATGGCGATCACCACGTCCAGCGGCCCGGGCATCGCGCTCAAGGCCGAAGGGATGGGCCTGGCCGTGATGACCGAACTGCCGATGATCATCATCAACGTGCAGCGCGGCGGCCCCAGCACGGGCTTGCCGACGAAGACCGAGCAGGCCGACTTGCTGCAGGCCATGTTCGGCCGCAACGGCGAATGCCCGATGCCGGTGATCGCCTGCCGGAGCCCGGCCGATTGCTTTGACTGTGCGCAGGAAGCGTGGCGGATCGCGACACGGTTTATGACGCCCGTGATGCTGCTGAGCGACGGTTACATCGCCAATGGCGCCGAGCCGTGGCGGATTCCGAACGTGGCGGACTTGCCGAAGATCGACATCCGCCATCCGACGGGCCCGGATAACGGACATGAGTTTCACCCCTACGAGCGCAACGAAAGGTTGGCGCGCCCGTGGGCCTTGCCGGGAACGCCGGGACTGATGCACCGCATCGGGGGACTCGAAAAGCAGGACATCACGGGCAACGTGAGTTACGATCCGATCAATCATCAGCACATGATTGACACCCGCGCCGCGAAGGTGGCCGGCGTGGCGAACGACGTGCCGCTGCAGGAAGTCGAAGGTCCGGAAACCGGACGCGTGCTGGTGTTGAGCTGGGGCGGAACGTACGGCGCATGTGCGACGGCCGCGGCGCAGGTGCGCCGCGGCGGGGGCGCCGTGGCACATGCCCACCTGCGGTACATGTTCCCATTCCCGCGCAACTTGGGCGAGATCATTCAGCGCTACGACAAGGTGTTGATCCCCGAATTGAACAAGGGGCAGTTGAGAATGGTGGTGCGCAGCACCTTCCTGGTCGACGCGATCGGCCTGAACAAGGTGCAAGGCAAACCGTTCACGGTTGCGGAGATCGTGAGCAAGATTCAGGAATTGATGAAGTAGCAACGGCATGTAGGAAGCGACTCCCGTCGTCGATGGGAGCGGCGCCGAATTCGATCGGCGTCGCAGACGCCTCCTACAGCGGAAATCAAGAAGAGCAAGAAAACACTTCCATGAGTACAGAAATTCAGCAACCTTCCGGCTCACTGCCGGTTTTGCAGGCCGCCGATTTCGCCAGCGATCAAGAAGTCCGCTGGTGCCCGGGCTGCGGCGACTACAGCATTCTGGCGCAGATGAAAAAGGTGCTCCCGACGTTGGGCGTGCCGCGTGAAAACACCGTGTTCATCTCGGGCATCGGCTGCTCCAGCCGCTTTCCGTATTACATGAACACCTACGGCATCCACTCGATTCACGGCCGCGCGCCGGCTGTGGCGACGGGGCTGAAGCTGACGCGCCCGGAGCTGTCCGTGTGGGTCATTACGGGAGACGGCGACGCGTTGTCGATCGGCGGCAATCACCTGATGCACGCGATTCGCCGTAACCTGGACATCAACATCGTGCTGTTCAACAACCGCATCTACGGTTTGACGAAGGGGCAATACTCCCCCACGTCGCCGCTGGGGAAGGTGACGAAGAGCACGCCGTACGGATCGGTGGAAAACCCGCTGCATCCGCTGTCGATCGCCATCGGCTGCGAGGCGACGTTCGTGGCGCGGTCGATCGATACGAACATCAATCACCTGGGCGACGTGCTCAAACGGGCCGCCCAGCATCCCGGCACCTCGTTCGTCGAGGTCTACCAGAACTGCAACGTGTTCAACGACGGCGCCTGGGACTACGCGAAGGACCGCGACACGAAGATGGACACCACGCTTGAATTGCAGCACGGCAAGCCGCTCATCTTCG
>CAZUBB010000140.1:0-3362 GCA_964618485.1 uncultured Pirellulales bacterium
CCCATGACTCAAGCTCCCCAGTAGCGTTCCGCGGCGATTCGATTGTAACCGGCAACCGCTCGGCGGTCTCCGCGCGCGCTGTGGCGACCAGCATTCGCCTATCTCGCTTCGCCGCGCACGGATGAATCTTGGGCGCGGCGGCGCGGGACGGTCGTCCGCTTGTGCCCGTTCATCCGACCGGCCCCACGTGCTAGATTACCGGGGGCGGCGCGAACCGGGCCGCCATGCGGTGTGACCAGAACTGGGTTGGTTCCCCACGAAAAAGCGCGAGCGCCCGATGTCGCTGAAAATCTATATCAACGGCAAGTTGTTTGCCAAGGAAGACGCCAAGATCAGCGTCTACGACCACGGGTTGCTCTACGGCGACGGCGTGTTCGAGGGCCTGCGGAGCTACAGCGGCCGCGTGTTCCGCCTGGAGGAGCATCTCCGCCGCCTGTGGGATTCCGCCAAGGCGATCTGGCTGGAGATTCCGATCTCGCGCGAACAGATGGCGGCCGCCGTCAACGAAACGCTGCGGGTCAACAAACTCACCGACGCCTACATCCGCCTCGTGGTGACGCGCGGCGCCGGGTCGCTGGGGCTCGACCCCAATCGCACCAGCCATCCGCAGGTGATCATCATCGCCGACAAGATCCAGCTTTATCCCGAGGAGCTGTACGAGCGCGGCCTGGAGATCGTCACCGTCAACACGCAGCGCAATCATCCCGCGGCGCTCAGCCCGCGCATCAAGTCGCTGAATTACCTGAACAATATTCTCGCCAAGATCGAAGGGCTGCAGGCCGGCTGCATCGAGGCCCTGATGCTCAACCACAAAGGCGAAGTCTCGGAATGCACCGGCGATAACATCTTCCTGGTGCGCGACGGCATTCTCTTCACGCCGCCGAAGGAGGCCGGCATCCTGGAAGGGGTCACGCGGCAAGCGGTGATGGAGCTCGCGCGCCAGGCGGGCACCGAAGTCCGCGAAGAACCTCTCACCAAGCACGACGTCTACATCGCCGACGAATGCTTCCTCACCGGCACCGCGGCCGAAGTGATCCCCGTAGTAAAAGTCGACAGCCGCATTATCGGCGACGGCTTGCCGGGCAAGATGACACGGGATTTGAAGCAGCGATTCCACCGGCTGGCGCGGGAGTAGACGCGTCGCTGCTCAATCTATCTATCTCAGGTGTTTGATTCGCTTGGAATGCGCTCTACAACCCCAGCCCATCCCAGGGCGGAGTCCACAGCGGCAGCGGCGGGAAGAGCGCCGCCGCGATCTCGAACGCTTTGGCGGATGTCGACTGGATGCGCTCCGCTGTCTGGCTCGCACGGAGGTCGAGGTGCCCGAGCACCAGCCGTGCGAAGTCGGCGCGATTGAGGGCGATCCCGCGGCGGCCGCCTGGCCTCGCGCCCTCGAGAACTTTCACGCTGCGGCGCGACCCGCAGAGCGTGTAGCGATCCTCCTCGACGTTGATCGCCAGCTCCCACGGAGCGCTCAGGCCGGCGGCGCGGGCGCGTTCGTGCAATTCGCCGCGTAAGGAATGCAGGAAGCGGCCCGGCGCGAGGAGCTTCGTCATCGTCACCGAACCTTGCCAGTGCTCTTGATAATGGTGCAAACCGCCGGCGCGTTGCAACGCTGCGCCCAGCGGATCGCGCGGTGGCACGTGCAGCGTCACCACCTGGCGGTCGAGCTCGATGGTCTCCGCCGCGGCGCGGGCCAGCAGTTGCTGCGCCGCTTGGGGATGATTGGGGAGCGCCAGGAGCTCCAGCACGGTATCTTCGCGGATCACTGCGTATCCGACGATCGGCGATTGCGCAGCGTCGGCTTCGTCCTTCTGCAGCTCGCAACGGTCGCGCCCGGCGATCGCCACGTAAATGCGGTCGTACTGTTGCCGGCTGATGAGCCACCGCCAATACGCTTCGGTACGCTCGACCGGCCCGTGAACTCCCTGCGTGGCGCTGCGATAGATCCGCATCAACGCCGGAAGTTCGATCTGCCGCCAGGGGCGCGTGGTCAACCGGGCATGTTCGTCGGAGCGCCAGACCGCCGTCGGCATCGCGGCCAGCATCTGCTGCGCGCTCACATGCCAGGCGCTCGTGCGCCCACAGACGGCGTAGCCGAGCCGCCGGAAATAATGCGGGATGCGCGTCGACAGTATCGCCAATTCCGAGCCGTCCTCTCGCATGCGCCGCTCGGCGGCGCCCACCAGGCGACCCGCGATGCCGGCGCCGCGTAGTGCGGGATCGGTGGCCAGGCGGCGCAGTTCTGAAACCGGGATGCGGCGCTCCCCCCAGCATTGCACGCGATGGGCCAGCGCGGCGTGCCCGAGAATTCGCGTCCCGTGCTTGACGAGCACGCGGTCGCGCGGCTCATAGAAGGGATCTTCCAGCGAGGCGACAAAGGCGTCGCGCTGGCCGCCATGAAAAGCCTCGCCTAAAAAGCATTGAATCGCTGGGTGATCGGCGGCGCGCCCTTCGATGATCACCGGCGCACCGGGGACGTCCTCGAGAACGCCGAACACGAACGGCGGCGGAGGCGGAACTACAGGCTGCGGAGACGAGCCTGCGAAGGGTCGATCGTGCTCGTCATCGTCGACATCGATCGACTTCGATTTGCCGCCGGAGTTCCTCCGGGCGGCGGCTTCCAACGTTGTGGAAACGGCGCACATAAGCGTGAATCCCTCCACTCAAGAGCTAATCGCTCCGTCATGCGCCATGAATCTAAACGTTGCGCTGGGGAATTTCCAGCAGAAAATCCCGTAAATTTGCCTCCGGATAGAGGGGAAAGCCATACTCGCGCCACCGCGCGACCTGTTCCGACTGTTGCCGAGCGCGTTCGGCGTCGCGATCATCGGTCACGCGCTGCCGCGTCGGTTCCACGAACGGCTGCAGCGATTCGTTCGCCCGGCGAATTGCACGGCAGCGTTCGCGGGCGTTCTCGTGCGTCGGTTCCGTAGCGATCCAACGCTCCTTTTCGGCGATCGCTTGGCGCGCCTCGGTGGGTAGATTCGCTTCTTGCAGGAAGCGTTCTGGATGGTACGTCAAGTCGCGCAGCACGGAGCGCGTCGCGGGCCCGCCGTTCGCGCTGGGCGACACGTTCATCGGAAGATAAAGCGTCGCCGTCGCCACGAGGTAGGCCGGCGGCGTCAGGCCCCAGGCGTGATGCATCCAGCGATCGGTCACCTGGTCGTACAACCCGCCGCCGATGCCATGCACAAACAAATCCGCCAGCAGCACCCTAGCATATAGCGTCGTGGCCAACGCCCGCGTGCGCAGCTTGACGCCTTGCTTGCTTAACTCCGCCAGAGCGTCGATGGCGTTGCGCTCGCCGCCGGGACACGCGGCCGGCATCGTATAACTCCAGCCGGCGCGATCGGAAAGCT
>CAZUBB010000140.1:3372-12739 GCA_964618485.1 uncultured Pirellulales bacterium
CAATTCACAACCGCGCTTCCGGACGAAGAGCCGTTTGCGACGGGGATCGTCGTTGCTCCAGACGCGGAACGGCGATTCGCACCAATCCCCGTTGAGCTCCAAGAGCGGCGCCGGGTGATTCCGGCTCCGCACGCGATACGCGCGGCGATAGGCGCGAATCGCTTCGTTGTAATGTTCTCGCAGCCTGCAGGAATCGGCCAACAGCATCGCGGTCAACCGGCGAACGGACGGTAATTCGAGGACGTCGCTCCAGGGGATCTCCCACGTCGAGAGTCCCCACGCGCGTTCCACTTGATGGCGACTCTCCGAGAGCGCCCGGCCGAGGTTCCCGCTCACCGCGCCGCGCGCTACCGCTCGGGGCCAATACGTTTCCATTAGCGGATGCGATACCAATTGCCCCATCGCCCGCTGCGCCCGCTCGCCGAAGGACGCGAACACCTCGCGGTCGAGGATTTGCCGTTCCTCGAACGGCATTTCATCCGCGGCTTCATCGAAGGGGATCGTTTCCCAGCGCGGAGCAGCGGGCGTTCCCGCGGGAACACGCAACGAAGCCTGGCGCAACGTGTCCGTATTGACCACGAAGTTAATCGCCGCACCGCCCAGCGATTTCGCCAAGGACGAAATCAGAAAGTTTTTGCACCACACGCCCGGATGAAACATCCCCGGCTGATGTCCGGCGAGGACGATGGGACCATCGAGCGGCAGAGGCGCGGGATCGAGATACTGCGCGCTGTACTCACGGGCGGCGTTCAATAGCTCGCGCCGCGCCTCCGCGGCCAGCGTCGACCATGGAATGCGCTGGTCGGACTCCTCGCTTTGCGCCGCGCGGTTGCGCGCGACGAGCCCCGGCGCGTCCGCGAGTTGCGGATCGGCGAGAAACGCGCGATCGGTTCGCGGCGCTCGCCAGCGGCGGCCGAAGGAAGGCTCATCGACCGCTGGCATTAATCATCGGCTCCCGTACAAAGTACGCCGGCGCAATCCCGGGCGTCGTCCAGCGCCGCCATGCTGCGGTCGAGCACCAGGTGG
This sequence comes from uncultured Pirellulales bacterium, assembly GCA_964618485.1. GTDB lineage: Bacteria > Planctomycetota > Planctomycetia > Pirellulales > JALHLM01 > JALHLM01. The sequence continues at coordinate 4,399 of CAZUBB010000140.1, forward strand.
TAATACTGTACCCGCGTCGCCGCGTCGTCGAGCGCTCCGCCGAACGACCGGGCTTCTTCCAGATAGATGCGCGGAACCGGCAGCTCGCGAATCCGCAGCCCGGCGGCCGCGGCACGGACCCAGAGTTCGAGCGGCATCGCGTAGCCGGCCTCGGTGATTTTCAGTTTCGCCAACCCGTCGGCGCCATACGCCTTGAACCCGCAAAAGGCGTCGGTGAGGTTCAAGCCGAGCCGGCGGTTCAACTCCGCCGTGACCTGCATGTTAATCTTGCGGCGCGCCTCGGGGGCGGCGTTGTCCCCCGCAAAGTCCTGCAAGTAACGGCTGCCGGAGACGATGTCGACGTCCTGGCAAGCCTCGACGAAGGCCGGAATCCGCTGCGGCTCGTGCTGGCCGTCGCAGTCGATGGTCACCACGCCGTCGTACCCGTGTTGGAGCGTGTAGTCGAACGCCGAAATCAGCGCCGCGCCGTAGCCGCGGTTCTGGGAGTGCGTCACCACCTGGATGCCTGGCTCCGCGGCCAGCAATTCGCCGGTGCCGTCAGTGGAGCCGTCGTTCACGACCAGGATGTCTTGCGCATAGTGCCGCACCTCGGCCAGCACGTCGTGAACGTGCAACCGTTCGTTATAGACCGGCAACGCGGTGAGAAAGCGGCTGGGCATGAAAACACCTCACTCGCGCCGGAAGGGGGGATCGTCGCCGGGCCCGCACCCGATCCGGCGACCCCTCATTCTAGGCGACAGGTAGTCCAGGGAAAGTGTCCGAACGGGCGGGCAGAGGGGTTGGATGCAGCATCCGCGGAGTCGGTTTCACGGCGACAGGTAGTATCCGCCTTCGCCCCGCGCTTGCTGAGGGCTATAATCCCCGCCGCTTTCGCAATTTCGCGCAGGAAGGTTGAAACATGATCATCGTCACCGGCGGCGCCGGGTTTATTGGCAGTGCGCTTGTCTGGCAGCTCAATCGCCAGGGGATCGACGATATTCTCGTCGTGGACGAGTTGGGGCGGGACGAGAAATGGCAGAATCTTGCGTCCTTGCGCTTTCTCGATTACCAGCACAAAGACGAGTTTCTCGCCGCGATCCAGGCCGATCGCATTCCCGCGAAGGTGCGGGCCGTCGTGCATCTGGGGGCGTGTTCGAGCACGACCGAGCAAGACGCCGATTTTCTGATGCGGAACAACTATCGCTATACGCGCACGCTCGCCGAGTGGTGCCTGAGCCGCAAGGTGCGATTCATTTACGCCAGCAGCGCGGCGACCTACGGCGACGGCGCACAAGGTTACAGCGACGACGACGCCATCACGCCAATGCTCTTGCCGCTCAATAAGTATGGATACTCGAAGCAAGTCTTCGATCTCGTCGCGTTGCGTACCGGCGCGTTCCGTCAGATCGTCGGCCTCAAGTTCTTCAACGTCTACGGGCCGAACGAATATCACAAGGGCGACATGTCGAGCGTCGTCTTCAAGGCGTTTCATCAGATTCGCCAGATTGGCGTGGTCCGGCTCTTCAGGTCGGAACGCGCGGACTATCCCGACGGCGGTCAAATGCGCGACTTCATCTACGTGAAGGATTGCGTCGCGGTGATCGCCTGGCTGATTGAACACGTCGAAGTGAACGGTCTGTTTAATCTCGGCGCCGGCGTGGCGCGGACCTGGAACGACTTGGTGGGCGCGGTCTTCTCGGCCATGGGAATCCCTCCGAAGATTGAATACATCGACCTGCCGGGCGCGCTGCGCGGGCGCTATCAGTACTTCACGCGGGCCGACATGCAGAAGCTGCGCGCGGCCGACGCGCCGGTTGATTTTCCGCCGCTGGAAGACTCGGTCCGCGACTACGTGCAACGCTATCTGATGCGGCCGCGGCCGTATTTGGACTGGCAGGAGGCACGCGTCGACTGACGATCCACCGCAGTGCGACCTTGCGTCGCCGCCCGGGATGGCGTGCAATGCTAGGATGAGCGATTCGCCGCAGCTCGAAACCTGGCCCGCGCCACGCGCCGCGTATTTGCACGTGCCGTTCTGCGCGCATCGCTGTGGTTACTGCAATTTCACGCTCGTGGCCGATCGCGATGACCTGATTGGGCCTTATCTCGACGCACTGGGTACAGAATTAGGGCAGCTCGCCGATCCCCGGCCGGTCGATACGCTCTTCATCGGCGGCGGCACGCCGACGCATCTTCCTCCTGCCGCGCTCGATCGCCTGCTCACGCTGGCACGGCATTGGTTTCCGCTGGCGGAAGGTTACGAGTTCAGCGTGGAAGCGAATCCGCGCGATATCGACGTCGAGCGCGTCTCCGTTCTCGCCGCGCACGGCGTGAACCGGGTGAGCCTTGGCGCACAATCGTTCCGCTCGGACAAGCTCCGCCTGCTGGAGCGCGACCACGACGCGGCGACGATTCGCCTGGCCGTCGAGTTGCTGCGGCCAGCGGTGAACTCGATCTCGCTCGATTTGATCTTCGGCGCTCCCGGCGAGACGCTCGCGGAGTGGCAAGCGGACGTCGCGCAGGGGATTGCCCTCGCGCCGGACCATGTCTCCACGTATGGACTCACGTTTGAGCGCGGGACGACCTTCTACGGCCGACTGCAGCGCGGCGACTTGCGGCAACTCGACGAGGATTTCGAACGCGCGATGTTTGAGCACTCGATCGACGCCCTCGCCGATGCCGGTTACGAGCACTACGAGGTTTCCAACTTCGCACGCGCCGGGATGCGTTGCCGGCACAATGAAACGTACTGGAACGCCGATCCGTACTTCGCGGCCGGCCCCGGCGCGGCGCGGTATGTCGCCGGAGCACGCGAAATCAATCACCGCGGCACATTAGCCTACATTCGCCGCATCGCGTCCGGAAATTCCCCGGTCGCGGAGCGCGAAACGCTCTCTTCGGAGGATCGCGCTCGCGAGGCCCTCGTCATCGGCCTGCGGCGCATCGCGGGCGTGGATTTGGCGGCGTTTCAGGAGCGGTTTGGCGTTTCCGTCGATGAACTCGGCGGCGAGGCCCTCGCTCGACATGTGCAGGTCGGACTGCTGGAACACGTCGACGGACATCTCCGACTCACGCGCAGCGGATTGATGGTGAGCGATGCCCTTTGGGGCGAATATCTGCGCACCTAAGGAGTAGTCGCTAGGCTTCAATCAACCCTTCCGCTTTCATCGCGCGCACCGTTTTACGGAATGCCTCGGCGGTCTGTTGCAGATCGCGTTCCGAGTGGACCATCGATGTCGGGCCGCCAGGCCAGCCGAAGAGTTCCACGCCGTGTACGAGCATTCCCAGCCGTAGCGCGGTCACCACCGCGGGGCGCTTCGCCTTCAGCACTTCATATCCGAAGCGGCAGGCGTCGATTTCGTGCGGGCGGATCGGCAGATGATCTGGATTCGTGAAGATATGAAATCCCGAGAAGCTTCCGTATACGGACCAGTCGACCTGTTCTTCCGCCAGGACGTCGTTCATCGCGTTGCGAAGTTGCGCCGCGAATTCGCTCGCCCGTTCGCAAGCGTCGGTCGTGGCGATCATCTCCAGCGCCGCAATTCCGGCCGCGGCCGAGAGCGGATTCGCATTGTATGTGCCGTGATGCGCGATTTTCTCTTTGCCGCGCCGTCGCGCGGCTTCCGGGTCGAGCTCGTCCATCAACTCGGCCTTACCGACGACCGCCGCGCCCGGCAGCCCGCCGGCGACGATCTTGGCCAGCGTCGTCAAATCGGGGCGGATGCCGAACACACTTTGCGCGCCGCCCGGCGAGCAGCGGAACCCGGAAATGACTTCATCGAAGATCAACACGACGCCGCGTTTCTCCGTAGCGTCGCGGAGCTGGAACAGAAACTCCGGATCCAGCGGCACCTGGCCCCAGCTTGCGCCGGTCGGCTCGATGATCGCCGCGGCGAAGTCGTGTTCTGTAAGTACGCGCTTCAGCGCCTCGCGATTTCCAGCCGGAATCATCACCATTTGTTCCGCGATGCCCGGCAACACGCCCGGTGTTGCGGAACCATCGAAGTGCGAGCCATAGCCTGAGGCGACGTGATCGTGCCAGCCATGAAAATGCCCCGCAAACCGCAGGACTTTCGTGCGCCCTGTCGCCGCGCGGGCGATGCGCAGCGCGAGCAAGGTCGCTTCCGTGCCGGAACTGGTGAAACGCACGCGTTCGGCCGTAGGCATCAGGAGCCGAATCGTCTCCGCCCAGCGAATTTCCAACTCATGACAGGCGCCATAGTGCGTGCCGAGGAGGAGTTGCCGCGCAACTGCCGCCGTCACCGCAGGATGATTATGCCCCAACAAGAGCGCGCCGTGGCCGCCGGAGTAGTCGACGTACTCGTTGCCGTCGACATCCCACTTGCGCGATCCCGCGGCCCGCGCCACGTAGATGGGATGCGATTCGAGCAGGCGACTGTCGTGCGCCACGCCGCCAGGCAACAATTCGCGCGCCTGCGCAGCGAGCGCCGCCGAACGAGGGGTGCGCAGTTGATATGCTTCCAAAATCGTAGGCGGTCGCATGATGGTCCTACCTCAAAGGTCGGGGATGTCACTCATTGTAACGACTCTCGCTTGAGTTGGGCCACACAGTCAGTCCGATTAGGCAAGCCTATCTGTTTGCGCATTTCAGCGACTTGAGGCGATCGTTGTTGCATATGCGCGATCTTCCGGCGCGCGAAGTGAAGTTTAGCGCGAATCATATTGTTTCAAACTGGATTTACACGGTAGGCCTGTAAATACTGATATTCGCGTTGTGTGGAATAGTCGCAGCAAGACGTCTCGACGTTCCCACGAATATGCAGCGGCGCAGTTCCAGAGTCCGCCCCAGGGATCGGGGCACAGCGTTTTCGGCGTGTCATGTCTTCTCAACCAATTGATCTGTCCACCACATCCACCGACTTCCCTCAACCTCTCACCTCGGCTGCCAGCGGACTACGAGTTCCGCTGGACGAACTGTTTGTCGGATTCCTGAACGACATTCATCAACGGCTCCTCTCGGCGCACGAACATCGCGAAGTCGTTCATCGCGCGCTCGACGAATTGTTCCTCGGCCTTCGCGCCCGGCGGCTCAATAGCGCTCCCGAAGAGTGGCGCGATTGCATTCAGATGTGCCGCAGGCATCCCCTGCTGAAGCTGCTCCATCAGGATCCGTTCACGTACCGCGCGTTCTCGAAGCCGCGCGGTTATGCGGGCGACGCCAAGATGATGGACTACATCTACGGTCGCGAAGAAGGCTATCCGCTGCCGGAAGCGGATCGTCTCGGACAGCTCATTTTCGACTTCACCACCTCGGCGCCGGCCTCGGAAGGCGTTCGCGCTCGCCGGGCCTATGTGGCGGAAATGATCGATCGCCTCGCGGAGCGCGTGGCGCGTCCCCAGGTATTGGCGATCGCCAGCGGGCACCTGCGCGAGGCGGAACTCTCCTCGGCCATTCGCCGCGGACGCATGGGACGCCTTGTGGCGCTCGATGCCGACGCAAAAAGCCTCGCCGAAGTCGATCGCCAGTACGGGCGTCTCGGCGTGATGACAGTTCCGGCGAAGTTCCGCGCGTTGCTCACCGGCAAACTCAACCTCGACCGCTTCAACTTCGTCTATTCCACTGGCCTGTTCGATTATCTCGAACAGCCGGTGGCGCAGCGGTTGGTGTCGACGATGTTCCAGTTGCTTTTGCCGCGCGGGCGGATGATGGTCGCCAACTTCCTCCCCGGCGTCCGCGACGTGGGCTATATGGAAGCCTACATGGACTGGCAACTCGTCTACCGCACGCGCCAGGACATGGCGGACTTAACGGCGGAGATTCCGGAATCGGAAATCCGCGAGGTGCGCATCTTCTCGGAAGAACAACGCAACATTGTCTTCCTCGAAGTCCGCAAACGCTGATCGGCGTTAATCAGTTCGAAGACCCCAAGCCCTAAGCCCAGGGGTGGCCGCCACGGACGTCGCGAACACGCGCGACTCGGTGCGGCCTCCCCTGGGATTTAGCGCATCATCCCAGGGGAGGCCGCACCGCGCCGCTCGAGCGCAGAGAGCACGTGGTGGCCACCCCTGGGCTTAGTGGCGGCGTGCCGCGTGAGTGCGAGCCGCTCGTTGCTGCGCTGGGCGGGGCGTTGTAGCATGAGCGGCTTACTTTTCGCCGCTTCACGCCCAGCCGGATCGCGCTCGCCATGTCGCAATGCATCCTCGCCCTCGACCAGGGGACGACCTCCAGCCGCGCTATTGTCTTCGGACGCGACGGTCGTTCGCTCGCGGTGTCTCAGAAGGAGCACCGGCAGATTCTTCCCTCGCAGGGGCACGTGGAGCACGACGCCGAAGAAATCTGGCAGGCGCAACTCGCCACGGCGCGCGATGCCCTGTCGAAGGCGCAATTGAACCCGCAGGACGTGGCGGCGATCGGCGTCACCAATCAGCGCGAAACGACCATCCTCTGGGAACGCGCCACCGGCCGCCCGGTCGCGAACGCGATCGTCTGGCAAAGTCGCATTACTGCGCCGCTTTGCGAACGTCTGAAACGGGAAGGGCTCGAACCGCTCGTGCGCGCGAAGACCGGCTTGGTGCTCGACGCTTATTTCTCCGCGTCGAAGATCACGCATCTGCTCGAAACGCACGACGGCCTCCGCGCACGCTGCGAACGCGGCGAAATTCTGTTCGGCACTGTCGATAGCTATCTCATCTGGCGACTGACCGGCGGCCGGCGCCATGTGACCGATTACAGCAACGCCAGCCGGACGCTCCTTTTCAATATCCACACGCTCGACTGGGACGACGAGCTCCTCAAGGTGTTCGGCGTCCCGCGCGCGATGCTCCCGGAGGTGCGCCCTTCGAGCGAAGTCTACGGCGAGACCGATCCGGCGCTCTTCGGCGCGCCGATTCCCATCGCCGGCGACGCGGGCGATCAACAGGCGGCCACCTTTGGCCAGGCCTGCTTCGAGCCCGGCACGGCGAAAAACACCTATGGCACCGGCTGCTTCCTGCTGCTCAATACCGGCGAGAAACCGGTGCCGTCGGAGAATCAACTGCTCACCACGATCGGCTGGGGATTGAACGGGAAGATCACGTATTGCCTGGAAGGCTCGGTCTTCATCGCCGGCGCAGTAGTGCAATGGCTGCGCGACGGGCTGGGGCTGATTCGTTCCTCGGGCGAGATCGAACAACTGCTCGCCTCGGCCAGCGACTCCGGCGGCATTTACTTTGTGCCGGCCTTCGTGGGACTCGGTGCGCCGCATTGGGATCCGTTCGCCCGCGGCGCGATCTTCGGGCTCACGCGCGGCACCACCGCCGGCAATCTCGCCTGGGCGGCGATTGAATCGATGGCGTTTCAATCGCGCGAGCTCATTGAAGCGATGGAGCGCGATTCAGGCATTAACCTCAAATCGCTCCGCGTCGACGGCGGCGCCACGGTCAACGACCGGTTGATGCAGTTCCAGGCCGACCTCTTGAACAAGCCGGTCCTACGCCCCGTCGTGCCGGAAACGACCGCCCTCGGCGCCGCGTACCTGGCCGGGCTCGCAGTCGGCTACTGGCTAGGCCTCGACGACGTCCGCAGCAACTGGGCCCTCGATCGCGAGTTTGTGCCGCACATGAGCGAAACAGAACGTGCCGCCCGCTTCGCCAAGTGGCAACAAGCGGTCTCCCGAGCGCGCGACTGGGAACGATAGAGTTCGCTCGTTCGCGTCTCAGCCCCACAGAGGCGGCAGATAGTCTTAGCCCCAACGGGGCGACAGAGAGTTCGCATCTCGAATTGTGTCGCCCCGTTGGGGCTTGATCATTGATACAAAACCGCTTTCCAGGGGCTCACGCCCCTGGCTATTATCTGCCGCCCCTTCGGGGCTAACTCGATATCGGGTTCTTGCCGTTACTTCTTTGCCCCGCGGCTCGTCGTGCGGGGCCAGATTTGCAGGACCACGCTTTCGCCGTCCGCGCCGGGGATGGGGTAATTCGCCACGCGGCGCAATTCCAGGTTCCTGAGCAGCCCCAGGTGCCGCGCCTCGCCGCGCTCCTCGACCCAGGCAGGGCCCTTGATGATGAGCAAGCGGCCGATGTGGTCCCAATGCGGCTTGAACCACGTCAGCAATTTCGTCAGCGGCGCGACCGCGCGAATCACCAGCGATTCAAACTCGCGCTTCTTGAGAATCTCTTCCGCCCGGCCAGCGTGCACCGGCACATGCAAACCGAGACGCTTCACGATGTCCTCGACGACGCGGGCTTTCTTGCCGACCGATTCGGCCAGCGAGACCTTCACATCGGGGCGCAGTATCGCCAGCGGGATTCCCGGCACGCCGCCGCCGGTGCCGACGTCGAGCACGCGTTCTCCTGGCTCAATCAACGAAGACAGCACCTTGGTGTCGACCAGATCGCGGCCGACGAATTTTTCGTACGTCGT
>CAZUBB010000141.1:0-12700 GCA_964618485.1 uncultured Pirellulales bacterium
AGAACTCATCCGGGTCCACGGCCAGTATGATATGGATACGACGATTGAGCATGACGATCGTCAGCACATCAAGAACGATCGAACGATCACCGTCGACGGTAAGCACACCGAGACGATCGACAAAGACACCACCATCACGATCAAGTCCGGCAAGCTGTCGCACGACGTGGCGGCCAACACGGCTACCTATCACGTGAAGGGCGCCGTCGCCGAGAATTTCGACGCGACGCAGACCACGACTGTAGCGAAGGATATCAAGATCACGTCGAACGAATCCTTTATCTACATCACCGCGGCCACCGAGATCAAGCTGGAAGTCGGCGCCAGCAAGCTGCTGATGAAAAAAGATGGCAGCATCCAAATCAGCGGCAAGAACATCGGCATCACCGGGACCGAAGATGTCAAGATCAAGGGGATGTCGGTCACTTCGGAGGCCACGGCCGATCACAACACGAAAGGCAACCTCGTCCTCTCTGAAGGCGTCGCGTCGAACACGGTCAAGGGCGGCATGGTGATGTTGAATCCTTAGTAGGTATAGGATGACTGTAGCCGGCCTCTGCAAGGCCGAAAGAACGGCTCGCATCTTGCCCAGAGGGAGGACCGGGGTCACAGACCCCGGCTACAGTTATGGCCGACGCTGAAGAACGATTCACGATCGTCCCGACGAAGAACGAGAACAGCGAGCCCGTGTTCGTCGTGCTGGCGAAGCGGACGTACGATATTCGCCCGAAGCAGCCTCTGGTGCGCGCAGAACCGACGCCGCCATTCATCGAGGTCGACGTCTACTACGACGAGGCCGATCCCGAGCACTCGACCGTCAAGTACGAGAGCGAACTTGCCCCCTTCAAGCTGGCGACCGACGTCGTCGTGGTCGGCAAGGCCCATGCGCCCGGCGGCAGGCCGGCGCAGTCGGTCGATGTCACGATCGAAGTCGCCGGTCAGCGCAAGGTCGTGCGCGTTCTTGGCGACCGCCGCTGCAATTTCCGCGAGAATCGCGCGCCGACGTTCACCGATCCTGAAAAGTTCACCGAGATGGAGATGCGCTACGAGCGCGCCTACGGCGGAAAGGATCTGCGCAGTAATCCGCAATTGCCGTTTTTTTATCCTCGCAATCACAAGGGGACCGGCGTCGCCGTGAAGAACGTCAAGGACGTGGTGGAGGGGCTCGTACTGCCGAACCTGGAAGACCCGCAAGATTTGCTAACGCCGGAGCGCGTGATCATCCAGGAACCGGAGCGATGGAACGCCCAGCCGCTGCCGCAGGGAATCGGCTGGTTTCAGCCCACCTGGTATCCGCGCTGTTCATTTGTCGGCGCGATGCCGGCCTATGTCGGCCCCGATGACGTGATGCGCGAAGAAAAGCTCGGGATCGTCCCCAAGGGGCAGATCGCGCTCGCGCGGCAGTTGAAACTGCCGGGCTATGATGTGCGATTCAACAGCGGCGCGTCGCTGGGACTGGTTGTGCCGTTTCTCAAGGGAAACGAGACGCTCCGCCTAAGCAACTTGTCGCCGGAAGGAGAACTCGCATTTTCCCTGCCTGGAGAGCGGCCGCGGATCACGCTCGATATCGGCCAAGGCGAGCAGGAACTTGCGCCGGTGATGCACACGCTTTGCTTGCACATGGACGCAATGCAGGCCGACATCATTTGGCGCGGCGCGTTGCCCTATCCCGGCATTGACTGGATTCCGCAGATGAAAACGCTCGTCGCGAGGGTCGCATAACCATGTCGACGGTCGCCGCACCCCTCGCTTCCACCGGACCGGCTGACGCCGACGCGCGGCCGGTTCAAAAGATCGTGCTGCCGGGGCAAACGCCCGAAGGCCAGCATATCCTGTCCGTACTGTTGAAGCGCACTTATCGCCTCACGTCGGGGAAACCGTGTGCCCGGGCCGACGCCGACAAGAAGCTCGTTCCAGGCGACGTCCACTATGGCGACCCGATGAACACGTCGGTGAAGCACGAGTCGGACTTCGCGCCCTTCAAATTGGCGACCGACGTCGTGCTGAATGGCGTCGCCTATGCGCCGGGCGGACGGCCGACGACGAGCATGACGGCTTCGCTGCAGCTCGGGAGGTATCGCAAGGACGTGCGCGTCTTCGGCGATCGCGTCGTGCGCTCCAACGGAAATCGCGAACCGTCGTTCACCGAGCCCAAGCCGTTCACCAAGATGGAGCTGCGCTACGAGCGCGCCTATGGCGGCGTCGATATCTACTCCGATACCAAGGTGCAGTGCGCTTATATTCGCAATCCGCTCGGACGCGGCTTCGCGGTCACCACGACGAAACGCGCGATCGACGAGTTGCCGCTCCCCAATCTGGAAAGCCCCACCGACCTGCTCACTCCGGCGCGGCTCTGTCCGGGGCACTTCATGTACTGGGAAAAGCAACCGATCCCGACCGGTTTCGGATGGCATTGCCGCGCCTGGCAACCGCGCGGCGGCTGGGCCGGCGTGATGCCGGCCGATCGCCCGTTTGAACAAGAGATGCGCAAAGCCTACGCCACGCTGCTCACGCCGGAGGATCGCAAGACGTACCTGGAAAACCCGCTGCCGGATATGGATTTCCGGTTCTTCAACGGCGCCTCGCACGGGCTGGTGATGCCGTATTTGAATGGCGATGAAGAAGTGCGACTGACGAACCTGACGCCGAACGGCGAACTCGCGTTCCGATTGCCTGGCGAACGGCCGAAGATCGGACTCGACATCGGCGAGGGAGTTCAATCCCCGGATGTCGTGTTGCATACGGTGATGATTCGCGCTGAAGAAGATGAGCTGGATCTGGTCTGGCGCGGGGCGATCCCTTACCCTGGTCCAGATTGGTTTCCGCAAATGCGCAAACTTGAGGTGCAAATCCAATGAGCAGCGCACCTGCCACGCCTGATCCCGTACAAGCGGCGAACGCCATGCGCATGATGGTGATCGCAGTGCTGGTTTGCGTGGCGTTGTTTTTCTTGTTCATCCTCGTCGACGGCTTTTTCCTTAGCAATCAAACGGCGAACGCCGTGGTCCGGAGCCTGGAGTTCAGCGCGGGCGGAAAGACTTACGTTACGCAAATCGTCAATAACCGACCTTACGTCATGTCGCAAGAAAAGCCCGACGCGTTTCTCGTGAAATTAAATCTCGGCGGTCGTGAGGTCGCGGCGGTCGTGGAGCAGACGCAATTCGAGTCACTGAAACCGGGCGAACAGGTCGAGGTCGTATACCAGCGACGGCGATTGACGGGAGTCTACCAGGTGTTGGAAGTGCGTAAGTAAAAGGGTTCGAACCATGCCGCTTTGGCCAGCAGCGAAATTAATGGACATGGTGGTCGGCATCGACGTGCATGCCGTGGCGCCGATTCCCGGCATTCCGGTGCATCCGTACTTCGGCACCGTCTTCCTCTGGCACACGCCAAAGTTTCCCAAGGCCGATATTTTCATCAACGGCATGCCGGCCCTGGCCACGGGGGCGATGGGCTATTCGGTCCATGTGCCGCAAGGCATCCCGGTGCCGCCTTCGCCGTTGAACATGCCGTCCTACTGGACGCGCTATCTGACCAATATCCCGAAAGCGGCGATGTTGATGCTGCTCACGACATTGGCGAACATCGCCATCGCGGGCATCGCATCAATGATTCCCAAGCCCAAGAGCGCCGAGGATTTCCTCAAGGACGTGACCGGCATCGATACCTCGAGTAAGGCCGCGACCTGGGAAACGATCAAAGGCAGCTTCTCCGCTTTCACCAAGTGGCAGACCTGGGTCAAGCTGCTCATGCCGCCGATTCCCTATCCCGGCGCGCAAGGCTCCGTGGCGATCGGCAGCCCGAACGTGACGGTCAACGGCGGCCCGCTGGCGTTCGTCGCCCCGCTGATGGCCACGTCCTGCAGCGATATCCCGATCGTGCCGAACGCGATGACGCTCGGCTTCAGCAACGTGATGGTCGGCGTCACCTTCGCGGCCATGCTCCGCGGCATCGCGGTGAACGCGGCGCAGGGGGCGGTGTCGGCTGGGGTGGACAAAATGGGCAAGAAGTCCTGCGGTTGCCGATAGCTCGCTCCGTCGACGGAACTAAGGGGAAACAATATGAGCGCTGGTAATCACTCCGTCGGACACCCCGTCGATGTAGCGTCGGGGACGGTGTACTCGACGCACAGGGACTACACGATTCCTGGCCGCGTCGAGCTGATTTGGGAGCGGCACTATAGCACTGCGCTCTTGGATTCGCCGGCCGGTCCGCTGGGACCAGGCTGGACAACGCGCTATTTCGCGACGTTGACCCGATTGCCGGGAGAATATCAGTTCGTGACGCCGAACGGTGACTTGGAGACGTTTTCCGATCCCGGCGGCGAAGTCGAACGCGGGGGAACCATCCGCAACCTGGGGACGTTCCAAGAGTTGATGAAGTCAAATGGACGCTATGTCGTCGTCCGCTGGGATGTGGAATCCGGAAACGTCGAGCGATATTTTTTTCGCGAGGGAAAACCCGGCGAGGTCTGGCCGCTGGACAGCATCGAGGACGTGACGGGACAAGGTCTCGACATGATCCGGGACAAAGCCGGACGGCTGAGCGGCGTGCGACAGCTTCTCGAGCAACGCTCGATGTCGATCGAGTACTCGAGCTCCGGCCGCATCCAGCAGATTATGTTCGTACCTGCTGGAGGAGACGCGGTCGTCCTGGCGCGTTATGAGTACGACGGCAACGGTCGACTGGCCGCGGCATTCGACGCGCAGGCATTCGCCGACCGCTACGAATACGATGCGGCGGGCCGAATCGTGCGCGAGCTCGTCAAGGATGGCGGCGTCTTCTCATTCCGCTACGATGACCGCGGCCGCTGCGTGAAGACCTGGGGCGTCGACCGCTACGATGAGAAGACGCTGCGTTATCGAGACGCGATCGGCTGGACGGAAGTTACCGACAGCCTGGGGAACACAACGCGCTATCGCTGGTTGGCCACCGGTCAGGTCGTGGAAGTGATTGACCCGCTGGGAGCGTCAACACAAACGGAATATGACGAACACGGGCGCATTGTGGCGACGACAAACCCCAATGGAGCTGTCACTCGCTATGCGTTCGATAATGAAGGAAATCAATGCACGATCGCGAACCCATTGGGCGAATCATACCAGGTAGAGTTTAACGGCCAGCATCTAGCGATTAAGTTCACCGATCCGGCCGGCAACGTCGCGAAGCGCGAATACGACGGGCACAATCGTCTGGTGGCTACGGAGGATGCACTCGGCGCTCGGTGGACAATCGCGTACGATTCGGCTGGGAATCCGGTGACAGTGACATCCCCGTCGGGAGCGCGGAAGCGACAGACATTTTCCAATGCTGGACAGCGTGTGGAGGCGACCGACTGGGTTGGTAACGTCACCCGGTATGCCTGCGACGGTTTCGGCCGCGTTACCCGCAGGACCGGTCCGGATGGTGATACGAGCTCCATTCGGTACGATGTGCTGGGCCAGCCGGTGGAAGTCCGTGCTTCAGACGGCTCGACGATCCGCGGCACTTACGATAAAGGCGGGAACCTCGTAAGCGTCACGAACGCAAACGGCTATACGACCAAGCTCCGCTATGGCGCCTGCAAGCGACTGCTGGAAAAAACGGACCGTCTCGGCGGCGTCGCTCGCTACTACTGGGGATCGGAGCCAAAACAACTGACGAAGATCGTCAACGAGAGGGGTGAGAGCTACGAGTTTGTGCATGATCGAGTCGGCCGCGTTGTGAGTGAAAAGGCCTTCGATGGGACGGAGTACCGATTGGAGTACGACGCTGCAGGCCAGGTTATCGCGCGCACCAACGGCCTGGGACAAACCATCCTGCTCAAACGTGACCTTGCCGGTAGAATTACGGAGGAAGTCGCCGCCGACGGCACGGGTGCCGAATACCGCTACGATGCGATTGGCAACCTGATCGCGACCGTCAACGCCGACTGTTCTGTCGTCTTCGAACGGGATGCGCTAGGTCGCGTCATCAAGGAATTGCAAGGGGAAACCGTCGTCGAGACGCAATACGATCGAGACGGCAACGCCGCAGGCGCCCATACTAGCTTCGGCCACCATGCGGAGTACGTCTACGACGGTAATGGTTTGCTCTCGCGGTTGGAAGTCGCTAAGCAGCCATTCTTGGAGATGGCCCGCAATGGCCGCGGGCAGGAGACTTCGCGATTGCTGCCCGGGGACGTCCGGCTGCACCATGACTACGACCTGGGCGGTCGGATTCGAGAGCAGGTCGTAACCAGGGGCAGCGCCACGCAGGCGCGAATCGCAACGACGGCCGACGGCGCGATTGTGCGCCGTATTTATGCTTATGACAAGAGCGGCGCCTTAACATCTCTTGTCGACAAACAATGGGGACAAGTGACGTACGATTATGACCCGGCCGAGCAATTGTTGCGGGTCTTGGGCGACGTCCGTCACGGCGAAGGCTTTGCCTACGACAGCGCCGGAAACGTCACTTCCATTCAGAATCACGAAGTGAATGAGACGGTCGGCTACGGCCCGGGGAACCGTTTGCTGCAAAAAGGGACCACCCAGTACTACCATGACGCAAACGGACGACTGATCAGGAAAGTTGAAAAGGCAGACACCTCGGCGCCGCGCGAGTGGAAGTACGCCTGGGACGCCCTCGACCAGCTACGAAGCGTCCAGAGGCCGGACGGAGAAGTTTGGAAATACGGCTACGATGGACTCGGACGCCGGGTGTTTAAGCAAGGCCCAGATACGCGGATCGACTACGTCTGGAACCAGGAGGCAATTGTACATGAAATCGAGAACAGCGAACTGAAATCCACCTGGCTCTACGACCAGCTTACCTTGACGCCGCTGGGTACGATTCAAAACGGCCAAGCGTATGCCGTGGTGACGGACCACCTGGGTACGCCACGAGAGCTAATCGGCAAGGACGGATCAGTCGCATGGTCGGCAGACTCTCGGGCCTGGGGCGCCACAAAGCAACTTGGTACAGCGGGAGTCAATTGCGACATCCGCTTTAGAGGGCAGTGGAGCGACTCGGAAAGCGGACTGCATTACAATCGCTTCCGATATTACGATCCCGAGGCGGCGCGCTTCGTATCATCAGATCCCATCCGCGTGTTGGGCGGATTGAACACATATGCTTATACGCGCAACCCGATCAACTGGCTCGATCCCACCGGATTGAGTTCTCCGCCCCCGGGCGATTGGGAGAATCCTCACCCTTCAGATTACAGGGCCCCCGACCGTATTCCCCCCGGGACGCCGCGTGTCGCGGCGTTCAAGATTAGCGAGAACACGGGTCAGATGTATCTTCATGTGACTCACTACGACGAGCAAGGGCGTATGGTTGGGCAAACCCACTACACCAACCACGGCAGGGGAGACCACACAGATCCGCATCATCACCGGTATGATCCAAATACCGGGGAAAAACTGCGCGTCGAGCATCGTAAGAAGGGTTCTCCGAAGAACTTTCCCGGCGTGCACCCGGACGAAGAGAACCCTCCGAAAGGCTGTTCTGGAGGTGGCGGATGATTCACGGCGAAGCAGAGATCCGAAACGTAATCCCTGATTTTGACCTCTTTCATACCGAGGAAGTCCGTTCAATCCGACTCGAGTTCTCCAATCGCAACGAGACTGGCAGGCGACAGAGAACGGACGTCTTCCTTGACTTTACCTATTTCAGCGATGACGTTGACTACGCCATCCTCTTAAAGCTGTCGGATGTACAGCAGTTGACATTTCCGAAATTCGGTTCCTATGTGTTCGAACTCGGCGAGCTTGAGATTTCCCCGATCAGGCCGGAGCGGATGGTGGACGGCGCGAATTACGCCGTTCAGGACCACCTCGATGGAATTTTCTGCTACTGCCATGACGTGTCGTACCTAAGCATTGGCAGGCTCGAAGAAGACGGTCGGGTCACGGTCCTGTGGAGCGCGCCTAAAGTCTCGGACGACGGACCGAGCGATGGTCTATCGCCGCCCACTGCGGACAGTCCGTCGGAATGAGTATGGTGTACCTCGATCACAACGCCACCACGCCGCTTGATCCGCGCATCGAAGAGCGAATGCGGCCTTTCTTTGCGGAATCGTTCGGTAATCCCGCCAGTCGGGAGCACGTCTGGGGATGGGACGCCGCCGACGCGGTCGAAGTGGCGCGGGCGCAGGTTGCCGAGCTCGTTGGCGCGTCGCCGTTGGAGATCGCCTTCACGAGCGGCACGACCGAGAGCATCAATTGGGCGCTCAAGGGACTCGCGGCGCAGGTCAACGCCGTAGTCACCGTGGCGACGGAACATAATGCAGTGCTCGAGGTTTGCCGTCAGCTCGCCCGTACGCAGCGCGTTCCGTCCGATGTGTTGCCGGTAAGTCGAAATGGCTTGCTCGACGCGACGACCGTTCCCACTGCCGCCCGCGCAAGGCAGCGTTGCCTCGTAGCGATCGGGCTCGCGAACGCGGAGACCGGAGTGATTCACGAGCTGCCGCCGTTGGTTCAAGCGACCCGCGAAACAGGCGGACTGTTCTTCACCGACGCGGCGCAGGCCGTGGGAAAGATCCCTGTCGATCTCGGCGCCTGGGGCGTTGATCTGGCTGCGTTTTCGGCGCACAAAATGTATGGTCCCAAGGGAGTAGGAGCGTTATATATCCGTGGCGGCGCCGACCGCGTGAAGCTCGAACCCCTGATCGTCGGGGGTGGTCAGGAGCGTGGACTGCGCGGCGGCACGCTCAATGTCCCGGCAATCGTCGGTTTCGGCGAGGCATGCCGCATCGCTCGATCGGAATTGGCGGCGGAATCGCAGCGCATCGCCGCGCTGCGCGATTGGTTGGAGTCGTCGCTCGTGAATTCGCTGGAAGGCGTCGCCGTGAACGGCGATTCCACTTCGCGGCTGCCCAACACAACGAACGTGACGTTTCCGGGAGTGGAGGCTCGGGAGCTGATTCGAGGCCTTCACGACGTCGCCGTGTCGACGCAATCAGCCTGTTCGACCGGGTCAAATCGTCCGAGCCATGTGTTGACCGCAATGGGGTTGTCCGACGACGATGCCTATTCATCCATCCGCTTCAGCCTGGGGCGATTCACCACGCGCACCGAGATCGATGCGGTAGTGACGAAAGTCATTGAGACGGTTGCACGGCTGAGGAACGTCTAGCTATGTCCGCTTCGAAACAAGCCCTGCAGCTTACTACCGCCGCGATTGATCGCCGCGCGTTTCATTTTCGCAACTTGGTGGTTACCGTCGTGCTCGTCGTCCTCGGTTGCCTCGTGGCGGCCGCGGTGCAGTGGTCGTGGCGGCCGCTCGTCGGATGGTTCTTCTTGGCGCCGCTCTGCGGCGTCTTCCTGATGGTGGACAATTACATCGTCAGCCGCTGGCAAACTCGGCTGCTCGCGATGTGGGCCGAGGGCGAGTTGCATGTCGAGGAGTTCGCCCAATCAATCCTCTCGCTGCGCTTGCTGCCGGGCGCCACGCTGCGAGGAATGCTCGCCTTGCTCCCCGCCAGCGGCGACGGTCCGCCGATCGACCGGTTGCCGCGCCCGGCGCGCGAGTTCGTGGCGCGGCTCTATTCCAGCTTTCATCAAGGGGCGCGCGACTACAGCGCGGCGTTCACCGTCGCTTACACCGTCTCGGTCGCGTGCGCCGGTTGGGCACTCGTCACTTGGGACTGGCGGCCACTGTGGGGTTGCCTGGCGATCGTGGTCGCTTTTGTCGCCGCCCGCGCGATGAACGCTCTTCGGCTTCGGCGATGTCGGGAGATCATCCGCGACGCGCGTAAGAAAGGCTTCGACTTGCAAGAGCTGGCGGGCAGCCTGGCGTACGGCCCCGGCCAATTCGATTGACGCAAACGCCACTCCGTAAACGCGGCTACGAAGCGGCTTTTTCCCTCACGCGGCGTCCCGAGGCGACGCCTACGTCTTCGGCGAGGATCATTTCATCCGCCTCGATCGCGCGGATGGTGCGCCGGCCGATGAGGAGCTCACGCTCCGACCAGCGCAGGCCGTCGCCGGGGCACTTCAGCGTCAGCATGCCAGGCTCGATCTTCGCGCCGCGGGGAATCGCCGTCCGCGCCACGAGGCTACGTCCAAGACGCGCGCGGACATCGTTCACCTGTCTCGGCAGGCACTTGTCGGCGCTCCCCAGGGAGCTCTCTAAGGCGCGGATGTTGCCGATCATCTCCCGCAGCTCGTCCGGTTCGAGCGAACAGGCATGGTCGGAGCCTTTCGCGGCGCGGTCGAGCGTTAAGTGTTTCTCAATCACGACGGCGCCAAGCGCCACCGCGGCCGGCGCGATGAGAATTCCCGGCGAGTGATCGGAGAAGCCCACGGGCGCTTGATAGCGCGCCGCCAGCGTTGGAATCGTGCGGAGATGAACGTCTTCGAGCGGCGTCGGGTAAAGCGACGTGCAGTGCAATACCGCCCAGCGATCGTTACGTTCGCGGATCACGTCCACGGCGGCGTCGATATCATCCCAGTGTGACATCCCGGTCGACATGAACACCGGCAGCCGGCGCGCCGCGATCGATTCCACGAGCGGCAAGTTGTCGACGTCGCGCGACGCGATCTTCAGGGCGTCCACTTCAATCTGGCAAAATGCGTCGACGCTCGGCAGATCGCATCCGGTGCCGATGCACAGCAGGCCGTGCCGCCGAGCCCGGGCGATCAGCGCGGCATGATCTTCGACCGTCAGTTCGAGCGCTTCGCGATGCTCCCCGTAGGTAACGCCGTAGGAATGGCGGGAATCGTAACGCCGCCGGCTGGCGTCGCGCGATAGCTCGCAGTCCAAGTCGCGTTTCACGAGCTTAACGGCGTCGGCGCCGGCCCAGGCCGCGGCGTCGACCAGTTGCGCCGCCAGTTCGCGGCAGCCGTTATGATTCTGTCCGATTTCGGCGACCACGATCGCGCCGTGATGCGCGAGCGGCTGGCGCGGAGTAAACCAACTCGCCACAGGGTTATTCACGCAGAGAATCCCTTCTCTTGAGACACCGATCTCGCCGGGGCGCTTCACCTCGTGCTGAAGCGGCTGCCTGCTCGGCGCGAAGTGTATCAATCGTGGGAAGCTAGCGTCAAGCTTGATAGCGGGGAGGTGCTAGCGGGGGAGGAGAAGAGAAGAAAAGGAGAACAGGAGGAGGAGGGTTCGGTTGTCAGTGTTCAGTTTTCAGTTTGTTGGACGTCGAACGACAGCGTACTCAGTACTCACTGAAAACCGACCACTGAAAACTAGCTATCGCTGATTAAAATGCGCGAGAAGTTTGCGTCCACGATGGAGCCAGTAGATTTCTCTTTCGCTGGGCGGTTGTGACGTGCGCGGGAGGGGATACCAGTGCGTTTCGCCGCTGTCGACGACGGCGATGCCTGGGGCCCGGTGTTCCCGTTCGCCGCGAGCCGTCTCAAAGACGAAGTGCTGTTCCGCGAAAAAGTGCCCGATCTTGACCAGTCGCGGTTCGTCATAGCCGGAGGCGACGAGATCGCGTCGGGCGCGGTCCGCCGCGATTTGCAGCGAAGCGGTCATCCGCGCGGGATCAGTTTCGCGCAGTTCCGCGTGCTCCGCGTTCCAGCCGCAGTAGATGGCGAAGATATCGGCCGGCGGATAATCCTGCAGATCAACGCCAAACGCATGCGTTACAGGCCCCGCGAGCCCGATGCCGGAAAAACTCCCCTGCGGCAGATGATATTCGAAGCTGTAGAGATGGCAGTCGACCGGCTCGTCATAGCCGGGCCAGTGCAGCGCTTGCGACTCCAGCAATTCCATCTGTTGCGGCGCGAGACCGAACTGCGCCGGGGCGGCCAGCCAGGCGGCCAACTCCCCTTCGCCGCGCGCTGCGCTGGTTCGCATCTCGGCCGGCGCTTCGTCGAGCGCGCCGACTTCATCGAGATACGCGAGAGCGCGATTCCGCACGACCGACTCGCGCGTCAACTCGACGAGAGCCTTTACTCCCGACTTTTCCCCCAGCCGCGCCAGCGCGCAGGCCGCCTCGGTCCGCAGCCGCCGGTGCCGCAGGCTCATCACCTGATTGAGCTTTCCTTCCGCGGCGCGATCTCCCAACAGCGCCACGGCGTCGCACAGCGCAATCACCAGCGGGACCATCTCCTGGAATGCCTTCGCGCCGGCCGCGTGTTCTTCGCGCGTGCCGGCGGGACGCTCCTCGAGCTGTTGCAATCGTTGGGCGAGCCCTCCGAGCAATTGAATGAGTTGCTCCGCACGGTCGGCGGCCAGGTGCCGCTCGGTACGCCCGGTGCGGTGCAGGAAGTTGGCCAGATCGAGAATCCCCGTCGCCAGGCCAGGCTGCGACAGCCCGTCCCAGAGCTGGGGGAAAATCGCTCCAGGATCGTAGCTGCGCCGCTGAAAGAGCGGCACGAGCGCCGCATCGACCTCGGGACCTCCGAGCTGCGTCGCCGAAACGAGCAATTTC
This sequence comes from uncultured Pirellulales bacterium, assembly GCA_964618485.1. GTDB lineage: Bacteria > Planctomycetota > Planctomycetia > Pirellulales > JALHLM01 > JALHLM01. Next base: position 12,359 of record CAZUBB010000141.1, read on the forward strand.
GCCCACAACGCAAGCGCCGCCGGGTCGTCACTCTGGGCCAAAGCGCGCAGCAACTGGGCCAACGACCTCGGGGCGGCCTGAAGTCGCGACGCCAGATAATCCGCCGCGGCCAGCAGATCGAGATTCCAGGGTCGGGGGGGCGCGGGAGCAGCCGCTGCGCCCTGTGTCGGAGATAATGTCGCCAGCAGCGTAGCCGCCAGCTCGTCGACATCGGTCGTTTGGCCCGCCGGAAGCGCGGCGAGCTGTCGCAGCAAACGCAGGGCGTCATCCGGCCAGGCGATGGCGAGCCGCCGCGCTCGTTTCAACCACTGCGCCCGATCGGCGGGAGACGCGGAGCCAATC
>CAZUBB010000142.1:0-12536 GCA_964618485.1 uncultured Pirellulales bacterium
CTCCGGCTTTGTGGCGGCGGCGGTGGAACGGCACGCGTCGCGCATCGACCGCACGGCGGAGAGAAGGTAGGCGAAGTCTCTTGGTGATTTTTGAACCGCGGAGTCGTAATTCAAGAGAGCGAGCCCGTCATGTCGGAAGAAAAATCGCGGATCATTGTTGACGAGGATTGGAAGGCGCAGGTCGAGCGCGAGAAGGAAGCCGCGCGGAAAAAGGCCGAGGCGACGGCGCAGCCTTCGCCGGAGGAAATGCAGATTCCGCCCGCTAGTCTGCCGATGCTTATTACGATGTTCGCCACCGAGGCGCTGATGGCCCTGGGGCAAATCCCGCACCCGGTGTCCGGCAAGCACGAGGCCGACCTCCTTCAGGCGAAACACCTGATCGACCTCTTGCAGGTGATCGAGGACAAGACGGCCGGCAACCGGACCGAGGAGGAGACCGCCATGCTGACGCATCTCTTGCACGAGTTGCGGCTGGCCTTCGTGGCGGTTCAAAAGCACCTGGAGTCCTTGCCGAAGCCGACGGCATAATCCCTCTAATCGGATTCCGGCCTGGCCTGTTAATTACGTGACGGGCATTGCGGTCCGATTCTTTATGAGCGACCCTGCTGCGCCGAGCTTTGAGGTTTTCTACGATGGCGGGTGCCCGCTGTGCAAACGTGAAATTGCACTGATTCACCGTCTCGACCGGCGCGGGCGACTCAAGTTCACTGACATCGACGCTCCCGATTTCCGGGCCGAAGCGGTCGGAAAGACCCAGGACGAGCTGATGGCCCAGATCTATGGTCGGCTGGCGGACGGCACTTGGGTCAAAGGAGTCGAGGTTTTTCGACAACTCTACGGCGCCGTGGGGCTGACCCCGGTGGTCTGGCTCAGCCGGCTGCCCGGCGTTTCTCACATGCTCGACCTGGCCTATCAGGTCTTTGCCCGGCATCGCTTGAAACTCACCGGGCGCTGCTCGGCCGACCGTTGCCAGGTATCGCCCGGGCCGACGCGCTCGTAGGCGCCGCACCGGTCAGAAGCGGGCGGATCGGCCGCAGACTTGGCGATTTCTCCGGTCGCCCTCGCTTCCGGCTCGCGGGGAATTGCCGGCTGCCGTGGATTAGGCCGAAGTCGCGTAGGAAATCGGCGATCCCGTGAGTACTCTGTAACACCTTCCGGGGGTTGCGCCATTCGATCCTGGATATGGTTGCTCTTCAACTCCCATTCGCAGGAATTACGTCATGGCACGCCCGACTTTACGCCGCCAGCATGGTTTCGAGGTTTTTGAGGATCGCCGGCTGATGGCGGTCGACGTCAATGCGTCGACGTTCAGCCCGGCGCTGATGGGCGATGCCATCGAAGAGCTCTCGGCCGGCAACACGGTCGGATTCGGCTATGCCATTAACCTCAATGGCGACGCCAACGCGGCCGTGGGGAGCGGCGGCCTGGCCCGCACCGCGCTGGACGCACCGGCGCGGAACTTCAGCTCGCTCGTGGAGTTGGAAGTTTCCAGCGTCTCGAAGCCGATCACGGCGACCGCGATTCTGCACATTCTGCAATCGAGGCCGGGCGGGCTCGACGCGCAGCTCAAGACCAAGCTGGTGGATTACCTTCCCAGCGACTGGAATCCGGGGGCCAACGTGCAGCACATTTCGCTGCGGCATCTGCTCACGCACACTAGCGGCCTTTCGGAAACGAACAACGCAATCAACGTGAACTTTGAAAGTTACGGCAACAACACGTTCTCCAATCTGCGGAACCTCATTCAAACCGGGCTGCCCGCCCCGAACGTGGCCGCCGACGACGTGTACGACGGCCCGCGCTGGAACCTGGGCGACAACTACAATAACGCCAACTTTACGCTGCTGGCGCGGGTGGTGATGCCGAAGCTGCTTAATCCGGGCCTCGACCTGACGGCCGCCGCGTTCCCCGGCATCCGCGATTCCATCTCCGGAGCGATCTACGCGAACTACGTCGCGAACGAAATCTTCGAGCCGATGGGCATTGACGGCGCCAACCTTGAAGGCGACGACGCCAATCCGGCCAAGGGATACAACCTGGGCGTCAACGCTCCTGGCGCCTCGATGTCGAACCTCACCAGCCTCGGCGGGGCGTTCGGTTGGAAGCTCTCGTCGCGCGAGCTGGCGACGTTCCTCGACCACATCCAGCGCGACGGCAGCATTCTTTGGGCCTCGACCCGCGCGATGCGCGACGCCCAAGAGTTGGGCTGGTTCAGCTCCGAGGACGCCTTCGGCGATTACTACGCTCACAACGGCGCGACGTCGAACGGCGCCGGCGGATTCCGCTCGCGGATCGGGGCTTATCCCGGCGGCATCGAAGCGTCATACCTGATGAACACCGACGACGACAACCTGCCCGGCGGTTCGATCGGCGCCATGATGAAGACCGCCTACATTAACGGCTGGACCGACCTCGAAGTCGACGGGACGAGCGGCGCCGACAGTTTCCAGGTGACGACCGTCACCGACAACGGCAAGCAGTCGATCCGCGTGACGCTCAATGGCGAAGTGCAATTCACGCGCTGGCTCGATGGGCTTGATTCGATCACGCTCAACGGCAGCCTGGGGAACGATACGTTCACGATCTCGGATTTCAGCTCCTCGGTCGAATTGATCATCAACGGCCAAGGGGGCAACGATACGGTCAACGTCCTCTCCAGCATTGGCAACCTGGAGCGCGTGAGCGGCATGACGTTCAACGGCGGTTCCGGAACCGATACGTTGAACGCCCACGATCACAACAACCCGTATTCGATGCCGGGGCTGAGCAACCTTTATTCGGTCAGCGACGGGGCGATCGTGCGGCACCGCGGGCTCACGATTCCCGATGCGGGAACGATTCCCATCCCGGTGACCGTGAACTACGCCTTGGTGGAGAATCTCGACCTGACGACCGGTGACCAGGCGGACGTGGTCCAGTTGGCGAGCAAGACCTCCGGCGACACGGAGATTCGCACCGGTACAGGAAACGACGTGATCGTCGTCGCGGAAACTGCTGCCAACTTGCAACTGGTGGCCGGGCTGTACGTCGACGGCCAGGCCGGCACGGACTCCATCTACTTGTTCGACACCAACAAGGCCATCGGCGACGACTTCTTCGGTCAGTACGACGTCGACGCGAACAGCGTCACGCGATATGTCACCGGCGGGCTGATCATTGACCCGACGCCCACGTTGTACACGGTCGATTTCGAGCGTGTCGAGAACCTGGAGCTGACGACGACCGAGGGGCGCGACCGCATCCGCGTGCATGCGACGACTTCGGGAGAGGTCATTGTCAATGGCGGCGCCGGCGCCGACGTGCTGACCACGACTCCGACTGAGAAGAACATGCAACTGGTGCGCGACCTGACGTTCAACGGTGACGCCGGGGTGGACCAGATCGTCATCAACGATCAGGAGAAACCGTATAGCCGCGACCTCGACAGCGTGTACGAAGTCAGCTCCGCGCAAGTCATGCGGCAGGCGCTCCTGCGGGACTTCGTCATCAACGTCGACGTCTCTTACAGCAGCGTCGAAGACGTCACGCTGTGGGCCGGCGATTCCGGCGATGAAATCAACGTGGCGAATACGACCTCCGGCGAAATGGTCATTCACGCCGGCGGCGGCAATGACGTCGTCAACGCCAGCTCCGCCGCGCAGAATATGGAGACGGTGAACGACCTGATCGTCGACGGCGGCGCGGGGAACGACACGCTGAACCTGCGCGACGCCAACAACCCGTACGAACTCGGCCCCGGCGGCGGCGAGTACGACGTCACGACCGGGTCCGTCAGGCGATTCGGAGAACACATCTTGTTCCCGGACGTCGCCGTGCCGACGGAAGTCGCGTTCTCGGCGGTCGAAGCGATCGACCTCGACGCCGGTGCGCAAGGGGACGAGTTTAACGTCACCGGAATCGGCGGTCCGGCCAACCTGACCTTGGACGGCAACGGCGGCGCCGACCGCTTCAACATCACCAGCCCGGCGTACGGCACGATCAACGTGCAAGGGGATGCACCGATCCTTGCTCCCGGCGACCGCCTGATCGTGAACGATGGAGGCGCCTACGCCACCGCGCCGATTCCAGGCGTCTACGTGCCCGGTTCAGGCGGCGTGACGATTGGCGCGTCGAGCGTTTACTACTTCGGCATCGAAACGGAAGAGATCCACGAAGGACCCGCCAACGACCTGCCCGGCGACACGAACGGCGACGGCGTGGTGGACCTGATCGATCTCAACAACGTCCGCAACCACTTCGGTGAGACCGGCGAAAACGTGCCGGGCGACACGAACGACGACGGCATCGTCGACCTGTCCGATCTGAACGCGGTTCGCAACAACTTCGGCGCCACCGCGCCGGCGCCCGCTCCGTCGCCGATCCAAGACCCGGCCGGCAACGATTGGCAAGACGCGTTGGTCGCCGCCCAACTGAAATACGCGGCCACCCCGCACTCCAACACGGCCCGCCGACTGAAAGCGTTGGACGAACTGTTCACGCAGTTCTAATCCGTCGAGACAGTCCGCTACCAGCGTAGTAAGGGATCTGCGAACAGCGCTCCGGTCATCGCCGGAGCGCTGTTTTCGTTGGGCCGAAGGGACACAACCACGGAATCACCATGCCATTCGCAAGCTTGTCCTCGCGTTGTGCGACGACTAGATTGATCCTTGCAGCGACGCCACGATGTGGCTGATCGGAACTGCGATCCACAACGACGTTGAACGACTGCACATGACCGCTTCGGCGACTCCGATTTTCAGCATCTTTGCGGCGGCAGCGGTGGGACTCACGCTCACTGGCTGTAGGCCATCGAACTCCGTAAACGACGAGGTCGTCATCTATACCGCGCTCGATTCTGCCTTTTCCGAGCAAGTACTGGATGATTTCTCCCAAAAAACCGGCGTCCAGGCCTTGCCGAAGTTCGATACGGAAAGCACCAAGACTGTCGGCTTGACACAGGCGATCATCGCGGAAAAAGACGCGCCTCGTTGCGACGTGTTCTGGAACAACGAAATTCTCAACACGCTCCGCCTCGAAGAGCAAGGGTTACTCGACGTCTATCGCTCGCCCGCCGCGGCCAGTTATCCGGAGATGTGGCGCTCGCCGAACGGAACATGGCACGGCTTCGCGGCCCGGGCGCGTGTCCTTCTTGTGAATACGGACCTCGTGCCCGAGGCGGAGCGCCCAGACTCAATTCACGACCTCGCCGATCCCAAGTGGAAAGGCCGCACGGGCATCGCCAAGCCGCTCTTCGGCACCACGGCCACGCATGCGGCCTGTCTGTTCGCGTTGCTCGGCGAGGAGAAAGCCAAGCAATACTTCAACGACATCAAAGCCAACGACGTCCAGATCATGGCCGGCAATAAGCACGTGGCGCAGGCCGTCTCGGCTGGGCAACTGGCGTTCGGCCTGACCGATACCGACGACGCCATCGGCGAGATCGCGGCCGACAAACCGGTCTTGATCGTCTACCCTGATCGCGCCGCCGACCAGATGGGAACGCTGTTCATTCCCAACACACTGGCGGTCATCAAGAACTGTCCGCATTCCGAGGCCGCGCACAAACTGGTGGATTACCTGCTCCAGCCGGAAGTGGAAAAACGCCTCGCCCAGAGCGGCAGTGCGCAGATCCCGTTGAATCCCGAGGTGAACGTCGAACTTCAGGTCGAAACGCCGCGGACGGTCAAGGCGATGGACGTCGATTTCGCCGCCGCCGCGCAACAATGGGACAAAGCGGCGGCATTCATCCGCGACGAGTTTGCGACTGCCGAGTGATCGAACGAACCGCGCTCAACGAAATGGCAGCCAATCGCATGCGAAGGCCAACGAACGCCGCGCTGATGTTCACGCTGGCAATGCACTTTGCAATCGCGCCCACTGTGCGCGGAGAAGAAGTCCGCGTCGCCAACAATGCAGAGTTGGCCCAGGCGCTCGAGGCAGCTCAGGCCGGCACGACGATTCTGATGGCGCCGGGGCGCTACCGCGGCGGCATCGCCTCGAATGGGTTGCGCGGGACGCGCGAGGCGCCGATCGTCGTGCGCGGGGAGAATCCCGACGATCCGCCGGTCATCTCGGACGGAAACGTCGGCATGCAACTCTCGTCGCCCCAGTTCGTTGTATTGCAACACCTCGTTATCGACGGCATTCGGGACAACGGCCTGAACATCGACGACTCGGGCGACACCAACACTCCCGCCGTCGGCGTCGTGCTCCGTAACCTGATGGTGCGCAACGTCGGTCCGGACGGCAATCGCGACGGCATCAAGTGTTCCGGCATGGACGACTTCAAAATCGAACACTGTACGGTGCATTCATGGGGCGCGGGTGGTTCGGCGATCGACTTCGTCGGCTGTCACAACGGCGTCGTCGAGCATTGCAAGTTCATCGACGCTGGCGGTTCCAATGCCAACGGCGTGCAGGCGAAAGGAGGATCGAGAGACATCGTCATTCGCCGCTCGCGGTTTGAAAACGCCGGCGGACGCGGCGTGAACCTCGGCGGCAGCACGGGGCTGCCTTACTTCCGGCCGCGGGACGCCGCCTACGAAGCCAAGGACATCACTGTCGAGGACTGCGAGTTCCTCGGCGGCGACGCGGCGGTGGCGTTTGTCGGCGTCGACGGCGCGCTCGTGCAACACAACACGATTTACCGGCCAGGTCGCTGGGTGCTGCGGATTCTGCAAGAGAGCACCGACGAGCGATTCGTGCCTTCCAGGAACGGGCAATTCGTCCGTAACGCCGTGATCTTTCAATCCGACGAGCTGCGACAAGTCGCCAACGTTGGAGGCGGAACGTCACCGGAATCGTTCACTTTCGCCGGCAACGCCTGGCAATGCCTGGATCGCGACGACGCGAAACGAATCGTGCAGTTACCGGTCGCTGAAACGGACGGCGTCTATGGCACGAAGTTCGAGCTCGCCGATGCTTCAAAGGGCGATCTCCGCATTGTGAATCGGGCTGCGTCGGACGTAGGGGTCCGCGAGGAAGACGGGGAATAGCATGCGTCGCGTTCACCTTGAGGATTCGCGTTCCCGCCTGCACGCACATGGATGACGCGGTTCAGGCCCAAGAATTCTTTCCCGGCCCTGTAACAAATCCGGACCGTTGCGGCATTTGAAGGAAACTCTCGTTTCCCGATCTTACGCAAACTATCTCCGCGCGTGGCGGAGTATGCGCAAATCGCGTGCTGCGCATGAGAAAATGCATGATTTCTGAGAAAAATCATTGCCAGCCGCCCCCCGAGCGGTATGTTACGGGCTGCAATCTCATCTCGTCTGCTTCCCGCGCGGTTCAATGCTGCCGCGCGCAAACTAATCTCTTCTCGCACGGCAACGGAAGCCCCGCGTCCTTCTGCAAAACAACTCGTCTCTACGTCGCCAAGGAGCCCCGCCATGTCGACTCGATTTTCGCGCGTCCTGCTCGCGCCGTCTCGCGCCCTCGTCAATGCCGCTTCCACGCGTGCCACTGATTCTCGCGCTCGCCACGGACTGCGCCTGGAGATGCTGGAGCAGCGACAGTTGCTCAGTTGCAGCACGCCGACCGTGCAAACGGTCCGCGGCCGGGACGCGACTTTCGATCAGTGCTTCAACCTGGAGTTCGAACACGAGGGCGTCGACTACGAGGTGAGCGCCTACTATACCGAAACGACGACGGCGGCCGATCTGCTGCAATGCACCGACGAAGAGAACGACGCGGGCCGCTGCGAGCACCGGCTTCCGAACGACGACAACGGCGACGGCGACAATATCCACGCCGTGAGCATGGCAACGCAGGCCCGGGACGCGTTTAAGTTCTTCCTCGATCGCAATCTGAAGTTCTTGCCCGCCGGGGAGACCGAGCTCGAGGTCTACATCGCCGAAGATCCGCGCGGCGGCGGCGTGCCGACGGCGAACAGCTTGCTGACCGACGACGAGCTGGTCGCCGATCCCGACCTGCTGTGGGAAAAGCTGCTGGCGTATCACGAGCTGCATCACCTGGTGCAGAATCAGTACGACGATAGCTGGAACGACTTCTACGGCGAGGGAATCGCGCGCTCGATCGAGGATCGCGTCGCCACGGATCTCGACGCCGACACCGGGCATCTGTTCATCCCGCAGATCACGAACGCGATCGACGAAAACTCGATCCGCACCGCGGACCTCGCCACGCTCAGCTACGATTCCGCCGCGTGGTGGACCTGGCTCTGGGATCAGTACCGCATCGGCGCGGCGGAGAACCCGCCGGTCGGCCCGGGAGTCGACATCGGTTGGGATGCGATCCGCGAGTTCTACTTGGAACTGGAATCGCAGCCGGACGATGAACTTGGCGCGTTGGCCGACTTTATCTCCGGACAGGGCAGCACCTTCCGCGACGATTTCATCGATTACACGCTCGCCCTGTATGCGCAGTCGTTTAACCCCGCCGATCCGCGGCTCGGATTCATTGACAACGAAGTCAACAATATCGGCACGCTGTCGGGGCACACGATCATCAACTCCGCGCCGGCGTTCGGCACGGTGTCGCAATCGCTGACGCCGCGAACGAGTCAATACATCGAGTTCAACCCGGCCAGCCAGTGCGATTTCACCTCCTTCAGCTTTGACGGCAACGGAAAGAACTATGGCTTCAGCGTGATGACGGTCGATGGCGGCGTGTTGCAGGACCGCTGGACGAGTTACAGCGACAACTGGGCCCGCACCGTGCGCACCTCCGACCTCGATCGGATCGTGGGCGTCGTGACGTCGGTCAGTCAATCGGGCACGGTCGACGTCGGGCGCGGCTGCGTCGCGCCGGACGTGAACATCAAGACGCCGACCGACAACAACTTCGCGATGGTCGGCACGGCCGACAATCCGCGTTCGTTCATTGTGCGGCTGTCGGTCACCGGCGGCGGCGCGCCGATCGCCGGCCTCGTGGCGGATGAGTTCAACGTCACGCTGCAGAAGTCCGGAACCGGCGACGCGCCGATTCCGGTCGAAGTGATCAACGCCAGCTATGTGCTCGACGATTACTGGCTGCTCGTCCAGGCGCCGGACGAAGCCGCGGGCGCGGAGACCGGCTCATTCTACAATCTGAGCGTCACGCTCGGCGCCGATTCCGACAGCGAAAACTTCTCCGTCGTATATCTGGAACGAACGCAAGACGTGATGCTCGTGCTCGATCGCTCCGGAAGCATGGGCGGAACGACCGGCAAGATTGAAGCGGCCAAGAACGCCGCGAATTTGCTGGTGATGGCCCTCGCCGACGAGGACCAGGCCGGCTACGTCGCGTTCGACACCGACGCGGAGATCCAGGTGTCGCTGGACGAACTGAGCGACGGCACGCAGCGACAAGACCTGCAAGACGCCATCGCGGCGGAAAGCCCGCTCGACTTTACGTCCATCGGCGACGGCCTGCGCGAGGCACTCAATGACTACGCCTCCAACGGCAACGAGGACAACCTCTGCAGCATCGTGCTCATGAGCGACGGCCACGAAAACGAACCGAGCTACTGGGCCGATGTGAAGGACGACATCATTGCCGCGGCGTGCCCCGTGCATACGATTTCGTTCGGTCCCGGCGCCAACGAAGTGCTGATGCAGGAGATCTCCGGCACGGTCTCCGGCGGTACGCACGACTACGCCACGAGCAGCGGCGGCGTGCCGATCAACTCCGTGCTGGGCTGGGAAAACAACATCAGCCGCATCTACGAGAACAAAGCGACGACAATCGCCGGCCGGCAGCGGATTTTCACGGTGCTCGGCGACAGCGCGCTCGACGGCGTCGCCACCGGCATCATCGACTTCGAAGATCTTCCCAACGGCCTGCAGATTCCCGTCGGCGCGTCGTTCATCGCTTCCGGCGTGCCCGGCAAGGGACAGACGTTCTTCGATTTCAACGGCAACCCGGTAAATAACGGATTCGCGCTGGTCGACGACGAGCAGCAGGCCGGCGGCGCCGGCCGCGACGTTCGCTTGAACAACATCAACGTCGGCTTCGAGTTCGCGCACACGCTGGAATCTGCCTCCATGCTCCTCGGCTGGCAAGGGGGCAACATCAACCTCATCGTCAACGGCGATCTCAAGAACGCCCGGACGCCGTCGCAGTTGCAAGACGTGATCGGCGGCGTCGACGTCAAAGTCACGCCGTTTGGCGACCAACGCCATTTCCTCGTCGAACTCAAAGGCGACATCAAATCGCTCGCCATCGGCGGGCAGGAACTCTGGGTCGACGACATTCGCTTCAACAGCCCGGTCGGCAACTTCCACGAAATCCCGGTCGACAAGGGCGCCGACATCCTCGTCGTGTCCGCCGCCTGGCAGGAAGCCATGGGCGGAACCCATACCGAACTGTTCGACCCTGACGGTAACTCGGTGCCCGCCGCGCTGCGACGATTGTCCTCCGAAGGCACCAACGAAGTCTGGCGCGTGCCAGATCCCAAGCCGGGCGTCTACAAGATGCGGCTGCATGAGATTCCGCAAGAGTATTTCATGACCGCCTCGGTGCGTAGCGAGTTTGAGCTGTTCACGTTCATCGGGCAGCCGCAGGAAGACATGGTCACGGGCGTCGAAGTCCCGCTCGTGGCGTCGTTCATCTCGAACGACGGCCCGGTGCTCGACGCCAACGTCACCGCCACGGTGCTCGATCCAAACGGCGTTTCCAAGCTGGTGAAGCTCTGGGACGACGGCAATCACGACGACGGCGAAGCGAACGATGGCGTCTACGCCAACTCCTACACCGCCACCTCCTTCGGCGATGTGGTGCAGTTGAATCCCGACCTGGTCGTGGAAGGCGATGAGCCGCTCGGCGTCGGATCGTATCAAGTCACCTTCAAGGCGAAAAAGGACGACATTGTGCGCGAAGGCCTCGGCAGCTTCGTGCTCAATCGCGGCAAAGATTCCGACAGCGACGGCCTGCCCGACGGTTGGGAACAAGAACATGGTCAAGACCCGAATCGGCGCGACGATCGCGACACCGACTATGACAAAGACGGCCTGCCCGCCTGGTGCGAATATGAGGTCGGAACCGATCCGCGCAATAGCGATACCGACGACGGCGGCCGTTCCGACGGCGCCGAAGTGCAATACGTTCCCGGCCAGCTCTGCCGCGCGGTGCGCGATCCGCTCGATCCCGCGGACGATCGCATGCGCCGCGTGACAGGCGTCATCGCCCGACCGGAGGCCACCGTGGATGCCCCGCTCGTGCTGCTGCAAATCAGTCTGCCGGACGACGATTACTTGTTCTCGCGAATTCTGCGACGCGAGTTGGACGAGAACGGCCGCCCGCTGGGAGACTGGTTGGTCATCGAAGAACAATTCCGCGGTCCGGAGTTTGAGGATCGCAAGGTCGAATCCGGCCGGCATTTCGAGTACGAGGTGATTCCGTTCTTCAGGGGCGACGACGGCGAATCGCCGGTCGAAGGCCAGCATCTGTTCACGAGCGCCGTCGCAGTGAAGAGCGATCCCTTCGCGCCGTACGGCAGCGTGACGATCAACGAAGGTCGGCCCAAAACGCATAGTCCGTTCGTGACCTTGCAGATCATCGCCGACGACTCCGGGCACACGCATGACTTCGACCCGGACCACGAGCCGGCGCCGGGCTCACCGCTCGGCAAGCTGCAGATGAAGATCAGCAATCGGCCCGACTTCGCCGGCGCGGAATGGCGGCCGTTCAAACCTGTAGTCGAAAATTGGGACTTGGGCGTCTATACGCCCGAGCCGGGAGTCACGGCCTGGGTGTACGTGGCCTTCATGGACGAGGCCGGCAACATCAGTTCCGGGCCGATCGCCGACAACATCGAAGTCGTGCTGCAAGCAGGGGACACGTTCCCGTTCGACGGCGACGTCGACCTGGACGACCTGAACGCGGTGCGGAACAACTTCGGGATTACGCCGCCGATTCCTGTGCCGGGAGACGCGATCGGCGCCTACGACGGCAGCGTCGACCTCGACGACCTGAACATGGTCCGCAACAACTTTGGGGCATCCGTGGCGTCGCCGGCAACGCTGCTCGTCCAACAACCGCCGGCGCGATTCATTCCGGCTTTGGACGCGCCTTACTTCGAGGCAACGCGCCTTACGCCGACCGGCGTGTCGCGTCAGCGTTCAGAAAACTTGGCGGCGACCGACGCGTTGTTCGCCCGGTTTACGGAAGTCGGAGTGAGTGTGGATTCGCTGGTGCACGTCCGTCGGGGCGCGAACGCGGGAGCTAAGCGTCAACGCTAGGCCTTGAATCCTGAATTCGCGGCGACGCTGAGGCGGCGATTCTCGGCGGACAAAATGCCGTAGGTTCGCGTGGCGGCAATTACGCGGATGGTGTTTCGCGTTTCGCCTTTGCAAAACTTCCGATTGCCGACCATCGGGGTGCATCCGCGCGTCCGGCAGATCCCGACGCAATTCGACCGACCACGTCCAATTCTAAAACGGCGGTCGCTGCTCGATTCTGCTTCCAACCCTGCGTCATCGACGTAACTGCTTGTCCTGTCAACGAAAAAGGCCCGTTGTCAGCGTATGACAACGAGCCTTGCAAGTGGAGCGGAAGGGAGTCGAACCCTCGACCTCTGCATTGCGAACGCAGCGCTCTCCCAACTGAGCTACCGCCCC
>CAZUBB010000143.1:0-12410 GCA_964618485.1 uncultured Pirellulales bacterium
TATGCTAACGCCAGCCAAGGAAAACTCCAGATTTGACTGAGGCAGGACAGCACAACGCCGGGCACAACAGTCCCACGGACACAACTTTAGTCGCCCGAGGTGGCGAAGCGGCTTTCGAGGGGATGGGTTCGCCCGTGCACAGTCGCGAATGCGGCTAGGACTCCGGGCGCTAACCAGGATTATGCAAGTATTAGCATTCGCGACGATCACCAAGGGACTTACGATTGCCTTCTGTGCTATCAGAGCATGTGATTCGGCGACGTAAGTCCTTTCGCGAATACCAAATTGCTAGTACTTGCTTAATCCTGTAACGCTTCCGGCCCGCTACCTTCGCTGCGGTGTTGCAGTTAGCCGCTTCCCGCAGAAACAGGGCCATGGGATGATTTGCGGGGTCGACTAGTACGTCCACTCTACGCCCATATAGGGCGAGAAGCCAGGCGACAGCACGGCCGTGGCCGGAATGACCGCGGTTTGTGGCGGGGCAGGCTGCGGTTCATACCGCAGGTCGAGGTGTTCGAGGTATTTCTTGTTGAACACGTTGTCGATGCCGCCGACGACGTTGAAGTTGTTCGTCAGGTTGTAATAGCCGCGCAGGTTCCAGATGGTGAAACCAGGCGTGCGTAGTTCGACGGGGATGGCATCGACGGAAAGGTCTGAGCCAACGCGGCGGATCACGCCCAATTGGTCCTGATCGTTGACGACGCGGGCCAGGCCTTCGATGCCCCAGCGGCGGCCGCCGTTGCGGTCGTGCAATCGCAAGCCAATGCGCGAGTCAAACGGGTAAATGCCCGGGAGCGGAGCGTCGAGTTGCTGGTCTCGACCATAGATGTAGCGTGCCGAACCGAAAGCGGTCCAGCGACGGCTCAGGTCGTATTCGCCGTTCGCTTCAGCGCCCGAAAGCGTGGCCAACTCGGTGTTCGTGGTTAAGAGGACGCGGGCGCCGGTCGGATCCAGGATGAAGTTGCCGGCGAACGTAATGTAATCGTTGACGAAGCTCTGGAAGGCGCCGATGCGGCCGCGCCAGCGATCGAAGTCGGCCGTCAAACCCACGTCAAACTGCGTATTGCGCTCCTTGTCGAGCGTTGGCGAGCCGACGACGCGTGTGAACCCGTCCTGGATCATACTGATGAACACGCCGTCGGCGTAGCGTTCGATCAACGTCGGTGGGCGTTCCGCGTACCCGACGCCAATGTCCGCGGTCCAACCTTGCGAGAGTTGGATCTGATTCGTCCAGTAACTCGCCCAAAGAATGTCGTTCTGCGTCGTTGCAACCAGCGGCGAATTGGGGTCAAACGGATTTACGCGTAACTGAGAGAAGGGACGCACATCCCCTTCACGCAACGAAGTGCGGCTCCAGTCGACGCGGGCGCCGATGGTCGACGTCCAATACGATTGCACGGGAATCGTCAAAGCGGCAAACACGCCCGGGTCGAGCCAGAACGACGTAGGAAGGTTGGTGTTGATCTGAAACGTTCGTTGAGGGTCGATCGAATTGAATTGCTCGTTGATGTTCTGTTCCAGGTAATGCAGGTCGCTGCCCAGCGTGAGCTGCGTGTCCCCCGGCATCCCGTACGTCGCCGACATCCGGGCGCCGGTCGAAGTCAAGTCGCCGTTCGTAGCGCCGAAGAACGTGTTGGGATCGGTTCCCAGCGCGTTTTCGACGCGGGGAATGACGTAAAACGTCTGCTTGCTGGCATTAAACGTATCGCCGGCGAATCGCGTACGATTGTACCAGCCGCCAAGAGTGACGCGGCTCCAGCAGGAACAGTCGTCCTCATGGACATACGTGGCTGATGCGCCGTCGGTGTTCAGGAAGCGAACGTCGAAGAACTGGCCGGCGTATTCCGTGTCGCTCTGGTCGAGCCGGTTGTACTTGACCTCGATCGAGTCTTCCGGCGACAAGTCGAAGCCGAATTGGCCGAGGTAATAGCGGTTGTGGTAACTGGAAGGGATATCGATACTCGGCGAACCGCTCTGGTAGTCGTTGCCGTTGAGATTGCCGTAGTTAACGATGTACCCATAGTCCGATCCGCCGCCGAGGGCCGTGGAGCGGCCGTATAACTGCTCGCCGTTCGTGCCGTATTGCATCCCAAGGTTGGCATGTGTCTCCGGCCCATTGGCGTAGCGCGGCGTACTGATGCCGATCACGTCAATAAAGCTGAAGCCGGGCCCGTATTGCACGGCGTACGGACCGGGAATGACCACGATAGCGTCGATCAACGAAGGATCGAACTTGCTCAGCATCGTGTCCAAGTCCTGGCGGACCGGCATGTAATTGGCGCCATCGTAAAGCGTATAAATCTGCCCCAGATGAAAGCCGCGCACGCGCGGGTCGAACGACACCGGCGAACGCCGCTGGACGTCGACGGTCTGCACGCCAGAGCTCTCTTGCAGCAGGCGCCCGGCGTCGATCGCGCCTTCGGTGCGGCCGACTTCGCCGGAAGCGACTCCCGCATTGGGCGTGGGGTTGCCGCCGAGCAATTCCTCCGGCACGTCGAACGACTGTGTGAAACTAGCCGTGGAAGTGTTCTGGTCGATGTCGGTTGGCTGTCCTAACGTGGACGACGAAGCGCCCTCGGGTTGCCCGGTATCGAGGGGCTGGCCCAGCTGATACGCGGTCGGCAGAAATTCGCCATCCCGGATACTGATGCCGCCGCGCAGGGGCGAAGTATAGCCAGGCGATGCGGGATCAGACTCCGCGGTCCGCGCCGGCGCGGAAGATGCGATTACCAGCGTCGCAGCGCACCCAGCGAGAATCAAACGACGTGCCGCAGCCATAGCCCCCCCAAAATCCATTTTGGATCGCTTGGTGTACGCGTCGGAATACGGAGTCCGCGAGGGCATCGGCGCAGCGGTAGCCCGCTGGGGTTCGCCCTCGATTAGGAACGCGTATTCCGCACGGCGCCGAAGATTCCCCCCTCGGGAGCCGCAACCGCCGTGCAGCATCGACGACACCCACGAATGGGTGGAATGCGCGCGGCGGACGATATGACTGTTCTCGGCAGTTCGCGCCCCCGACTTAATGGGGAGCGCAAACACAGAAGGGGATTCACGCCCGCTAAGGGCGACACAACCCTTTTCAAGAGAAAACACGAGAAGGTCTGGGCAGACTAGGGGATCTATTACTTCAGCGTGTCTTGAAGTTCTTTATGCCTATACTTCACCTCGTCGATCCGCGTTGCGACTGGCTTGCCGTCAATCACCGTCGTGGGCGGCAATGCAATGAGACGGATCCGGACTTCGTTCAGACGCTGCTGCGCCTCGCCGACCATCAACTTGTATTGCGCCGCGGTTTCGTTCGGCGGTCGTAGGTTCTTGGTGACGACCGCGAGTCCCTTCACATTGTCCAGGCGCTCGCACAGCAGCGCGAAAGGTAAGTTGGGCCGATCGGGGATCTCGTTGACGCCCTCCAGGAAATGTCGCCTCGCTTCATTCCAGAGTCGAATGTTCTCCGACGCGTCGTTGTCAGAATTGGCGCGCAAATAAAGGAGTTCGCCGATGATCGAATGGGCATCAGCCCGAAGGTACGATTGCGACAATCGGTTCACTTTGTCACTGGTTTCGTCGAGAGCTTTGGCAGCGAACCCTTCGGCCTGATCTTTGAACTGGTCAAACTCGCCGCGCACGCCGTTAACGCGCGATTGCATGATCCGCCTCGCCAGCGCGATGTTCAGTTCCGCGCGGAAGGCGCGACTCATAGCGTCGTCGCCGGCAAACTTCTTGTCGTCGACTTGCTTCTTGACGGCATCGATGGCGTCTTGGATGCCATTTGCAAGCTGAATGAGCATTCCAGAGGCTTCCGCCCTGGTCGGCATGTCGACGCGCCGGAAGACGGTGTCGGCCGGCTGGGAGTCGTTGATCTGCACCTGGTCGAGAAGCTGGTACGCGCGGGCGTGAGCCTGCTCGCTGAGTTTCTTCTTGTCGGCCGCCACCGTCGCGTCGCGCCAACGGCGCATGGTCAGTCTAGCCCATTCCAGTTGGTAGCTTTGCCACACCGGGTCGTCGAGACGCACCGCCATCTCGACCGCCGCTTGCCGCGACGCGTCTGCTTCCTGCAACTCGTTGAGCTCTTCCTGGCATTTACTCAGCCAGTAGTTCGCTTCCGCTTTCTTGGGGTTATCGGCTTTGTCCCAATTGGCCAGCGCGGCGTTCATGGAGTTCATCGCCTTGGTCAACTGAATGTCATCCTTGACGCCGGTCTTGGGAGCGATTCTTAACTCCGCCTGACGAAGTCGGAATCTGCACCTGCCGGAATTAAACGGCGCCAGCGGCGCGGATTGGTCCTCGTCAAACGCGAGCGCAAAGTACTTCACCGCTTCTACATAATGCGAACGCCAGCCGTCTGGCGCCGGATCGACCTCGTAGTACGACATATCCTCAGTCGCATTGCCCCAGAGGTTCAGGGCCTCGATGCGGATCGCCCTCGATGGTTGATCCGTATGGGCAATTTCCGCATCTCGCGTGGCGGCCTGGAGATAGCCCAGCACCGACGCGTTCGTCTCGCCCAGCTCGGCGCGAAATCGATGCGCCACGTGCGCGAGCTGAAGATAGGCGTCGCCGCGCTCCAAAAGCAATTTGGCGTCGACATCGCCGGGTTTGGAATCCGCCGGAATCAAACCATCGTACAGCTCGATCGCCTCCATCAATTCGCCGCGGCGCTTCGCAGGATCCGTTTCGAGCACGTAACCGAGGTATCGCACATAGGCGTGCAGAGCCTTCGCAAGGACATCATCGGGCGGCAGTCTATCGGCCAGCTCGCCGAGTCGGCGCCAGTCTCGATCCAGTTGCTGAGTGTGAAAGTGCTTCAACCACTTCCCCTCGGTGCGCAAGGTCTCTTTATCAGACGCCAACAAAGCGGCTCGTTCAAAGCAGCGAGCGGTCGTTTCGCGGCTCGAGTTGTCCTCCGTCGCGATGGCACGAGTCGCCAGTTCACGCGCCGTTCCGCCGTAGACCTTGGCCACGGTGGCGCGCAACGGGTTTTGCGTGTTCCCTTGAACCGAATCGAAGACCGCGTCCGCCGAGACGATCGCTTCGCTGCGTGGGCCTGCATCGACGGCCGCGTCGCGCGCAGCGTTTGACTCGGCCGTGACGACCCACGCGTCGTACTTGGCGAGCGCCTCGGCATAACGTCTCACCGCGAGTTCGTGCTCGCCGGCGGCCTGATGCAGTCGCGCACTGATGAGCAGCAGCCAGGTGGCGTTGGGGTCGCCGCGGCTCGCATCGGCCGTTAAACGCTTTTCGATTTCAGAAAGCAGCGTGGTCGGCGGCGATCCCGGCGAAGCGAAATACTTCGCCAGGAGCGTCAGTGAATTCGCACTCGTCGCCGACCCCTCCCCGCTGAGCTTCTGAGCCAGTTCCAAGTATTGGAGGCACTCCGCGGCCTGCTCGGGAGAGAGCGCAGGCGTGCTGATGTCGTTCGGCTCCGACGTGCGGAGCGCCGATGCCGCGGCGATGAGTGCCTTGGCCACCCGGCTCTTGCGCTCCGGCCAATCAAGTCCGGGGACGCGCGCATCCGCTCCGGATGTCTGCGGAGTCGCGTAAAGCCGGGCGAGTACGTTCGCAGCGGCCGTCGGGTCGCCGCCGACGTCCAGAGCGATCGCGCTGACGTATGCCGCATAGCCGGGGAGCGAGCTGTTTTTCGTCGCGACCTGCGCGGCGCCGACCATTGCGCCCTTGGAACCGCCTTCGGACTGCGTGGAGGAGTACTCGCTCAGACACAAGCCGACGCTCTCTGCAAGTCCCGCTTGCTTCAGTTGTTCCGCCAGCGGGGCCGACTGCTTCGTCGCATCGCGGATCGTCTTGGCGTCCGCCAGCCAGAGTTTCCAGCCGTTGTCCTGGCTCTCGGGCAACAACAAACGTACGAGCATGCGTTGGGCGACGAGACGATTTCGCGCCACGACGATCGTCTCAGGCAACTTCGATCGCTCGATGCGATCACAGAGCGCGATGGCCTGGCTGAGCAAACCGAGTTCCGCCTTGGCAGCGTCTTGCTTGCCGTCAAACGCCGGCATGGGTTTCGAAAATCGCGTTGCAAGCCCCTCCGCGAGTCGGTCCAAATCTTCGGCGGGCACCTGATCGATGTTTTTCGTCAACGTGGCGAGCGACTCAGCGGCGTTGCCGTGTTGCAGCGCGATCATGGCGCGGCAGCATTCGATCCGCGTGCGTGCCAGCTCGACGTCCGTGCCGGAATCGTCCTGAATATACGCTTCGATGGATTTGAACAACTGCTCTGCTGCGTCGTCTTGACCCGCCTTGAATTTCGCTTCGGCGCCGACCATACCGAGCCCGACCGGGTCGATCGCCAAGGACTTCCAAGAAGCGCGCTGGTTCGCAATCACGTCATCGATGCCGTTCGCTGCGATGTGCCGGGCGACCGCCGCCTTGAGTTGTTCAAGGCTCGTTTCCAAGCGAGCTTTTTCCGCGGGCGATGGTTGCGCTTCGAACGCTTGTGCCAACGCGGGAACGATCTCGGCGAACGCGGGATTGTTCGCATCCTGCGGCAAGTTGCTCAGCGCCCGCAACGCGAGCAGATTCGCCTGATCTTCCTTCGCCAGTCCCGGAACTTCCAGCGGGCCGCTCGCGAGCGCCGCGGCTTCTTCGCCGAACAGTGCTAGGCCGCCGGCCGGCGGAACGGTCGGGGCAGGCCATTCCTCGCGCAGCTTCTGGCGCGCCTCCAGCAACCGGAAGCGATTGAGCAACGGATCGAGTTGTTCGCCCTGGAGGTGTTTGACGACTCGCTCGCGATCGCGCTTGAGCTCGGCCATCGCTTCGCTGGCGAGCGGACCGCCGTCTTCCTGATCCAACGCTTCAAAGCGCCGTTGAAGCTGCTGAGCGCTGCCGGTCACTAATGCCTGCAGATCCTCCTCGGTCAGGCTCTCTCCCTCCGCGTCGGCTAATTTGGCGAGCGCATCGAATTCGGTGAGATTGATGTTCCCGGCACGAACATGCTCCTGAAACTGCTCTCTCGCTTTTTGAAATGCGGTCTCCTTTTTAGCGGGATCACGTTCAAAGTACGCTTGCAGTTCAGTTCGGTAATAGGCTCCGGCGCCCAGCAGCGAAGCGGCCACGCCGATGGCCGCAATTGACTTCCAAGGGAAACGCCCAGAAGTCGATGGGATCGGGCCAGTTCCCGGCACAATATGGCCCGTGACGCGGCTCAGCTCGCGCGCCATTTCCGAAGCGGTTGCGTAGCGCTTCTTAGGATTAAGCGACGTCGCCCGCTTAATGACGGCGCGCTCCTTGCTCTCCAGTCCGCTGAGATCGAGTTCCCCTGCGGCCACCGCGCGCATCACGGTGCGCCAACTGCCGTTGAGGACTTCCGACTTGAACGGCAAGTGGCCGGTGCGCAACTGCGCGTACGTGACTGCCAGCGAGTATTGGTCCGATTGCCCGCAGGGCTTGTCTTCGACCAACTCGGGCGAAGCGTGCGCAAGCGAGAGCGCGTTGGGAGACTTGGTTTTGCGCTCCCCTTCGATGCGCGCCACGCCGTAGTCGCAGATACGGACCTTTCCGTCAGCCAACAGAAGATTCTCGGGCTTGATATCGCAATGATAGACGGCTTGGCGCGTCTGGCCGTCAAAGCCGGTCCGCGGCGTGTTGAGGTAATCGATTCCCTCGGCCGCTTCGTGGATATATCGCAGCAATTCTTCGAGCGGAATCCCGCCGGGGCTGTCCTCCGCCAGGCCTTTGCGAATGCGCTTCAGCATCGCGGCCAGGCTTTCCTGCCCCAAGTCCATCTGGACGAGCAGTGTATCGGGCTCGACCATCTGGTCGGGCAATTCCATGGTACGCGCGTGGACGGCCGATTCGAGAACGCCGTCGGGGATCTCTTCGCCGTTTTCGTCCAGCAACCACGCGCCGTGGAGTTTAATGAGGCGATCGTGATTGAACGCCCCCGTCTCGATCATCATGTTGATGCGGCGGTATTCCTTGCCGCCGCGATCGCGGTCTCCGCCCGCGACGCTGACGAACTTGAGCGCCGTCGCGGCCCGGCCGGCTCGGGCGAGCCAGACTTCGCCAAATCCCCCTTCGCCGAGCTTGCGCTCCAGGACAAAGTGCAGAACGCGTTGACCGACTTGTAGTCGCATGGGGCAAGCGGGCTGCGAACGGTGAAACGGCCAAGAAACAAGTCGAGTTGCTGCGGCGTCGCCTCGTTATTATGACGCCCCCACCCGGGCTCCGACAAGCGCGTGCCGTCGCCCGACCGCTGACGAGCGGTGCTGACCGCAGCTCCGGGGCGCTGACGCTTCCGGCTTGACGTCGAAGCGCAGCACCGGCGCGCCGCGATAACTCTATGTCGCAGACACCCCCGGCGCGTTACGCGAATTCTGGGGATTTCAACGAAAAAGGCCCAAGCCGATTTGGCTTGGGCCCGAAAACGGGTCGAATCGCGACTCGAGCGCGATCTAGCGCAGGTCGAACTCCAGGAACAACGGTTCCGCGGAGCGCTCCGGCACGATGAGCGTCGATTTGCCGCTGTAAGGGCGGTGATGCGATTGTCCTTCCACCGTCACCTGGTAAGTTCCCGGCGGTAGCGGCCGGAAGCGGAACTCCCCTGCGGCGTCGGTGACCGCCGGCGAGACCGCCACGCCTTCAATCGTGACGCGGGCACGCCGCATGGGCTTGCTGTAGCAAAGCACGACCCCTTCGACGGCGGCGCCCGACGGGGCGTCGTCGTCGCGGGCAACGTGCGTATCGGAGGCCATCACGGGGCGCGGCAGGGCTTCGGCCGTCTTGGGGATGGCCGGCGTCGTCGGAACCACGCCACCATCAACGATGGCCGACACCGCCAACCGGACCGCCTTGGCAACGTCCTCCGGCGTTTCGACCGGCTGAAAACTGCCTTGGGATCGCCGCGCGATCAAACGCAGATCGGCCCAGCCGCCATCATTGGCGTCCGCCGCGGCGCCGACGGCGACCACGTGGATCGGGGCGCGGCGGCTGTAATAGGATTCCAGAACGTGCTGGCGCGTCAGTTGGCCGCCGTCCTTACCCACTTTGTCGCCTCCCGCGGTAATCAGCACAATTCCCTGGTCGGCGCTGTTGGCCGCGACCAGTTGGCGGTTTGCCAGCACTAAGGCGCGATTCACCGGAGCTTCGCCCCAAGGTCGGAGCGTATCCAATACCGGCTTCGCATAGCCAGCGTCTTCGGCACCCAGCCGCAACGGGCGGCGCAACACTTCCACATCGTTGGCCGGGAGAAGGCTGCTAATTGCGGAAAAACCGGCAGTTTGGGAAAGGTAGGCGTCCTGTTCGAGCAGGTCCGGGTTCTCGCCTTCGTCCCACGCGAGACGGTGTCCCAAACATACGACACCCAACGCGTAGGAGTTACTGTTGGCCGCGGCCGATACCGTGGCGTTCAGCGCACTCCGCGCTGCCGCGAAGCGGGCTGCTTCGGGCCCCGACTCGCCCGGAGTCAGCGGCTCCGCCATTCGTAAGGAACAATCCAAGACGACAACGACCGCAGCGCCGCGCGGTTCCGCCGCGTCCGCCACGTGAACGACCGAAGCGATGGCCAGGAAAATGGCCCAAGACGTAATGCGACGCAGCATAGCGCGACCTCCCGAACGGTATGTTCGTACCTTTCGTTTCGGTCGGCATGGCTTGACGGCGACTTGACGGAATCGTCGTGCGCCCTGCGCGGCTTAACAGAAAGTTGCGCTAAATCAGCTCCGCGATGGCCTCGCCGTGATCGATTGCCGGAACGGGGCGGCCGGCATGATTGAGGAAACTGACCTGGGGATCGACCCCCAGCACATGATAGATCGTGGCGTGCAGGTCGCCACAGGTGAGTGGGCGGCTGGCGGGGTATTCCCCCAGCCGGTTGGTGGCGCCGACGATTTGTCCGCCCTTGAGTCCGCCGCCCCCGAGGACGCAGAACATGGCGTTCCCCCAGTGATCGCGGCCGGGGGTTCCCATGCTGCCGGCGGCGCCGCCGTTGCCGCCGTCGTTCATCCGCGGCGTCCGGCTGAACTCACCGCAAACGACGACGAGCACGCGCTCCGAAAGTCCGCGTTCGCTGAGATCGGTAAAGAGTCCGTAAAGCGCCTGGTCGACCTTGGGCAAATAGTCTTCCATGCCGGCTTTGAGATTCCAGTGGTGGTCCCAACCGCCCAGGTGAACCGTGACCATGGTGGCGCCGGCCTCGACGAGCCGCCGCGCCAAGAGCGTACTTTGCCCCCAGGAATTACGGCCATAGCGTTCGCGCAGCGCGGCGTCTTCCGTCGACAAACTGAACGCCTCCCGTGCGGCTGCGCCGGTGACCATTTCAAACGCCTGCGATTGAAACCGGTCCATCGAGTCGGCCATGCCCGATTGATCGACAATGCGGCGGGTATGGTCGAAATGCTCCATGAGACCGCGGCGGTTTTCCAGCCGGTCGAGCGTCAGGCCGCCCGCGAGGTTCATGTTCTGCACCTGGAAACCGTCGGAATTCGGGTCCCCTTCCGTCTCGAAGGGGTCGAATTCCTTGCCCAGATAGTTGGCCCCAAAGTACCCGGGGCGGATGCCGATGCTGGCTGCGTAGGGCACCGCGACGTACGCCGGCATTCCGGCGCGCCGCGGGCCAAGGACCCGCGTGGCGATCGAGCCGATCGACGGATACTTGCCCGTCGTGTCACCGCCGTTGGCGCCGTCACGCCCGGTGAGCATGTAATGAGCGCCGGTGAAGTGGTCCCCGGTGTCGTGATGCAACGAACGGACGATCGAGAACTTGTCCGCGATTTTGGCCTGGAGGGGGAAGAGTTCCGAGATTTCCATGCCCGGCACGTTCGTGGCGATCGGCCGCCACAGACCGCGATACTCGGCCGGCGCCTCAGGCTTGAGGTCGTACAGATCCATGTGGCCCGGCCCGCCGTCGAGCCAGACCAGAATCACCGACGTGTCCTTCGCCGGGCGTCCCGCTTCCTGCGAGGCGGTCTTAGCGCGCAGGATCTCGGGCATACCGACAGCCGCCATCCCGGCCGCGCCAATCTGGACGAAACTCCGCCGGGAAATGCCGTCGCAGTAACGGCTTGCGCCCCCCATGCCGATTCGCCACATGCCATCGCCCTCCTGAAGATCGATCACTGCGCATGCGCTGCCGCACGCATCCACGAAGTTTGATCCGTCCGAGATTCTAACGGCCGCCGCCATGGCCCGCAACTCTCGGGAGGGCGCGATACAAATTGGGCCGGGGGTGGGAGCGGCCGTGCGCGGCGGATAAGATACTTACCTGCGACGTACCAGCCCGCCCGTAACCCTGCCCTGCGAACGCGCGAATGCACCATCCTCGTGAGGAGCAACTCCGAGCCGCCTCCGCCAAGCGCCGGCGGGGCTTTACGCTCGTGGAGTTACTCGTCGTGGTGGCGATCATCGGCGTGCTGGTCGCGCTGATCATGCCCGCGCTGCAAATCAGCCGCGAGGCGGCGCGGCGTACGCATTGTCAGAATAATTTGAAGCAACTTGGCATCGCGCTGCACGTCGAGGCCACCGCGACAGGACGCTTTCCGCCCGGGAAGGCGTCGAAGCCCTACGCGGGAGATCTGTCGCACCCGCATTCGTTTTTTGGCTGGTCGACCTTTGCGTATTTGCTGCCGAGGCTTGATAAGACCAACGCCTACCGGCAATTGAACCTGGAATTGCCGATGTACGGCCCGAACCTAACCGTCATGAACGAGAACAAGCCGGGGGTCGCGCAGGTGATCAGCGAGTTCCTCTGCCCAAGCGATCGCGGGGCCGTGGTGCTCGACGGCTTTGGTCCGAACAACTACGTCGTCTGCAGCGGCTCCGGCGCGGGGGGCGGCTCGATGCGTGACGCCGATGGGTTGTTCTACGTGAACTCAGCCACAACCTGGGCGAAGATCAAGGACGGGGCTTCGAACACCGCGGCATTTTCTGAAACACTGCTGGGCGACGCCAACTTCACGGGAAAGCCGCAGAGTACTGTCGATCCGCAGCGCAGTTTCGTCTATTCGTTTGCAGCGCCGCTCACCGAGGCGGGCTGCGGAAGTTCGACGATTTACAACTTTACGGAAGGGCGCGGCTACACCTGGGCCGGCGGCGGGAACTTTACCAGCAACCTGCTCCCCAATTCCCGCGTGTTCGATTGCGCCGGGAACCAGATGATCGGCGACGTGGACGTGCGGTACTCCGGATACAGTTGGCGCGCGGCGCGGAGCCTCCACCCCGGCCAGGTACTCGTCACTCTGGCGGACGGCTCCGTGCGCCCGTTCAACGAAAACATCGACCATGCGGTCTGGCGGGCGATTTCCACGCGGGCCGGCAGTGAGTCGTTTTCGATGCCGTGATGGCGAGACTTTCGCTCATGAACGAGTCTTGTCGCGCGACCAAAGCGTTCGCCAGTCGCTCCATGCCAGGAAGATCCCGTCGCGCGCGAGTTGAACGCCGATCGCGAGGTCGCTTGGGACGAC
>CAZUBB010000144.1:0-887 GCA_964618485.1 uncultured Pirellulales bacterium
GATCAACATCGAGGTCACCGTCCGTGTCACCGGGAACGAACTCGCCGACAAACGTGAAACTGACGCCCACATGCTGGCCAATATCGTCCTGTGTGCCAAGCCCCATCCTGACAAAGCCCCCGTCGGCAAGCACGCCCTCGACGTAAATGGAGGTGCTGTCTTTCATGGGGTTGTAGGAACTTTCCGCGCGAAAGCGATAGCCTTCAAAAGCCACGCCGTAGCTGTAATGGTGGCTACGCAGACGCTCGACCTGTCCACCGGCCAGGGTAATTGTCCCCCCGAAGTCGAGTGCGATTTGGCCAACTGAGCCGCCTTCGATTCGAAAGTTATCGCTAGTGATGTAGTCATTCACCCGCAACGAATCCACGCGTCCGCCGGTCATCAGGAACGATCCACTCGAGAAGGAAAGGCCTTGGTAGTAGTCGCCGTCCTGAACCAGAATCTGAGCCGCAACCGGAGACACCAACAAAGCGCAGAGCGCGCACGAGAGAATACGTACGAACATCGCGAAGCCCTCCTGCCAGGGTGAGCGGTGAGGCCCGTGTCTGGGGCAGGCAACGCCCCGGCCGGGCCGACTGAAGCCGACCTTGCCGCGCCGGTGAACCGCCGGCAAGTGAAATGCGATCTTTGGCAACTCGGCTTATCGGGCCGCTCCGGTGTCGCGAGCCGGGGCGGCGGGGGGCTATTTTGGTTGTACTTCCAACTCGGCCTCGCCCAGCTTATCGGTGGGGTTCTCATTGTCTGGAGGAACAGGATAAACCTGGAACGCGCGCATTTGCCACCGACACCCATTCGCGAATTCCACCTCCAAAGAGATCGCTTCCATCTCAATCGCCTGTCCGTCCGGTAAATGGATGTTGAGCTTCAGCTTTTTTTGCGGCTGTGCG
>CAZUBB010000144.1:897-1455 GCA_964618485.1 uncultured Pirellulales bacterium
TGGAGCCAGTGGAGTATGTGGCACGGGCGGAGCCGAGGGAACGGGCTCTGACGGCGATTCGCCTGCGCCGAATGGATCGTTCGGATCACGTCGTGGTTGCTGTCCAGCGGCGACATTCGCAATTGCCGAAACGATAGCCCCAGTAGCCAGCATGGCATTTCTGCGCGTGAGATTCCCGCTCATGACATTGCTCCAGCGGTGGGTTAGCGAAAAGTACGCCCTCGATTGTACAGGCGGCGAAATCCGACCGCACCACTCGCCCCACGCCGCACCGAACCCGCCCCGCCCGACGTTTGACCCGTCCGCCGTGGGAGGGCGTTAGGCGGGCTGGGGGGAGGTCAACTTTCAGAACTGAAAGTTGGGCGGCAAGGTCGCAATCACCGTCGCCGTCGCCATCGCATAATGTCTCGCTTCCGTGCGCCCTTTCCCGGATACTTGCCATAGCGCACGTTTCGCTGCTCCTGGAGGTTTATTCTCCAGGCCACGCCGATCGCAACTAGGCCGGCCAGCACTATGAGCGTGACGATGACGGTAGTCATTATGGCTCCCCACCCGCCC
>CAZUBB010000144.1:1465-2374 GCA_964618485.1 uncultured Pirellulales bacterium
CGCCCAGACCGGCAACTACCGCCGCACCATCCGGCGCCGCGCCACGATCCCCGCGGCGCCGAGGGCCAGCAGCGCGAGGGATGAGGGCTCTGGGACGGGAGTCGCGCCGCCTGCGCCGAAGTTGTTTCGAACGGCGTTGAGGTCGTCCAAGTCGACATCGTTGTCGGCGTCGGTGTCGCCGAGTCCCGTCCCGCCAAAATTGTTGCGGACGTTGTTCAGGTCTTCGAGGTCGACGAGGCCATCGGCGTTCGTATCGCCGAGGACGCCGTTAGAAACGATGCGCAACACCACGTCATTTGAGCGGTAGTCAATTTGCCAGCTTTGTCCTCCTGGCAGTGAAGGGAGCTGGTCCGCAACGGTGTCAAACGTCCCCATGATGCCATCTTGCGCCACAAGGATACTGAATGCGTCGCCCAGTTTCGGCTGGAAGCCGTCGATAAGACTGACCACGAGCTTACCGTCCAGCGCGGCGATGTCATCGCTTGTCATGCGGGCAAAATCAGCGAGAGCGGCGCCACCGATCTCAAATCCAACAGTTGCATCGCCATGAATGTGAATCGCTTCCACAACGCTCAGCGACGCGCCTGCCAGTAAGTTCAGCGTGGGGCCGGCGGAGTCAAGGCCGTCGCCGAGCGTTAACGAATTGATTGTTACATCGCCAACTGGCCCAGTGATGAGCGCTGGCGCGGCCGGGCTGATCGTCACGTTGTGCGGCGCGCCCGGTAGCAAGCTCAAAGTCCAATCTGCGGCCGTATCCCAAGAACCGCCGATCGTTGAGCGCCAACGAAGTTCCGGCGTGAATAGGAAGATCCCTTGACTTCCGTTCGCTCGCGCCGCCCGGAATGCAACCTGACCGAAGTCATTGAAGCTGCCACGCAGACCTAAATCGCCGGCATAACCGCCAGTCGT
>CAZUBB010000144.1:2384-6846 GCA_964618485.1 uncultured Pirellulales bacterium
ACTTTGACGGTTTCGATCCCGTCGGTCACATAGAGAGCATTGTCGTCGCTGAGGCCGCCCGCTGTATTTCGCAAGTATGATTTGAACGCCACTTGGCCTGTCGAGTTCAGCTGGATGCGGCTAAACGTATCAAAACGTCCATTTCCGTCCGGCAGGTTGTCGTTCTCGCGGAGGTACTTGACGAGCCCAACGCCGTTGTACGAGTAGATTCCGCTGTCCGTGGCATTTCCGCCGAAGTTACTTCGCAGATACGCGGTGAACGCGACTTGACCCGCGTCGTTGACGACTGGGAAATCAAAATCGGCGAACTGAGCGTTCGTTTCGGGCACAGTCTGGCCCTCGCGGGCGACATTCTGAAGCGTAGCGCCGTCGTGGAGGTAAATCCCTGAGTTGTCTAAAGAGCCTCCGGATGTGTTTCGCAATGTCGCTGAAAACGCGACCTGTCCAGCTGAATTCAAGAGCGCTGAAGCAGAGAAGCTGGCGAATAGTCCATTTCCTTCTGGAGCTGGAGAGTTTTCACGCGCGAGATTCAATAGTGCAGCGCCGTTGTGGAGATAAACCCCTTCGTCATCTGAGGCGCCGCCGCTAGTTTGACGCAAGTTCGCATGGAATGCCACTTGGTCGGCGTCATTGAAACCTTGTTTAAAATCGAGGAAATCGGAGAACACTCCATTGCCCTCCGGCACGGTCTCATTCTCTCGGGCCAGCTTTACGAGTCCGCTCCCATGGTAAAGATACATGCCGAGATCGCTGTTTGCGCCTTCTAGTGCGCCTGTCAGGTTGGCCTTGATCCTAACGTGCCCGACGGCGTTCACCGTGGTATTAAGTGATTGACTGAACAAGCCATTTCCGTCGGGGAGTGGCTCGCCTCGACGGGCGAGCTTGGTAAGCGATGCGGCATCGTACAGATAGGTTCCGACATTGGTGTCAAAGGGAACATTGCGCAGCGAGGAATCGAATGCCACTTGGCCGGCGATATTCAAACTCGGCACATCGCTCAACACATTGAAGCGGCCTCCGCCTTCGGGAATGGAGCCGTTCTCGCGGACGACATTGCGAAGCTCAGCACCGTCAAAGAAATAGATGCCCGTGTCGTCGTCGAAACCGCCACTGGTGTTTACCAATCCCGCCCAGAAGGCTAGTTCACCGGAATTGTTGAGCACTGGCGCGGTAGCGTTGGTGACGCTGAACGTTCCAAAAAGGCCGTTCGCTTCCGGTGTCGAGTTGCCTGTTACGGCGACAGCTTGGATGGAGGCCTCTATCGGCGCGGCCGAGAAGGACGCCGCAAGGAATGCCAACATGCGAGCGACCGAATCCACGTTCATTTCGCACTCCCACGACAAAGTTGGTGAATCATGTCGCCCCGAGACTCTCGGAGCTACGACGTTGGGTCTGCACGCCACCGTCGCTATAGTGCGGCCGCCTCGCGACAAAATCAAGCTTCTTTCACGTTTGATGGGACCTATTCGCCCGCTTGCTCGCCAATCAATTGCTTGATGGTTCGGATTTCCGCGACGGCATTGATGCCCTGAGGAAGCAGTACTAGGACTTCGCCGAGCACGTGAGCACTTCTCTCTTATGGCTCGCGGCCGTGTTGCGCGGCCGAGAGCCGGTCTCCGCCCGGCTGAACATGGAATGTCGCCGGGCGTTCGGGCTTCAATTCACCAAGACCGACGAGATGGTCCGTAGCGACACCCGCCGCTGACCCGGCGGCAATTTGACGAAACGAAGGGGGGCAGTCGTGAGCCGCATCGCCGAAAACCTGATTGAACTGATGGGCCGTCGCTACTTCATCGTCATGCAGGACGGCAAGGACGGCTGGGTGAAGGCGTGCGATGAGATCGACACGGCGAAGGGGGCGGCGCAACTCTGCATGGCCCTCAGCATGGACGCCGACGCGGAAGAGGAGCCGCACTACATGGTGGAATTGAGACCCACGGGCGGATTGAGTAGGTAGGGCTGGATTGATTCCTTGGGGGTTGGGCAGCGCCGGCGCATGCCTGGAGGCGCAGCGAGGAATCCTTTGCGACGGTTGGGTCTGACCGGCCCGCCGTGTCCGGCCGCTGATTCCTTATAGGCGGCTGGAGCCTGCTCCTGTTTGAAAAGCGGGAGCAGGGACTTTGAACCGCGGAGAACCACGTCATGGACAACGACAACGACCGAGTAGTCTACCTGCCAACGCCGGAAGTGATCAAAGAAGCTTGCGAGGCAATCCGGACGACATGGGGACCGGGCGAGGAACAGCGGCGGTGGAGCATTCCGCCGCCGGTGGAGGTCAGCGAGGTTGGCGGGGTGGAGGAGCCGGTGGAGTAAATCAACTCCCCGGCCCGGACCACGGGCGTCACGGGCCGGGATTCATGCTGCTGCCACCGGCAGCATTGTTATCGCGGTATACGGCTGGCGCCGTAGAAGAATGCAAAAGCGATTAGCCCCGATCCGGCCTCGAACATGAGGTAATTCCAGTTCCAGAAGGTCATCGAGTTAACAATCCCCCATGCCGCGATGTACGCGAAGGGCGCACCGCAGACGGCCAAGATGATTCGAGTAAGGCTCCGAAACAGACGGCGAGACAACTTGCCTGATTCGGCCTTCGCTCCTCTCGTCTCCGGCGACTTGTACGGGTTCTCGTCCATCCCCGGATGGTGGTCCTAATTCGAATTAGTACGGGGGCCCGGTAATTGTCAATTCCAGCAACACTAGGAGGACGAAGGCCACGAACCCTGCGCCCAGAAGGGCTGGGATCAAGGCCCACCACCAGACTCGCCTTTCCCACCACAGCCAGCCGACTGCGATTGAGTACGTCACCAATACGACAGGAACGGCGAGCGGGTGGATGAGGGCAAAAGAGTCCACGACGCAAATTACAGCAAAAGCACCCGCGGAGCAAACGCAGAGCGTCGACAACAGGGACTTGTATTGGTTTTCGTCCACGATGGTCTCCTTTGAGCATTTCTGCTAACCGAGGCGAGGCGATGTGTGGCGTATCACGAGGTTTTTTGGAACTTTTCAACCAGGTGAGGAGAACTGAGCGATGGCCAGACAACGGAAACTGCCGCCGGCATGGTGAAGCGTGGCGACGTATACCACGCCTGCTTTCGCTCCGGCGGCCGATTGATTCGCAAACGCCGAGCGACTTCGACGCCGCGCGGCAGAACCTGAACGAACTGCGGGCCCGGGCCGACCGGGCGGACTTCGGGCTGCTCGACAACGACGTGCCGCTCGATGACATTCGCAAGGCCTATGAGCGGCATTGCCGGCTGACGAACGAGACGTCAACGCAAACCCGTAAGCGACAATGTTTCGATGCGATCCTTGGTGGCATCACGGCGAAGCGGGTGAAGCAGATCACCGAAGCGGTCATCAACGCCTACCGCGAGTCTCGCCTGGTCGAGGTCTCGCAGCGGACGGTCAACATGGAGGTCGAGGGACTTTCGACGATGCTCGATTGGGCGGTCGCGACGAAACACATTGGCTCGAATCCGCTGGCTCGGTTCCGATCGCTGCCGACCAAGGGGAAGGAAGTGAAGCAGCGGCGGGCGCTCACGGTCGAGGAAGTGCTGACGATCCTGGACGAGACGCCGAACTACATCAAGCCCGTGTTCCGCCTGTTTCTGACTGCCGGCGTGCGCAGCGGCGAAGCTCGGAACCTGCTGTTCAGCGACGTCGACTTTGATCGGGCGACGATCACCATCCGGGCAGGAAAGGGCAGGAAGTCCAAGAAGGCGCGTGAAATCCCCCTCGACGAGGACGTGCTCGCCATGATCGCGCAGTTGCATGCGGATGCACCGTCTCGCGTGCCCCGCAAAGGGTATGGGAACGCCATCGATCAGCGTATCGACGCCACGTTCTCGAAAGAGCACGTGTTCGTCACGGGGTCGGGAACGCCATGGGATGGCGGAAGGCTGCTCCGTCGCTTCTACACGGTCTGTTAGCGTGCTGGAATCGAGGGAGCCACTCCGGGCGGATCGGTGGACATTCACGCGCTCCGGGGCACGGTGACCACGCTGGCGATGGAGGGCGGCGCTAACCCAAAGGAGGTCCAAGCCATCAACGGGCACGCCACGTTGAAGACGATGGACGCCTACGCCCGCAGCACCGCGCAGGGACAACGAGCCGTCGTGAACTCGCTGCCGTACGCGAAAGCGGCGCAGCCGAAGCACCTGATTAGGTTGCAAAGTGCTCACAAAGCGCGCGCGAGTGAGAACCAAGCGGCCTCGACTGATTCGGAAGTCGTTGCCAGATAACGGCTTAAGCGACCCGCAAAAAGTCGAGGCCGCGGAGATGAACTCCGCGGCCTCGTTGGTTTCTGGCTCGGTCCGCTTCGGTCTAGAACGTGTCCAGGATGAAGTGGTGACCGCGGTGGTATTTGCGGGCTTCAGGATATTCGTTGTGCCACTTCTTGTTGTAGACCGGGATCCGCATTTCGGGCGGATAGCGGAAGTACAGGCTCTCGGAGCTCTTG
>CAZUBB010000144.1:6856-12341 GCA_964618485.1 uncultured Pirellulales bacterium
TCGATGTCCTGGACGGCGCCCGAGATGTCGGACGAGCTCTTGTAGTAGTCCGGCCCGTAGAAGTTCTGGGGATACCAGACGTACGGGTAGTGGTAGAAGCGCCCCCAATCGGTGGTGCTATAGGTGTGCCCCCAGGCGCGCCCATAGGCTTGCTGGGCGGCCGCTTCGCGCGAGGGCATCAGCCCCCAGGCCGCGGCGGCGCATACCAGGGCCAACAGCATCCGGCGATGCATAGCGTGTCCCCCCTTTGCGTAGGATCGAAGTCAGATGGCGGGTAAAGACGCCCCGCGAACGCCGACGGGTCGGTGGCGCGCGAAGCGGAAAGAAACTGGGTCGTTAGCGTTCATCGGCGTCCGGCACAGCCGTTATTGAGGGAATATTTGGTACAGGCGGTAGGGTGGAGGCGGGAGGCTGGAGGAGTCAGGCGAACGGAATGCGAGCCAGAAGCCTTAGCGGCTGGAGTTCGCCGGGGATGTGCCAATCAGCAGGCCGGCCGCGAGGAGGGCCGCGGTTTCGACGCGCAAGATGCGGGGGCCGAGTGAGACCGGGCGCCAGCCGTGGGCTTGGGCCAGATCTACTTCCGCGGGCGACCAGTCTCCTTCCGGGCCGATCGCCACGATGATTGGCTCGGACTCGTTGGGAACAACATCTGCGCGGAGCGGCTCGCTCGCGCTTGGGACGGGCATCAGCTTGACGTGGGCGGTTTCCGCGGCGGCGAACTCGCTCCATGCGACCTGGGGCGCGATCTCCATCAGTACGTTGCGCTCGCATTGTTTGGAAGCCTCGATCACGCCGCGCCGCAAGCGTTCGAGCAGCGACGGAGTGACTTGCACGTGGCTTCGCTCAGTCGTTAACGGGACGATCGCCGTGAAGCCGAGCTCCACGGCCTTTTCGATCAGCCAGCTATGGCGATCTCCCTTGGGCAGCGCGACTGCCAACGTCACGCGCCGGGCGGATTCGCGGCTGATGCTCGACTTTTCCAGAACGGAGAGCTCAACGTCACGCCGCGTGGCCTGGGTTATCTGGGCAAGGAATTCGCATCCACTTCCATCAAACAGGGTGACCTTGTCCCCCGGTTTTCCCCGCATGACGTGCAGCAGGTGGTGAGCTTCGGCCCCCTCGATGCGGGCATGAGAACCTTGGATTGGCGCGGCGACGAAGTAGCGGGCGGTCATGATTGCGGGGCTTGTGGTGAAGTGACGGCGTCGATTTTACCGATTATCTAAGAAGTGCGGAGTCGCCGGATTCCGGCGGGCACAAGTGGGCGGCGTTGGCTTGCGAGGGGGCCATGTATTTACAGCATTGGAAGCTGACTCATTCCCCATTCGCGCCGCGCTACGCGGCTAAGTGTTTTTATGCCAGCCCAACGCACGACGAGGCGCTGGCTCGCCTGTTGTTTCTTGTGGAGGACGGCCGGCGCGTCGGACTGCTGCTGGGCGCCCAGGGTAGCGGAAAGAGCGTCACGCTCGAAGTGCTGCAGCGAGAGCTGCACAAAACCGGTGCTACCGTCGCGCTGCTCAGCCTGTTGGGACTCGACGAGGATGAAGTCCTCTGGCAACTCGCGGCCGCCTGCGGGCTGAATCCGCCCATGGAGGCATCGCGCGGCTGGTTGTGGCGCAATTTGCAGGATTTTCTCGCGACCGAGCGCCATCAGCAGCGCGCCACGGCGCTCCTTTTTGATGACGCGCACGAGGCCTCGCCGGAAGTGCTGACGCTCATTTCGCGGTTCCTCGAATGGGATCAAACGCCGGAAAGCCGGCTCACCGTCGTGCTTTCGACAACGCCGGATCTCGCGGCGCGACTCGGACAACGGGTACTGCAATTGGCGGAATTGCGGGTCTCGCTAGAACGATGGGGCGCGTGCGACACGGCCGATTATGTGCGCGCGATGCTCCTCGCCGCGAAGTGCGAGACGCCTGCATTCAGTGACGATGCGCTCCAAGCGGTGCATCGCCTGGCCGACGGCAATCCACGCCAAGTGGCGCAGTTGGCGAACCTGGCGCTCTTGGCCGGCGCCGGAGGGGAACTCGCACAGGTCCAGGCGGACACCGTGCAGGGCGTCTTCGATGAGCTTGCCCTCGGCGAGGTCATGGTCCCGCGCTGAGAACTCGGCAAGCCTTGTCACGCGGTCGTGTGACGTCAGCGCAGCGCCGAAGATGCGAAAAAATCACGCGCGGGGCTTTCCGCTCAGGGAAGCCACTCGACTTCGCCTCGTTGCGTGAGTCATTGAGAAACGACTGCCCGCATAGAAAGGCGAGTCGTCCGCGCCCGCCGAGATCAATTGGGCGAAGACGGCATCTACGGCGTCTGCCGGTTTCGCTTGCGCTGACGTGGTAACGTCCGCTGGCAGCGAAGACGATGGAGCTTGGAACGCAGCGCCCGTTGCGCCGAAGTTGTTGCGTACCGCATTCAAGTCATCCAGGTCGATATCGCGATCGCCGTCGGCGTCGCCAAGTCCCCGGCCGCCGAATCGATTGCGGACGTTATTCAGATCGTCGAGGTCGATGTCGCCGTCCGCGTCGGTGTCGCCCGAGAGGCCGCTCGGCTCCGGCAATCCCGGCGATCCATCGAGCTGCGAGCTCACCTGCCACGCACTCGGAGTCCCCCAGGTGTCGGCTGCACCCTGGGGATCAACAATGACCATGGCCGCGCCCTCGCCGTCGGTCGCCGGCAGCCAGGCGTCGTCGTAAGTGAAGTCGAGAATCACGCGGTCGTTCGCATCAACGAGCGTCAGTCGTTCGCCGCTGTTATCGAGCTGACCGGTGAACTCGCCGGCGATTCGAAAGCCAGCCCCGTAGCGAGCCGCGAACGCCGGTTTGTTTTTGACGAGCAGCACGCGTTCGCCCGGTCCGAGCGAAGTGACATCGCCGTCCGAAAACGCGAATGCGATGCCGCGCGAGAACTGCACGCCCTCCAGGCCGATCGTGCCACCGCTGACGTTGGCAAGTTCGACGTACTCGAAATCGTTGTCGTCGTACGGTTCCCCCGCGGCGGCGTCGCGTGGATGGTACATCAGCTCCGTAACGCGCAAGGGGACCGGCGCCACGAACTCCGCCTCGGTCAATGCGCTCCAGACGCCGTCAGCCAGCGCACGCGCCTTGACGACGCCCGACTGTACGAGCAACTCATGCGGATCGCGCTCGCCGATCAACTCGGGACGAGCGAGCAACGTGCCGTCCGCAACGCTGTCGTTGAGGACGTGTACTGCCAGGATATTCTGACCTTCACGAAAGAACTCCTGCGCCGCGGAAACGTCGATCGCCTCAGCGACCATCGCGATGCTGCCGGCGCGCGCCGTTCGCGCCGACGAGTCGTACGCTAGTTGCACCGGCGCGGACCGTCGCGCGATTTCGTGTCCATTCAGGTATGCCACGAATCCGTCCGCGTACTGCATGTTCAGCAGCAAGCGGTCGAACGTGGGGATACCGTCCAACGTGAATGGAATCCGCACATAGGCCGAGGCGTTCTGCGAGAGCATCTCCGTGGCCAGCGTGCCGCCCAGCGCGGGATCGATCAGGTGATCCAGTTTCGCCGGCGCGGCGCGCACGGTGAATTCCGTCAGCACGGCGTTGCCGTTATCGCTGCGGCCTGGGCCGCCGCGGAACGGCAGCGCGGCGTCGTTGATCGCTTCAAGTCGCACGCCGGTGATGTTCGTGAGCGGCGTAACGGCCGTGATGGTGTACGTGTCTCGGCGGTTCGTACCGCCGGTGACGAGCATCGAGCCGTCGTGCTTCAGCGTCATCGTTGCGCCGCCGCTCGAACTGAATGACTCAGGCGCCAACGCAACCCAATTCGCGGTCACATCGCCATGATTCGCCTGGCCGTTGGCGAATGTCGAGCGGTCGTCGGTGGTGATGGAGAGCCGGAATCGCCCCAGGTTGTGCCGATCGAGGGCGTCGTGGCGGAGCGTGAACGTGAGCTGCGTGCCGGCTTCGAATCCGATGTCGCTGACGGTCTCAAACACCGCCGTGGCGGCGATGCTGACGGGGCCTTGATAATCCACCGGTTGGCTCAGCGCCCAGCCAGCGCCGGAAGGATTGCCGTCGATCGCGTTGGCGACCGAATAACCTGCCTGCGAGAAATCGGCCGTGGCGTTCGTGAGCTGCACCGCGCTGGAAGCGGGAGGAGTCGTCGTGTCGAAGCCGACCTCCGCGGAGCCTCCGAGCCAGTCGGCATCGGAGAATCGCGGTTCGGAACCGTTCCATCGCAATCCGAGCGAATCATCCTCGGGGACGAACACGCGCGCGGCGCTCTCCGGGCCGACCAGTTGCGTTTCCGGCCTGAATACCTTGGCGGTCGGCGAAGTAGCGCCGCCGGGCAGGCGTGGATCGCTGCCGTCGGTCGTGTAGTAGACGTCGCCCCGCGCGGCGTCGATATCCAATTCAAAACCGGCGCCGACTTCGCCGCCGTGTTGATTGAACTCCGGCGGGTCGAGCGAGGGGTAGAGCCCCGCGTCGCGCAGTTGCCCCAGCAATACTTGCGTGCGCACCGGGAAGTACTCGGTCATCAACCGGTCGAGTTCGGCGGCCCATTCCACGTCGCGCGTGAAGGGCGCGCCGCGCCGCACGTCTCCCCAGCGGGCCGATTCCGCGATCACCGCGCCGTAGATTTCATCCGCGCGGGCCTGCCAGCGCGCCGCCGCGTTTTCCGGCGTGAGTGCGCCGTCGTGGAAGAAATGCTTGCGCACGTGGTCGGCGTAGCGCAGGCGGAATTCCGGGTTCTGCCGCAACCTGGAGTAAATCCGCGTGACCGTGTCGGCGACGTCGACGTTGACGTTCCGCAGCTCGCCGGGATACCAGAACGTGTACTCCATATCCCAGACGAAGAATCGCCATCGGCCATCGGCGTCGCGGCGGCGCATGGCGCGCATGTTGTTGCCGTCGTTGTCCGGGCCGTCGTGATTCGTGGCGTACTGCTGGATCAGCATGTAGTCGATCAGATCGTCGATGTCGACAAGCTGCTGGATGGCCGCGTATTGCTGCGGCGTCGACAGTCCGGCGTTGACCAACGTCATCATCTGATTCCAGGCCGTAAGGTCGCCGGCCGTGGCTTCGTTCGGAATGCCGGCGCGGCGGCTGACGACGTCGTAGTCTTCGTCATCCCCGCCGAAGTACTCTTCGCCGAACGATTCGTTCGTGCGTTCGACCGGATTGTAAAGACCCCAGTAGAGCCCGTTCAGGTAGAGATGCACGAACGTCGCGTGCCCTTCCACCTTGCCCATCGCTTGAGCGGTGTCGCGAGCCCAGGCGTCGTGAATGTACTGCGTTTGATAGATGTCGGGCTGCCGGAAATCGTTCCAGCTCTTGCTCCCCTGAGCGCGGAGCACGATGTCGTCGAATTCATTGGCCGAGGCGTCGGGAAAGAGCGGGTAATCGAGCTTCGACGCGCCGTAGATCGGCTTGAACTTCAGTTGAAACGCGTGCTTGAGCGATGCGGAATGCGGACGCCAGCCGGTTCCCCAGATGCGCAATCCGGCGTCCTCTTG
>CAZUBB010000145.1:0-822 GCA_964618485.1 uncultured Pirellulales bacterium
GGAACGATCACCGAGCGCGATGCGGTGATCTTCCAGGACAACGACTTCGAGGTGTTCATCGATCCCAACAGCGATCGCGAGGAATATTACGAATTCGAAATGAACGCGCTCAACACGGGCTGGGACTTATTCCTCCCGAAGACCTACAAGGACGGCGGCAAGGTCGACAACGGGTGGAACATCGATGGCCTCAAGACCGCCGTGCATATCGAAGGCACGTTAAACGACCCCAGCGATGAAGATGAGCACTGGAGCGTGGAAATCGCGATCCCCTGGAAGGCGCTGGAGAAATACGCGCACAAACCTTGCCCCCCGGAAGCCGGCGATCGTTGGCGCGTCGATTTTTCTCGCGTCGAATGGCAGGTCGAAGTGAAAGACGGCAAGTACGTCAAAGTTCCCAATCGCCGCGAAGACAACTGGGTCTGGTCGCCGCAAGGCATGATCGACATGCACGAACCCGCGACCTGGGGCTTCGTGGAGTTCGCCGCCGCGAATGAAGAAAAGGCGAAAGAAGAATAGACAGGGCCCTGTAAGCTCCGAAGGGGCGAAAGACAATAACCAGCGGCGCAAGCCGCTGGAATGCTGGGACGAAGAAACAACAAGCCCCAACGGGGCGATACCTGCGACGCCCGTTGCAAGTGTCGCCCCGTTGGGGCTTACGCTTTTTCTGTTGCGCAGCTTTCCAGGGGTTTGCACCCCTGGCTATTATCTGTCGCCCCTTTGGGGCTATTATTTCGACCTGGTCGATGCCGCGCCATCGTCCCAGGCGGACTTGAGTTCGTAGACTTCCAGCTCGTCGAACGTGACCGGATAGGCGTCGAG